>DATAHW010000043.1:0-48940 GCA_036262935.1 Gemmatimonadales bacterium | reverse complement strand
TAGATCTCCGCCGTGCCGATCCGGACTCCACCCGGGTTGAGTGTGGCGTCGCTCCGACCGAGGATGACCAGGCCGTCGTGCTCCGTGAGTCGCGCCCAGTCGCCATGGCGCCACACGCCCGGGAAGACGTCGAAGTACGCGGCGCGGTATCTGGCCCCGCCGGGATCGTCCCAGAACGCAACCGGCATGCTGGGAAAGGGCCGGATGCACACCAGCTCCCCGTCCTCACCGCGGCAGGGGCGGCCGCGCTCGTCGAAGACCTCCACCGCCATGCCGAGGCCACGGGTCTGGATCTCGCCACGCCAGACCGGGGCGATCGGGTTGCCGAGCCCGAAGCAGGAGATGATGTCGGTCCCGCCGCTGATGCTGGCGAGATGAAGATCGCCTTTGATCTTGTCGTACACATAGTCGTAGCCGTGCGCCGGCAGCGGGCTGCCGGTGGAGAGCACGGCCCGGAGGCTCGAAAGATCGTGGCTGCGCCCGGGAGCGAGCCCCTCCTTCTCCGCCAGCGCCAGGTACTTCGCGCTCGTGCCGAAGATCGTGACCCGCTCTTCCGCCGCCATCCTCCACAGGATGTCGGGCGGTGCGAGCGGCGCGCCGTCGAACAACACCACGGCGGCGCCCGCCGCCAGCCCCGAGACCAGCCAGTTCCACATCATCCAGCCGCAGGTGGTGAAATAGAAGAACCGGTCCTCCGGCCCCACATCGGTGTGCAGCATCAGCTCCTTCAGATGCTGCAGCAGCGTGCCGCCGGCCGAGTGCACCATGCACTTGGGGAGTCCCGTGGTGCCGGAGGAGAACATGATGTAGAGCGGATGATCGAACGGCAGGCGGAGGTAGGGCGGGTACTCGGCGTCGCGGTGGGGCGCCAGCAGCTCCTCCCATGTCACGGCCCGCTCGAGGCCCGTCAGATCGGGCCGGGGCTCGAGATAGGGTACGACCACGATTCGCTCGATGGAGGGAATGCGCGCGGCCACCTCGCGGACGCGTGCGAGCGAATCGATCGCCTTCCCCGCGTAGCGATAGCCGTCCGCGCAGACCAGCACGCGGGGCCGGATCTGGCCGAACCGATCGTACACGCCGTTGGCCCCGAAGTCGGGAGAGCAGGACGACCAGACCGCGCCGAGACTCGCCGCCGCGAGCATGGCGACCACGGTTTCCGGAAGGTTGGGAAGGAAACCGGCCACCCGATCGCCCGGGCCGATGCCAAGCGCCGCGAAGGCGGCGGCGGCGGCGGCCACTTCGCGCCGCAGCGCGCGCCGGCTCACCCGCCGTTGCCGGCCGCGCTCGTTCCAGAAGACGAGCGCGTCGCGGTCGCCATCGTGCCGCAGGAGATTTTCCGCGAAGTTGAGGCGAGCGCCGGTGAACCACCGCGGCCCCAGCACCGGATCGGGCGGCGCCATCCGCTCGAGCCCGACCACCACTTCGCTCCACGGCTCCCGCCCCGGCCGCTCATCCGCCACTACCCCGCAGAACCGCCACACCTCGGGCCAGAATGCGTCAGGCCGGGCGATCGACCATGCATACAAGGAGGGGAAGTCGCTGACGGCGTCGGCGCCGCCGGCCCGGCAGGCGCGCACATGGGCAAGGAACCGGGTCATGTTCGCGCGCGCGACGCGGCCGGGATCGGGGGACCAGATCGGAGCCGTCACGCGTGCCTCGCCGGGTCCAGGCACCTAATGGGATGGGGATTCACCACAGAGGCACAGAGGGCACGGAGGGTTCCCATACTAGGAGGACATCCTGGACCCGGACAACACCAACAACCTGGTGGTGGCTCCGCTCCCTGATGCCCTCGGTGTCCCAAGCTGCCTCCGTGCCCTCTGTGCCTCTGTGGTGAAGTACCCGGCCGAGCTCGGGTACGACACCCCGCGCACCGGTTCCTTCAACTCGTCGGCGGATTGAACTGCGCGTGCTGCGCGTCGAGCCACGACTTGTGGTACTCCGGGTCCTCGATGCTCATGGCCGCCTTGGCCACCTTGAGCGGCCGGAAGCTGTCCATCATGACGGCCAGCTCCTCCGTGTACTTGGCGCCGATGCTCGCCTCGGCCCGGCCGGGGTGCGGCCCGTGCGGAATGCCGTCGGGGTGGTGGGTAATGCTCCCGAACTCGATCCCCTTCCGGCTCATGAACTCGCTCGACGCGTAGTAGAGCACCTCGTCCGAATCCACGTTGCTGTGGTTATAGGGCGCGGGGACCGCCTCGGGATGGAAGTCGTACGGCCGGGGACAGAAGCTGCAGACCACGAATCCGTCGCCCTGGAAGGTCTGGTGCACGGGCGGTGGCTGGTGGACCCGCCCGACGATCGGCTCGAAGTCGTAGATATTGAACGCCCAGGGATAGAAGTACCCGTCCCAGCCCACCACGTCGAACGGATGGTGGTCGAGGATGACCTCATTGAGCCCGTCGTACTGCTTCACCAGGATCGGGAAGTCTCCGCGCTCGTCGTGGGCCCGGAGCACCGCCGGCCGTCGGATATCGCGCTCGCTGTACGGCGCACCTTCGATGAGCTGCCCGAACTCGTTCCGGTACCGCTTGGGCCACCGGACGTGGCCGCGGCTCTCCATGATCAGCAGCTTGGTCGGCTCGGCGCCGAGATCGAGCCGCCAGCGGTGCATGATCCCGCGATGGATCACGAGGTAGTCGCCTTCGCGATACGGCAGGTCGCCGAAGACGGACTCGAGCGTGCCCGTGCCCTTGGCCACGTAGACCAGCTCGTCGGCCTGGGCGTTGCGGTAGAAGTGGGCGTCGTTCTCGTCGGGCTCGACGTACAGCATCGCCACGTCCTGGTTGAACAGGAGCGGGATCCGGTCGAGCGTCGGGCTCCCGCCGCGTTTCACCTGCGAGGTGCGGAAGTGGCGGTGCCGGAGTGTCTGGTCGGGATCGGCCTCGAACGTCATCTCGCGGAGCCGGCGCACGCTCTTCACGGTCGTGGGCGGGTGGGTGTGGTAGAGCAGCGAGGAGGTGCCCGTAAACCCCTCGTGCCCCATCAGCTCTTCCGCGTACAATCCCCCATCGGGCCGTCGGAACGCGATGTGGCGCTTGCGGGGGACCTGGCCGAGGGTGTGGTAGATGGGCATGTAACCTCCTTTAGAAACGACGGAGCGACGGAAGAAGGAAAGGACCCGCCCCTTCCGCCTTTCCGTCCTTCCATCGTTCCGTCACAGATTTCCCCTCGCCGCTTGCTCCCGCTCGATGGCTTCGAACAGCGCCCGGAAGTTGCCCTTCCCGAAGCTGCGCGCGCCCTTGCGCTGGATGATCTCGTAGAACACCGTCGGCCGGTCTTCCACGGGTCGGGTGAAGATCTGGAGCAGGTAGCCGTCCGGGTCGCGGTCGACCAGGATCCCGAGCGAGGCGAGCACGTCCACCGGCTCGTCGATGGTCCCCACCCGGTCCTGCAGCTCCTTGTAGTAGGACGTGGGCACCGAGAGGAACTCGACGCCTCGGTCGCGGAGCGCGGTCACGGTGCCGATGATGTCATCGGTGGCCAGGGCCATGTGCTGCACGCCAGGGCCCTGATAGAACTCGAGGTATTCGTCGATTTGCGACTTCTTCTTCCCGGCCGCGGGCTCGTTGATCGGGAACTTGATCCGGTCATTCCCGTTGGCCATCACCTTGGACATCAGCGAGCTGTACTCGGTGGAGATGTCCTTGTCGTCGAACGTGAGCAGATTGCGAAATCCCATGACGTCGGCGTAGAACTGGACCCAGACGTTCATTCGGCCGAGCTCGACATTGCCCACGCAGTGGTCCACGTACTTGAGACCCACGGGTTCTGGCTGGTAGTGCGGCCGCACGGCCCGGAAACCCGGCATGAAAAGGCCGCGATAGCCGCGCCGCTCCACGAGCGAATGGATGGTTTCGCCGTAGGTCCGGATGGCCGCGATGACGATCTCGCCGTCGTCGTCACGGAGCACCGTGGGTTCCTGGACCGACACGGCCCCGCGCTCGATGGCCTTGTCGTAGGCGTCGCGCGCATCGTCCACCCAGAGGGCCAGGTCGCGCACCCCGTCGCCGTGGCGGTAGATGTGATCGGCCACGACGCGCGCTTCATCCGACAGATCGGGGCGGATCGGCGTCGTCAGCACGAAACGGATCTTGTCCTGCTGCAGCAGGTAGCTGGCCCGGTCCCGCACCCCCGTTTCAGGCCCGCGGTAGCCGACCAACTGGAAGCCGAAGGCGGCACGATAGTAGTGGCTGGCCTGCTTGGCGTTGCCGACCCAGAATTCGATGTAGTCGGTGCCGTTGATGGGGAAGGTGTCGCCCGTCGTGGCAGGGGCGGCCAGGGTCTCGGTATGCATGCGGCCCTCCGTGAGCGGCGTATGTAGCTCAACGGGAAGATACCCAAGGGCTTAGGCTGCCGCTACGTGGGCCACGTCACCGCTTTTCCGGGCCGGCGCCGCGATGCTATGCCGTGAATATTTTGAGGATCGTGGTCATTCTCCTGATGGGAAGAACCGGACGCGCGCCTGACGCCGCCCGCTCAATGAGGCCGAGGTGAAAGCAGAGGAGTTCTCGCGCCGCCTCGCGGACATACGCCGGCGGGTGGAACAGTTGCTGGACGGTGGGGGGACCGGGCGGGGGCCACTCGAGGAGCTGCTGGCGTCGCTCGAGGAGCTGCGGGTCGCGGAGGAGGACCTCCGCGGGCAGAACGAGGAGCTCGCGGCCGCCCACCTGCAAATCCAGGAGGAGCGGCGCCGGTACCAGCAGCTCTTCCACTACGCTCCCGATGCCTACCTGCTGACGGACCTTGCCGGGATCGTGCGCGAGGCCAACTGGTCCGCGGCGCGGCTGCTCAACGTCCAGCCGCAGTTCATGGCCGGAAAGGCGATCGTCTCGCTGGTGGCGCCCGAGGACCGCGCGCGGATCCGCGCGGAGCTCGGCCGCTGGCAGTCCGAGCCCACGCCCAAGAGCCTCGAGGTCCGGCTGCAGCCGCGACGCGGGGAGCCGTTCGACGCCGCCATCACGCTCTCGGTGGCGCGTGGCGGCTCGCGCGACATCGCCATCGGGTTCCGCTGGCTGGTGCGCGACATCTCGGCCCAGCGCCAGCTCACCGAGGAGCTCCGCATGCGGGAGGAGGCCGCGCGCCGGGAGGCCGCGGCCAGCGAGGCCGGCGCCCGGCACGTCCAGAAGCTCGAGAGCATCGGCGTGCTGGCCGGCGGCATCGCGCACGACTTCAACAACCTGCTCCACGTCGTCCTGGGCAACGCCGACCTGGCGCGCCTGCAGCTCGACGCGGCCGCACCGGCCCGGGAGTATCTGGACGAGGTCATCCGGGCCACCCAGCGCGCCGGCGAGCTGACCCAGCAGCTTCTGGCATATTCCGGCCGGGGCGCCATCGAGATCCGGCACCTCAGCCTCTCCGATGAGGTGCGCGAGATGGCGACCCTGCTCCGCACGGCCATCTCCAAGCAGGCCACGCTCGTCTGGGAGCTGACGCCCGGGCTGCCTGCCGTCACCGCCGATCCGACCCAGGTGCGACAGGTCGTCATGAACCTGATCACCAACGCTTCCGACGCCCTGGGGGACGCCGCCGGCACGATCACGTTGCGGACGGGACTCGACGGCGAGCTCGTGTTCCTCGAGGTGAGCGACACCGGGGTCGGCATGGATACCGGCACGCTGCAACGCATCTTCGACCCCTTCTTCTCCACCAAATTCACCGGGCGCGGGCTGGGACTGGCCGCGGTCATGGGCATCGTGGAGAGCCACCACGGCCACATCCGGATCCGTAGCGCTCCGGGCGAGGGCACCACGTTCCGCATCCTCTTCCCCGCCGTGCCGGATTCCGCCGATGCGGGCCCTCCCCGCGTCTCCGCCACCCAATGGCGGGGCCAGGGAACCGTGCTGGTGGTCGAGGATGAAGAGGGCGTGCGCGAGGTCGTGCGCCGCATGCTCGAGCGGCTCGGGTTCCAGGTCATTACCGCCGAAGACGGCATCGCCGCGCTCGAGCGGCTCGAGGCGCACCAGGGCGCCATCGCCGCGGTGCTGCTCGACCTCTCGATGCCCCGCATGACCGGCCAGGAAGCGCTGCACGAGATCCGCCGGCTGCGCCCGGACGTGCCCATGGTGCTGATGAGCGGATACACCGAGCAGGAGGTCGCCTCGAAGCTGCTCGATAGCGTGGGTGGCGCCACCGGCTTTCTCCAGAAGCCGTTCCTTCCGGAGGATCTGACCAGCGTGTTGCGTGAGGTATCTCAGGCGGTCGGTACCTGACGTCCGGGCATGGGACGTGCAAGCGCCGGCGGCGAACGCATCTCCACCGGTTCGGACATCCCGTCAGGCGGCCCCTAACAGATGGCTAAATCGCTGAAGTCAAGTGGTTTGCGCCCTGCTACGGCCGCGGGTCTGGACTCTCGGTTACCGCCCCGGTAGGATGCGCATCACGGTCCGGATGTCCCGCCGGCGCCAGAATTGGCGGCCGCGGGCCGTTCGTCCATCACGCAGGGGTCCATGACGGCCGACCTCGCCCAACTCTTCGAGCAGTACTACGCATCGCTCGTCCGCATGCTGTACCGCCGGACGGGCGACCGCGATCGGGCGGAGGACCTGGCGCAGGAGACCTTTGCCCGGGCGGTCGCCGCGCCGCCGGACAACCCGCGGCCGTGGCTCTTCGCCGTGGCGCTCAATCTGGTGCGTGAGGACGGCCGCCGGGCCACGACGCGGGGCCGGCGACTGGAGCTGCTGCGGGCGGAGCACGACCAGTCGGCCGCCGCACCCGACGCCGAATTCGAGCGGCGTGAGGCCGCGGCGCGGGTGCACGCGGCGCTGGCCATGTTGAACGAGCGCGATCGGGAGGCGCTGTTGCTGAAGGCCGAGGGCTTCGACTACGAGGAGATCGCCGCCACGCTGGGCCTGGCCAAGGGGGCGGTCGGCACCACGCTGGCGCGGGCGCGCCGGCGGCTGGTCGAGGCATACCGGACGCAGGAACGAGGGAAGAATGTCGCATCTTGACGAAGGCACGCTGCACGCGCTGCTCGACGGCGAGCTCGAGACCAACGAGGTGGCGGAGATCCAGGCACACCTGGGGGGCTGCTCCGCCTGTGGGCTCCGCCTGCGTGAAGTGAAGGAGTTCCTCGCCGAGGCAGACCGGCTGATTGCCTCGGTGGAAACGGGTGAGCTGTCGTCCTCACAGCCGCGCCCCGCGGCCGCTACCGTGCCGCCTCCGGCCTCCGCCCCCGAGCCGCGTCCGCGCTCGCGGGCGGCGCCCGTCACGCCCGCCACGGAGCCGTGGAACGAGCCCCCGCCGCTGCTGCTCCCGGACAACGAGACCGCCGCAGACCGCCGCATCAATCGTCTCCGCCGGGTGAATCAGGCCGCGATGGTAGCGGTGGTGGTGGGGCTCGGGTTGGTGTGGAACAATCTCTATCGGGGGAAGTCCGCACCGGCGGCGTCGGAAACGGACTCGGTTCTGCCTCAGTCCACCGCGGTGGTGAGCGCGGCGGAAACGGCGCGCCCCGACTCCCTCCCCTCGCGGCCGCTCCGGAACACCGCCGCGGCGGACTCGGCGCCGGTCAGAGTGGCCCGGGCGTCGGCGCCGGCGCCCTCCCCGGCGCCCGCGCCGGCGGCTCCGGCAAAGCAGCGCGCCCCACGCGACGATCTCCAGAGCGTCGACTCGGTCGCGGAGAGCTCGGACACCGGCAACGGCGGCGATTCGGCGGCCGTGGAAGACATCGCGACCGTGCGAGCGCGCGCCGGGGAGGCGCTCGCAGAGCTCGACCGCGAGCGGCGCCGGAACCAGGCGGCGGCCGCCACGGCCGCCCTCGATAACGAAAAGCGCCGCCGCGCCGCGGCGGCGCCCGGGCGCGCCACGCCAGCCACGGTCGCGCCGACCCCGCTCCCCGCCCCGCCCCCTCCGCCCACGGTGGAGCAGCGGGCCGGAATTTATCTCCGCATAGGGCTGGACGAGGCCTCACGCCAGCTCGGCGCACCGACCCACGTGATCGAAGGCATGGTCCCGATGTTCATGGGTCTGGCGCAGGGGAGATCGGTCACGGGCGGAGACACGACGCGGCCCGTGGTGCGGGTGGTCTATCAGGACCCGCAGGGCCGGCTCATCCTGCTCGACCAGCAGCGCATCCGGCCAGGCCAGACCGGCCTGCAGAACTCGGCCCTGGCCTGGACGCAGGGAGAGCAGGCACTTTGGCTGCACGGTGAGGCCAACGCCCAGGTGCTGCGCGGCTACCGCGACCGGGTCCGCTGACCCGGGGGCTCAGTCCGGAGCGCCGTCCAGCAGGGACCGCACCCGTCTCGCCAGGTCTTCGGCGGCGAACGGCTTCCGCATGAACGCCACCTCGGGGCCGACGACCCCGCGCTGCAGCACCTCGTCGTCGGTGTATCCCGAGACATAGAGCACCTTGAGGTCGGGACGGCGGCAGCGGAGCGTCTGGGCCAGTTCGCGGCCGCTCATCTCGGGCATGACCACGTCGGTGACCAGCAGGTCGATGTCCGAAGCCCCTTCCCCGGCCAGCATCAGCGCGTCCCGCCCATGCCTGGCGGTCAGGACCGAATAGCCGAACTCGGTCAGGATCTTTCGCAGCAGCTCGCGCACGCCGTCCTCGTCTTCCGCCACGAGCACCGTCTCGCTGCCCCGTGACGCCTCCCCGGCGGGCGCGGCGTCTTCGCCAGCGTCGGCTTCGAGTCGGGGGAGGTAGATCTTCACGGTGGTGCCCTCTCCGGGCTCGCTCGCCACCCGCACCACCCCGCCGCATTGCCGCACGATGCCGAACACGATCGACCGCCCCAGCGCACCCCGCGGCAAGGCGGGGGCGTCGCCGTTCTCGCCGGCCTCGTCATCGAGCCCTGACCCCGAGTCGCCCACGGCGAGCACCACATAGCGCCCCGGTCGCACGGGACGCCCCCGGCTCAGCTCGCTGATCCGCCGCTCGGCGGTCTCGATCGTGAGCCGGCCGGCCGCCGGCATCGAGTCGCGTGCGTTGAGGATCAGGTTCACGATGACGTGCTCGAGCTGCGCCGGGTCGATGCGAACTTGACCCAGCCCGGCGCCGAGCCGCACGTCGAGCGCCACGTCGGCGCCGAGGAGACGCTGGATCAGCGGCTCCATCCCGCGGACGACTTCATTCAGGTTGACCGGCCGCGGCGCCTGCGACTGATTGCGCCCGAACGACAGCAGTTGGCGGGTCAGGAGGGCCCCGCGATCGGCGGCCTGGCAGATCCGCTCCACGTCCTGCCGGCGCCTGTCATCGGGCACCATGTCGAGCAGCAGCATCTCGCCGAAGCCGCGGATCGTGGTCAGGAGATTGTTGAAATCGTGGGCCACGCCGCCGGCGATACGGCCGAGCGCCTGGGTCCGCTGGGCATGTCGGAGCTGCTCCTCGCTCTGGTGCAGCGCCGCGCGGGTGCGGGCCCGGTCGGTGACGTCGGTCGCCAGGACCAGGCGGGCCCGCCGGCCGTCGAGCTCCAGCTCGTGCGAGACGATCTCCATGTCCACCAGCGTGCCGTCCCGGCGCTGCTGGTGCGCGAGCGCCACCTCGCCCCGCAGCGTACCCGGTTCGCCCAGTGCCGGAGGCGGCGCGTCGTCGGGGGGCAGCAGGTCCATGATGGTCATCCCCAGGAATTCCTCCCGGGTGTAGCCGTAGTGGTGGACGGCCGCGTCGTTTACCGCGAGGAACGCCAGCGTCTCCGTGTCGAAGATCCACATCGGCTGCGGGTGGGCCTCGAACACCAGCCGCGACCGGCGATCCGCCTCGTGGGCTTCGCGGCGCAGGCGCACGTTCTCCACGGCCAGGGCCGCGCCCTGGGCGAGCTCTTCCGTCAGCGCCACGTCGGCCGGCGGAAACCGGCGTCCCGTCGGCCCGGCCATCACCAGCGTGAGCATGCCGGCCACCTGGTCGCGCGAGAGCACCGGCAGCCGGAGCACCGACGTGGGGGCGAGCGCGCGATAGAGCTTGAGCTCCTCCTCGTCCGCGGCCGTGGCGCGGAGCAGGTCATCGTTCACCTCGACCACGCGGTGCGGCGCCACGGCCTCGCCGAACGGCAGCTGGTGCTCGCCATAGCCCGCGAGCGCCCGCACCACGAAGTCGCGCGAGGGGTCGCGGTGGGCACCCGCCACGAACTGAAGTCGGCCATCTTCCCGGGCCAGGTGGATGGTGCACCAGTCGGCCAGCGTGGGCACGATCAGGCGCGCGAGATCGCGGAAGGTGGCCTCGAACTCACGCGCCGAGCTGAGAATGAGCGCGGCCTGCTCGAGGAAGGCAAAGCGCCGGGCGAGCGCTTCCGCTTCGGCCGCGGAGAGCTCCAGCGCCTCGGCTTTCCGGACGCGCTCGTGCAGGCGGGCCACCACGAGCCCCGCCAGCAGGGTCGAGACGGCGACGGCGAGGAGACTCGCGGCGCTCGACGCCGTGTAGTGGAGCGGGACACCCGGCCGGGCAAAGAAATGGAGGGCGTTGAGAACGGTGAACGTCACGCTCACGAGCGCGGGCAGGATCCCGCCGACATAGGCCGAGTAGACGACGGTCAGAATCAGGATGGGAAAGGGCGAGATCGGCGCCAGGCCGTGCCGTCGGAGGACATCCAGCAGCACCGCCACCCCGAGCGTCAGCAGGGGGCCGCGAACGCACTCGCCGATCCGGCCCCAATCGGGCGTGGCGCCCGCGAGGAGCCACCCCAGCGTACGTGGGCCGCGTATGCTCGGGGTGACGCTGCTCTGAGTCATGGCTCCTTGCGTGGCGGCGTCCCGCCACTGGAGAGGGGATGCAGGTAGGGGGCTTCATCAAGGTCCCACTCGGCCGGCAGCAATTCTGTGACACGCCACACAGTGGCTTGCCCGGTCCGACCCGACGCGGTATGCTATCCTCACCCACTCCTACAAGTCTACCTCAGAGGGAGCTCCGCCCATGCCGGTGCCTCGTCCGACACGCTCGGCCATACCTCTGCTGCTCGGCAGTCTCCTGGCCACGATGCCCGCCCGGCTTCATGGCCAGGCGCAGGCGACCACCGGCGTCATTCGCGGCGTCGTGACCGATTCCGCCGGGGGCGCGCTGGCCGGCGCATCCGTGACGCTGCGAAACGCGGAAACCAACGCCGAACGGGTGCTCACCACGAATGATCGCGGCGTCTACGTGGCCACCCTGCTCCGGGTCGGGACCTACGACGTGGCGGCGCGTGCCCTGGGATTCCGCGAGTCGAGCCGGAGCGGCGTGGCGCTCCGGCTGGGCGAGACGCTGGATGTTCCCTTCGCGCTGGCGCCCCAGGCCGTGCAACTGCAGGAGATCACGGTCGCGGGGGCCGAGCCGGTGGTGGACGCCACCAAGTCGGAGAGCTCGACCCGGCTCGGGGTGGAGGCGGTGGAAGGGCTGCCGAACAACGGCCGCAACATCTTCAACTTTACCACGCTGACGCCCAACGTGGCCATCGTCCAGGGGCCCGACGGCGACGAGATCAGCATCGGCGGCCAGCGCGGCATCCACAACAACGTGTCGGTGGACGGCGCCGATTTCAACAACCCGTTCTTCGGCGAGCAGCGCGGGGGCCAGCGGCCGGCGTTCACGTTCAATCTCGACGCGGTGCAGGACTTCGTCGTCGTGGCCGACGGCGCCAACGCGGAGTTCGGGCGGTCGAGCGGCGGCTTCGTCAACGTGATCACCAAGTCGGGCACCAACGAGTTCCACGGCTCCGCGCATTATTTCGGGAAGTACGACCAGCTCTCCAGCGACTTCAGCCACACCTTCCCGGGCGGAGGCACCACCGGGTTCACGCCGGACTTCGCGCAGCACCAGTTCGGCGCCACGCTGGGTGGTCCATTGGTTCGCGACAAGGCGTTCTTCTTTCTGGCCTATGACCAGCAGGAGTACAACGAGACCAAGCAGACGGACCGGCTCGCCTCGATCGACCCGGCGATGGTGGCGTTCACGGACACGGCGTTTGGCGGCGTGCTCCGGAACGAGTTCGGCCCCATTCGGCGGACCAACGATGCCAACGCCTTCCTCGGCAAGCTGGACTTCCGGCTGAGCTCGAAGCACAGCGCCAGCCTCAAGTACAACTATACGCGCTCGAGCCAGGAGAACGGCACTTTCGACGTGGATTCCTGGGGCCGGAGCGCGAACGCCCTGGAGAACGACCACTCGCACGCGGTGAACGGCAGCCTGACGTCGCTGTTCAGTTCCTCGCTGTCGAACGAGTTCCGCTTCCAGTGGGCGCGGGAGGACCGGCCCCGTCCCTACGACGGCGCCACCAACCCCGCCACCGGGCGGCCCTTCCCCGACACGGACATCGGGTTCGTGGGGCCGGGCGGGTTCGCGTCGTACCGGATGGGGATGCCGTTCTTCATCCCGCTGGAGACCGCGTACGACTACCGCTTCCAGGTGCTGGACAACGTCTCGCTGCTCCGGGGCAACCACCTCTTCAAGCTGGGCGGCGAGTGGAACCGGACGGGGGTGAACCAGACGTTCCTCGGCTTCGGGAACGGGCGGATGGCATTCACGTCGGTGAACGGATTCCTCAACTACGTGGCGAACGGAAACCAGTACGTCGAGTGCTCCGACGGGTCGAGCAGCACCACGGGCGCCTGCCCGGTCGGGACGACGATCACCGGCCCCGTCGCGCTCTACCTCCAGCAAGCCGGCATCGGCGGCCTCTCGGTGGCCGACGCGGGCACGCAGACGATCATCCAGCACGAGCTCGCGCTCTTCCTGCAGGACAGTTGGAAACCGCGCGGGAACCTTACGGTCAACTACGGTCTCCGGTGGGAGGCCCAGATCGAGCCCAGCCTCATCACGCCGACCGAGGACCTGTTCTACGCCCCGTTCATCGGGCAGACGGTCACCAACGCGGTGGGGACCTTCGAGTTTCCCGGCGACGGCACCATTCCCAGCGACTACTCGATGTTCCAGCCCCGCCTGGGCGTGGCCTACGACGTGAAGGGCGACGGGAAGCAGGTGGTCCGGGCCAACGCGGGCATCTACTACGCCCGCGTTCCCGGCCTCAACCTGGCCAGCAGCCGGAGCACGGACGGGTCCCGCGGCCAGAGCATCTTCCGGAGCAGCGAACTGACGCCGATTCTGGGCGCGCCACCCGACTACGGCGAGCTGCTCCCGGCGCCTGCCGGCGCGCCGTTCCAGCCGGGCGTAACGCTGTTTGACAAGGACTTCCAGAACCCGCGCACGTTCACGGCGACGCTGGGCTACGAGCGAGAAGTGGGGCGCGGGATCGCCGCGTCCCTCAGCTACACGCACGCCAGCACCGACCACCTGACGCGGTTCTTCAACGCGAACGACGCGGTCTTCGGCAGCCCCTGGGGCAGCGGCCTCGCGGGCGGCA
Organism: Gemmatimonadales bacterium; assembly: GCA_036262935.1. Taxonomy (GTDB): domain Bacteria; phylum Gemmatimonadota; class Gemmatimonadetes; order Gemmatimonadales; family GWC2-71-9; genus CAVVWJ01. The sequence continues at coordinate 35,663 of DATAHW010000043.1, read as the reverse complement.
ACGGGATCGGCGCGCTCACGGTGGTGCAGAGCACTGCCCGGTCGCGCTACAACGGCATCACGGCCGAGCTCAGGCGGACCGCGGGCACCCGGCTCCAGTTTCAGGTCAACTATACGCTGGGCTTCGACAAGTCGGACGACGACAACGAGCGCGACCCGTTCACCTTCCGCTATGCCCAGGCCGACTCGCTCGGGCGCGAGTACAACTGGAGCGACCGCGACCAGCGCCACCGCTTCAACGCCTGGGTGCTGGCGATCCTGCCGGGCGATTTCTACCTCAACAATCGGCTGAGCGCCTATTCGCCCCAGCCGGCCTCCGAGGCCTGCGGGGCCGACAATCAGGGCACCGGCGAGCGCGCGTCGCAGCCCTCCGACCGCATCTGCCCCGATGGCCACATCCTCCAGCGGAACACGATCCGCCGCGACAACGGCTACTTCTCCTGGGACATCCGGCTGAGTCGCCCGTTCAATTTCGGCCGGCAGGGCACGTTCGAGGCGATCTTCGAGGTCTTCAACGTCACCAACGCCGACAACTTCAAGGATCCCGCCTCGGGCGGCACGTTCCTCAACTTCGACGGCACGATCCGAAGCGGCCTCGGCGAGCCGCGACAGTTCCAGGTGGGGGGACGGTACCTGTTCTGAAGACGGAAGGACGGAAAGACGGAAGGACGGAAAGAGGGGCCGATGCGCGCACCCTTTCCGTCCTTCCGCCCTTCCGTCTTTCCGTCTTTCCGTCTTTCCGTCTTCAGAATGTCAGCGCCAGCACCACCCCGTACCCCCGATTCCGCACGTCGAACTGATCGAGCACCGAGCGCAGTCCACCGGTATAACGGCCTTCGAGGGAGAGGGAGGATTGCGGCCACCGCACCTCGATGCCGCCGCCGACCACGAAGGCGAAATCGAGCTGGCGGAACACCGCGAACTCTGCGGCGTCGCAGGTGGAGCGGACAGGCTGGTCGGAGCCGATGAGCTGCAGGTCGCAGCCGATCTGGAGCGCGCCGGCGGGACCGCCGAACAGCATCGGCCGGACGCGGCCCCGCGGCAGGCCGACCCGGAGCAGCAGCGGGACCTCGATGTAGGCCAGCTCGATGTCGAGCTGGGCCGTGCCCCCGCCTTCGACGTTGGCCTCGGCCCGCCCGCCCTTGAGGGCAAAGAGGAGCTCGGGTCGGAGGCTCAGCGGGCCACCCAGCGGCGCCTGCACGAAGAGGCCGGTGATCGCGCCCTGCCGGCTCCGGAGCCCCTGGGCGTCGGGCCCGCTCAGGGTGGTCCGCGAGTACCCGACTTCGGCACCGACGGAGGCGCGCCGGCGGGGCGCCGACGGGAGCGGTGCCTGCGCGGGCAGCACGGCCGGCAGCGCGAGCACCAGGAGCACGGATTGGAGCGAGTGAAGGAGCATCGCCCCGAATCTACGGGGCGCCGCCCGGAAGGCGAAGGGACCCGGACTCAGTCGCCTTCCGCCCGGGGCGCGAGGCCTTTCACGCAGTTGTCGCACGTGCCGCACAGCCGGACCGGCGACTCCTCGCCGAAGTAGTCGTGGAGATACCGCCACCGGCACCGGGCTGTGCGGGCATACCCCTCCATGCGCTCGAGCTTCTCCCGGTCGGCCTCCGCCCGGGCCGGCCATGCCTGCGCGAGCTTCACCAGCTCACCGTCCCCCACCTCGCGCGCCAGCACGAACCGGGCGCCGCGCCGCTCGCGCACCAGCTTTCCTTCCTTGAGGAGCGCGAGGATGATCCGGATGCGGTCCCGGCCGACACCGCCGCTCTCGTCTCTGACGCGCGCCAGCGGGAGCGGCTCGCCATCCGTGGTCCGCAGCGCCGCCACGACGGCCCGGGCGTCGTCCAGTGACGGGTACCTGCCGCCCATGAAGAAGAGCTGGGTGCGACGATCCGCCCGATCGTAGAGCAGCGCGCACCGGGCGGGTTCCCCGTCCCGTCCCGCTCGGCCGGCTTCCTGGTAGTAGGCCTCCACTGAGCCGGGCACGTCGTAGTGGACCACCATGCGGATATCCGGCTTGTCGATCCCCAGCCCGAATGCGTTCGTGGCGGCGATGACGGGAAGCTCCCCGGCCATGAACCGGTCCTGCGCCTCGCTCCGCGCGGCTTTGGCCAGCCGGCCATGATAGGCGAGCGCCTCGATGCCCTCGCGCTGCAACAGGGGCGCGAGCATGCCGGCGTGCCGCACGGTAGCCGTATACACGATCGATGGGCCGGGCTCATCGCGAAGCAATTCGAGCAGGTCGGCCTGCTTCTCGCCGTCGCCGGAGACGTGGCGCACCTCGAACGCGAGGTTCGGGCGATAGATGCCGGTGTTGATCACCCGCATGTCCGGCCGGCCGAGCTGGCGGCGGATGTCCTCGACCACCGCCTCGGTGGCGGTGGCCGTGAGCGCGAGGATCGGCGGATCGCCCAGCGCCCGGAAGGAGGCGCGCAGGGCCAGGTAGGACGGCCGGAAATCGTGGCCCCACTGCGAAATGCAGTGCGCCTCATCCACCACGATGAAATCGATGGCCGTCTGTCGGAGCGTCTCGACGAAGTCCGGCTCGGCCAGTCGCTCGGGCGTCGTGAAGACGAACTCGCTTTGCGCCCGCGCGATTTCCTCGATCACCGCCGCCTCGGCCCGCTCGGTCAGGGTACTGTTCACTCCGACCGCCTCGAGCCCGAGCTCATGCAGCTTTTCCATCTGGTCTTTCATGAGCGAGATCAGCGGACTCACGATGACCGTCGTACCCGCGAGCTGAAGCGCCGGGAGCTGATAGCAGAGCGACTTCCCCGCGCCTGTCGGCATGAGGGCGAGCACGTCCTGGCCCTCCAGGACGGCACGAATCACCTCCGCTTGCCCGGGCCGGAGCCGGTCGAGCCCGAACGTGCTCCGGAGCGAGCGCTGCACCTTCCGCAGTCGTGCCAAGGTTCCCCCTGAAGCGCACGCTGCGCCGAGCGCGGCGGCGCGGCGGTGTGGCGGGTCACAGCCCTTCGCGCGCCGCCCGGCCAGACTGGGGCGGAGGGCGTTTCATGATCCAGACAGATGGCCGAAGTTCGCCGCCCACCAGCGCGGCGTGGGCGCGGGAGATTCCTGACCCTCAGTGGCGCGTCTACCGCCGCGTGCTCGAGGAGCTGCGCGCGGCGGCGATTCCCGTGGCGTTCGGCGGCGCATTCGCTCTGGCCACCTACACCGCGGAGCTGCGGAACACGAAGGACTTCGACCTCTACATCCTGCCCGAGGATCGGGATCGAGCCATCGCCGCGATGACCCGCGCCGGCCTGGTGGACATCCACGCCGATGCGCCCTACGATCGAGCCTGGATCTACCGGGCGTCCGAGGACGACAGCCTGGTGGACGCCATCTGGGCGATGGCCAACCTGCGAACCTCCGTGGACCTGGACTGGCTCACGCTCGGACCGGAGGTGGAGCTCCGCGACCAGCAGGTACGTTCGATTCCGGCGGAGGAGCTGATCTGGAGCAAGCTCTACGTGCTGCAGCGCGAGCGGTCGGACTGGGTGGACGTCCTGAACCTGATCGATGCGCTGGCCCCACGGCTCGATTGGGAGCGGCTGGTGGCCAAGCTCGCGGCCGACGTGCCGCTCCTCGGGGCCGCGCTGTCCGTGTTCGGCTGGCTCGCGCCCGCGCGCGGGGCGGACGTTCCGGCGTTCGTCTGGGCCGCGGCCGGCGTGCGCGCTCCGGACGCGGATCGGGACCCCGGCATCACCCGGGCCCGCGCCGACCTGCTCGACCGCCGCCCCTGGTTCCGCGGCGCGGCGCCCGGGAATTGACGGCCGGGTGCTGATCGGCGCGATGAACCACCCCGCCCGCGATCCGCTCCAGCAGATCGAATGGATCGCGTCGCTGGGCTTCGGGTTCGTCGATCTGACGCTCGAGCCCCCGCGGGCCGCATCCTGGCTGGTGGACCCGGTTCGGATACGGCGCGCGCTCGAACACCACGGACTCGCCGTGGTGGGTCACACTGCCTATTATCTGCCGCTCGCGAGCGGGATCGAGGAGATCCGCCGGGCCGCCGTGGTCGAGCTCCGCCGCTGCGTGGATGTGTTCGCCGCCGTCGGCGCGCGCTACATGAACCTCCACCCCGACCGCCACGCGCCCATGCACGACCGACGGTTCTTCATCGAGCGAAACCTGGAGACGCTCCGCGAGCTCATGCCCTACGCGGAGAGCCATGGCGTGGGGCTCATGCTCGAGAACCTGCCGGGTGACTTCAATACCGCGGCGCAGCTCGGGGAGCTGCTCGATCCGCTCCCCGAGCTGGGGCTTCATCTCGATATCGGCCATGCGAACCTCATGGCGGCGGCGAGCACGATGGACGAGCTGCTCTCGGCGTACGGCACCCGCCTGCGTCACGTGCACCTGCACGACAACAAGGGAGGGGGAGCCGATCTGCACCTCCCGCTCGGGACGGGCACGGTCGACCTGCATCGGTCGGTGCGCCTCCTGCAATCCAGCGGCTACGACGGAACCATTACGCTCGAGGTGTTCACGCCGGACAGCCACCACCTGACCTACAGCCGGGACCTGCTCCAGCGGGTATGGGCGGAAGCGCGCGGGGCGGGAGGCGAATGATCTCCTCGCCGCGCGGCGCGGCGGCCGCCCTCCTCGCGCTGCTTCTCGCCTGCGCACCGGTCCGCACGCCCGCCATCACCAAGCCGATCTCGTTCGCGGTGCTCGAGGACTACGACAAGGGTACCGACCTGCGGCTGGTGGCGCGCGACTTCGCGCTGCTCCGCGAGCTCGGCGTGACGGTCTGGCGGGGCAGCTTCGGCTGGGACGACTACGAGCCCGAGCCCGGCCGGTACGATCTCGCGTGGCTCCGCCAGTTCGCCGCGCTGGCCGACAGCATGGGGATCGCGCTCCGCCCCTACCTTGGCTACACCCCGGTCTGGGCAGCCCGCGGCGGCCGGGACGCTCAGGCCTGGAACGACCCGCCCAGGCGGGTGGGGGAGTGGTCGCGCTTCGTCGAAACGGTGGCGCGGACGCTCGCCCCCTACTCGGTTCGCTCGTACGAGATCTACAACGAGGAGAACGTGCCGCTCTGGTGGGACGGCAGCGCGGATGAGTACGCGGCCGTGCTTCGGGCGGGCGCGGCCGGCGTCCGTCGAGGCGACCCCGCGGCCGCTATACTGCTGGGCGGGATGGTCTGGCCCGACGCCGAGTGGCTGGAGCACGCCTGCGCCGGGGGGACGGGCAGCGCCCCGTTCGACATCCTGCCATTCCACGCCTACCCCGAAACGTGGACCCCCGACTCGGTGAGCGTGGAGCGCTACCTTGGCCCCGGCTTCGCGTCGGCGTTCCTGCCCGCCGCCGACTCGCTCTGCGGGCGCCGACCGGTGTGGATCAACGAGACCGGGTTCGCGACCACGCCCGCCAGGTCCGAGGGCGAGCAGGCCCAATGGTGGGCTCGCGCCTTCGCCACCTTTCTGGCCGCGCCGCGGGTCGAGCATCTGGGCATCTACGAGATCCACGACCAGCGGCTCGACACGCCGGTGATCGGCGACGCGCCAAATTATTATCTCGGATTGGTGCGGCGGGACGGGACACCCAAGCCGGCGTTCGCGACGGTACGGCTGCTGGTCCGGCTGTTCGACGGCGACTCGATCACGGTGGCGGACGGGGATCTCGACGTGCGCGTGACGCGTGGCGCGCCGGGCGAACTGTACCACCATCTCTTCGTCCGCCCGGATGGACGCCGCCTGGTATTCGTATGGGACCGGAGCGGCAATCCCACGGTCGACCTCCGCCTACGTCACTCCCTCGGCGACGTAACCCTGTACGAACTCGACGGCTCCAGCCGGCAGTGGCCGGCCGCTGACGGGCGAAGCATCCGGGATGTCGGGCTCTCGCCGGGGGCCGTTCGGATATTCGAGATCGGGCGGGCGGACGGACAGGCGGTCGGGCGGGCGGGCGGTCGGGAACGGCGATGATCGAGCGCAGCACTGTCATCCCGAACGCAGCGAGGGATCTTGCGGGGCCGAGTTCGGACCCGGGTGAGTAGGTCCCTCGCTGCGCTCGGGATGACAGCTTGGCACCATTCGACTTCCCGCACGCGCCGCGACCGCCCGACCGCCTGCCCGTCCTACTCCCAGCTTCCCCCGAGCGCCCGGAAGAGCTGCACCACCGAGCCCAGCTCGAGCAGTTGCGCCTGGCTCAACGCCAGCTCCGCGGCGAACAGCCCGCGCTGGGCATCGAGCACCTCCAGATAGCTTGCTACACCGCCGCGGTAGCGGAGCTCGGCCAGCTCGGTGGCCTGCCGCAGCGCCGCCACCTGACTGGCCTGGGCCACCCGCTGGTCCCGGCTGGTCCGCACCGCGACTAGGGCGTCATTCGCCTCGCGGAACGCCTGCAGGACCGTACCCTCGAATTGAAGCCTGGCCTGCTCGGAGCGCGCCTGGGCCACGCGGACCTGATTGGTCAGCCGGCCGCCGGTGAAAAGCGGGACCGAGATGCCCCCCTGAAGCTGGTAGACCTCGGTGTTGTTGGTGAAGAGGTCGCCGGTCGTGGCGGCCTGGCTGCCGTAGTTGCCCGTGATGCTGATGCGCGGGAGCCGCGCTGCCTGCGCCACCCCGATGCGGGCCACCGACCCGGCATACACCCGCTCCGCGGCCTGGACATCCGGGCGACGGCCCAGCAAGGTGGCCGGGATGGAATCGGGCACCCTGACGCGCTGGACAGCGCTCGCCAGCTCGGCACCGGCCGGGATGTCGAAGGGCAGCCGTCCCACCAGCGCCGCCAACTGGTGCTCGCGTTCGGCGCGGAGCCGGCGCGCCTGGGCCAGGGCCGCCGCGGGCACTGCCACCTCGGCCTCGAACTGGTGCACGTCGAGCGCTGAGATGACGCCGCGCGCGAACCGGTCGCGCGCCAGCGCCAGCGTGCTGCGGCGCGAGGTCAGGGTGCGCTCGGCGATCGCTTCCTCCTGGGTGAGCTCGACCAGGCCGAGGTATGCGGTGGCGACGTCGCTCACCAGCGACAGCAGAGTGGCGCGGTAGGCCGCCTCCTCCGCCTGCACGTCGGCTCGCGAGGCCTGCACCCCGCGGCGGATTCGTCCCCAGAAATCGAGCTCCCACGCGAGATCGGCCGTGACGCGGAAAGCGTCGAACTGCACCGGCGGGAACGCGCCAAGGGCGATCTGGTTGGTGCTCACCGAGCCGTTGGCCGAAAGCTGGGGCAGCAGGTCCGCGCGGGCGACGCCGAGTTGTGCACGGAACTCCCGGATGCGAGCCTGGGCCGTCTGCACGTCGCGGTTGTCGCGCACCGCGGCGCGGACCAGCCCAACGAGCGTGGTGTCCCGAAGGACCTCGAGCCAGCGGAGGTCGGCGGAATCGGCCACGAGAGGGGCCGGCCCGGCTGCCGAGGGCCGCGCCTGTTCGGTGACCGAATCCGCCGTGGTGGCCAGGGAATCGTAGAAGCTCCGAAGTGCCGCGGAGTCCGGCTTCACCCGCAGGGCCGTACCCGCCGGCGCCACCGCCGGCTCGTGGTAGCGTGGCCCCACCGCGCACGCGGTAAGGAGCACGCCCGCGGCCACCGCCCACGCGACGCGCCTCATGCGCCCTCCTCGACAGGGGCCGGCGCCGGTGCCGCGTGGGTCCGGCGACCGAACCGCTCGGCAAGGCCCCGGATCACGGCGAAGAAAAGCGGAATGAAGAAGATCGCCACCAGCGTGGCCCCGAGCATCCCGAAGAACACCGCGGTGCCGAGCGAGTGCCGGCTGGCCGCGCCCGCGCCGCTCGCGATGGTGAGCGGCGCCACGCCCAGAATGAACGCGAAGGACGTCATGAGGATGGGCCGGAACCGCTCGCGCGCGGCCTCGGTGGCCGCCTCGAGCACCCCGGCGCCCTGGGCGCGGAGCGCGTTGGCGAACTCCACGATCAGGATCGCGTTCTTGGCCGCGAGCCCCACCACCGTGATGAGACCCACCTGGAAATAGATGTCGCTCGGGATGTCGCGGAGCCATACGCCGAGGAACGACCCCAGCACGCCGAAGGGGACGCCGAGGATGACCGCGAACGGGATGGACCAGCTCTCGTACTGCGCGGCGAGCACCAGGAACACGAGAATCAGCCCGAGGCCGAAGACGAGGCCCGCCTGCCCACCGGACGCCCGCTCCTGGTACGACTGCCCGCTGTACGCGAAGCCCACGCCCTGCGGCTCGTACTTGGTGTGGAGCAGCTGCTCCACGGCATCGAGCTGTTCACCCGAACTCACCCCAGGCGGGGCCGAGGCCGTCACCAGCGCCGAGGTGAACCCGTTGAACCGGCTCAACACGCTCGGCGCGCCGCGGAACTCGGTGCGGATCAGCGCCGAGAGCGGGATCATCTCCTTGTCCTTGGCATCCTCCGCCCGGACGTACAGCCGCCCCAGATCTTCGGGCGTCTGGCGGAAGCGCGGCTGCGCCTCGGCCTGCACCCGGTAGGTGCGGCCGTACAGGTTGAAGTCGTTGATGTAGAGCGACGAGAGCATCGCCTGGAGCGAGGCGAAGAGATCGCCCAGCTTGACGCCGCGGGCCTTGGCCGTCTCCCGGTCCACCTGGATGAATACCTGCGGCACCTCCGCCCGGAAGGTCGTGGCGGCGGCCGGGGTCTCGGGCAGCTTGCCGATGTCGGCCACGGCCGCCTGCACCTGGCGCGAAAACGTCTGCACGTCCTGCCCGCTCCGCGCCTGCAGGTTGAGCTCGAGCCCCGCCGTCGAGCCCAGGCCGGGGATCTCGGGGAAGTTGAAGCCGAACGCCAGCGCGTCCTTGAGGCCGAAGAGCTGGCCGTTCACCCGGGCGAGCACCTTGTCGAGCGCATCCTTCTTGCCCCGCTCGCTCCAATCCTTGAGGTTGATGAAGATCGTGGCTCCGTTCGGCTGATTGGCCTGCGCCAGCAGGTTGAAGCCCACCAGGTCCACGAAATGCTGGATCGCGGGATCCTTGCGCAGGATGCCCTCGACCCGCTCCACCACCTTGTCGGTCCGCTGGCGCGAGGCGCCGTCGGGGAGCTGGATGGCGATCACGAAGAAGCCCTTGTCCTCCGTCGGAATGAACGCCCTCGGCACGCTCCGGAAGAGGACGAACGTCAGCGCCAGCAGCACCGCGAACGCCGCGAAGCCCGCCTTCGGCCGGCGGAGCACCCGGCCGACATTGCGCGAGTAGCCGCCCGTGGTGCGGTCGAACAGGTCGTTGAACTTCCGGAAGAACCGGTTGTGGGTCTCGTGCGGCGTCTCCTTTAGGAGCAGCGCGCAGAGGGCGGGCGTGAGCGTCAGGGCGACGAGCCCGGAGAGCAGCACGGCCACCACGAGCGTCACCGCGAACTGGCGGAGCATCGTCCCGGTTATGCCGCCGAGGAAGGCCACCGGGACAAACACCGAGCAGAGCACGAGCACGATGGCCACCAGCGCGGAGGCCACCTGCTGCATGGCCTTGTCCGCGGCCAGGGGGGCCGGCAGCTTCTCCTCGTCCATGATGCGTTCGACGTTCTCGATCACCACGATGGCATCGTCCACCACGATGCCGATCGCGAGCACCAGGGCGAACAGGGTGAGCACGTTGATCGAGTACCCCAGCGCGAACAGCCCGAGGAACGTGCCGATCACGCTCACCGGCACCGCGAGAATCGGGATCAGCGTCGCCCGCCAGCTCTGGAGGAAAAGGAACACCACCAGCGTCACCAGCAGCATCGCCTCGCCCAGCGTCTTCGCGACCTCCTCGATCGATGCCGTGACGAACGGCGTCGCGTCGAAGGGCACCTGCCACTTCACGCCCGCCGGAAAGCCGAGCGCCAGCTCCTCCATCCGTTTCTGGAACGCTTCCCGCACCTCGAGCTGGTTGGCGCCCGGGCGCAGATAGATGAGGATGTTCGCGGTCGGTTTGCCGTCGAACCGTCCGATCAGATCGAGGTTCTGCGAGGTGAGCTCCACCGTGCCGATGTCGCGCACCCGCACGAACGAGCCGTCTTCCCGGGCCCGGACGATGATGTCGGCGAACTGGTCGGGGGTCTGCAGACGGCCGAGCGCCGTGACGGGGAGGGTGAATTCCGTACCCGGAGGCGCAGGCTCCCGGCCGAGCGTCCCGGCCGGATTGGTGGCGTTCTGCTCCTGGACCGCGTCGCGCACATCGCCCACCGTCAGGCCGAGCTGCGCCATGCGGTCGGGATCGAGCCGGATCGTCATCGCGAAGTCGAGCCCGCCGAATGCCGTGGCGTCGCCCACCCCGTTCAGCCGCTTGAGCTCGTCCACCACGTACAGCTTGGCGTAGTTGGTGAGGTACGTCGCGTCGAACCGCGGGTCGTCCGAGTAGAGCGAGGCGACGAGCAGGATGTCGGTCTGCGACTTCCGGATGGTCACGCCCTGGCGCCGCACCTCCTCGGGGAGCTGCGGCTCGGCCACCTTGATGGCGTTCTGCACGTCGACGGCCGCGAGATCGGGATCGCGGCTGATGTCGAAGTACACCTGCAGGTTCATGATGCCGCTGCTGGAGTTGGACGACCGGTAGTACAGCAGGCCGTCCAGTCCCGAGAGCTGCTGCTCGATCGGCGCCGCGACCGCCTGCGCCACGTCTTCCGCCGTGGCGCCGGGGTAGACCGCCGAGACCTGCACGGCCGGCGGCGTGATCTGCGGATAGCGCGCGATCGGAAGCTGCATCAGGCAGAAGCCGCCCAGCAGCACGATCACGATCGAGATCACCGCCGCCAGAACCGGCCGACGGATGAAGAAATAGCGGATGACCGGGGGCTCGCCCCCGGTCTTCGGTGCGTGCGTCACTGCGGGCCTCCGGTCTGCGCTACCGAGCTGGTACTGTCACGCAGGGGCACCGGGTGCACCGGCTGGCCCGGGGCCGCCTTCTGCACCCCATCCACGACGACGCGATCGCCGACGGCGAGCCCGCGCTCGATGATCCACGCGTCGCCGCTCCAGGCGCCGGTCTCCACGTCCCGCGTCACGACGGTGTCGCCCTTGCCCACGACGAGGACGAACTGGCGCCCGAGCGACTGCTGCACCGCGCGCCGCGGCACGGCGAGCGTGCTGTCGCGCTCGAAGCCCTCCAGCCGCACGCGGACGAACTGGCCGCTCACGAGCACGAGGTCCTTGTTGCCGAAGAGCGCCCGGAACTCCTGCGTCCCGGTGGCCGGATCGAGCGAGGGGCTCACGTAATCGAGTTTCCCCGTCCGCGGCAGCTCGGTGCCGTCCGGGAGCACCACCTTCACGACCAGCGCGCTCCCGGGGCGGATCAGCGCGCGCGCCTGCGGGTCCTGCCGCCAGCGGAGCAGGTCCTGCGACGACGGGCGGAACACGACGTATACCGGATCGAGCTGCTCGATGGTGGTCAGGAGGTCCCCCGGGCCGGTGACGCGGGCGCCCACCTCGAGCAGCGTGCGGCCCACCCGGCCCGCGATCTCGGCGCGCACCACCGCATCCGCGCGATTCTTCTGCGCGTCGTCGAAGGCCGCCTGCGCCGATTCCACCTCCGTGCGCGCGTTGTCCACGTCCTGCTGCGCGACCGCGTTGCGCTGGAGCAGCGGCTCCAGCCGCGCCAGCGCGCGCTTGGCGTTGGCCAGCCGCGCGGCCGCGCTCCGGTAGGCGGCGTCGTAGCGGACGCGCTCCAGCCGGTAGAGCACGTCGCCCGGCTTGACGAACGAGCCCTCGGTGAACGGGCGCGACTCGATGATGCCGTCCACCCGCGCGCGCACTTCGACCCGGCGGGTCGGCTGCACCTCGCCGACGAACTCGTAGCTGAGCGGCAGCGTGCGCGGGGTCACGGAGACGACGCTCACCTCGGCCGGCGGCGGGGCCGGAGGCGCCTTGGCCTCCTTGTGGCAGGCACCGAGGCTCGCGAGGAGAACGACGGCCAGCGCGCTTCTCATTGGGTTACTCCTTGATGGTCCGGTTCACACACGCCGCGTCGGCGAGCACGCCGTGCTCGAGCAGACTCAGCAGCGCGTGCCACAGCTCGTCGGGCGACGAAGGGCGTCGGTCGAAGGCGCGAAAGCAGCGGGACGACTCGCAGACGCCCACGATGGCCGGTCCGATCACCCGCGCGGCATGGGGACCGTGCCAGCGGAACTCGCCCCGCCGGGCACCGGCCTCGAGCACCGCCTCGAACAGCCGGCGCCACCGCTCGCCCAGCTCCCGGAACAGGGTCCGGGTGGCCTCGGGGAATTCGGCGCGCTCGGCCTTCACCAGAATCCCGAGCTCGATGATGCCGGGCTCCCCCAGGTGGTCCCACAACCGCCGGACAACCTGCTCGAGCAGCTCCCGGTACGGCCCCTGGTGGCCGGCGAGCAGCGCCTCCTCGCCGGCGACGAATCCGACGAACCGATCCTCGATCACCGCCGCGAACAACTCCGCCTTGGTCCGGAAGTAGTGCACCACCAGCCCCGGGCTCACGCCCGCGCGCCGGGCCACGTCGGCGATGGTGGCGCCCTCGTACCCGGCTTCCGCGAAGGCGGCGAGTGCCGCGTCGAGGATCTCCCGGGGTCGGGACGCGGGACGACGCTGCCACTTGGGGCAGTTGGCGGGTTCGGAGGAGGGAGAATCGGGCGTCAATGCGGTCCAGCCTCGGGTAAATCATTGAACGGCTGTTCAACAGCAGCGGCAAAGCTAGACAGACCTGGCACAGCACGCAACCCGGTGATCGAGATCACGGTCGGTGCCGGGCGCGCCGGCGCATATGCGCATCGCATATGCGCATATTGGTGCACGCACGGCGTGCGCTGCGCTCGACCTTCCGTTCTCCGTCGACGAGGATCCGATGACTCCAGAGACTTCTCCCGAACCGGGACCGGCCGCCCGGCTCGCCCGCGGCCTTGGCTGGTTCAGCATCGGCCTGGGGCTCGCCGAACTCGTGGCGACGGATGCCACGGCTCGTCTCGTCGGGCTGCCCGACCGTGGAGGCCATCGGCGCGTGCTCCGCGCCTTCGGCGCGCGCGAGCTCGCCAGCGGCCTCGGAATCCTGGCCAACCCCGGATCCTCCGGCTGGGTTTGGTCCCGGGTGGCGGGCGACGCGATGGATCTGCTGTTCCTGGGGCGCGCGCTCGATGAGAAGGGGGCGGACCGGCCGCGATTGCTCGCCGCCATGGGCGCGGTGGCGGGCGTCGCCGCGCTTGATGCATACTGCGCCTCGCGGCTCGGTGCACACCAAGAGACGGACAAGGCGCCCGACCGAGGCATCGAAGTCCGCGAGACCACGACCATCGCCGCTCCGGCCGAAGCGCTTTACATGTTCTGGCGTGACCTGCGGAATCTGCCGCGGTTCATGGAGCACCTGCTGGCAGTGGAGGTCGTGGACGAGCGGCGGTCCCGCTGGACGGCGGCGGCCCCGGCGGGAGTGGGCGCGGAGTGGGATGCGGAAATCGTAGAGGACCGGCCGTACGAGCTCATCGCCTGGCGCTCGATCGGCGAGGCGGAGGTGGACAACCGCGGATCCGTGACCTTCGCACCGGTGTCCGGCGGGACGGCAACCGAGGTGGTGGTGGAGTTGCGCTACGCCCCGCCGGGCGGCCGCCTGGGGCGCGTCGTATCGAAGCTCATGGGTGATGACCCGGCCCGGCAGGTGCGGAGCGACCTGCGGACTCTCAAGCGACTGCTCGAGGCGGGCGAGCTCGCGCGCTCGGAAGCGCCGGGCTAGCGGAGGCTACGGCGCATGGCAGCGGAACACCCAGGCCGGCAGCACGTTGAGCGGCTCGAACTCCCGCCGGACCCGTCCGAAGATGCGCCGCAGGTCGGGCAGTGCCGAGCGGGTAAATTGATACACCAGCAGCTCGCCGCCGGGCCGGAGCAGTCGGCGCCAGCCCTCGAGCAGCTCCAGCCGGGCCTCGCGCGAGAGCCCGCTCAGCGGTATGCCGGACACCAGCAGGTCGACCGATCCCATGCCCCGCTCCGCCAGCGCCGTCTCCGCCTCCGCGGCGGTACGATGCAGGACGACCAGACGGCGGTCGGGAATCTGCCGCCGGAGGTGCGAGACGAACGTATGGTTCATCTCGAACGCCACCAGCGCCCCGTCGCCGCCGAGCCGCTCAAGAATCGCCGTCGTGAGCGTGCCGACGCCGGGCCCGGCCTCCACCACCACCCTGGTGCGCGGCCAGTCCACGGGACGGAGAACCCGGGAGATGAGGAACCTGCTGCTCGGCACCACCGATCCCAGCATGCGGGGGTGCCGGAGGAAGGTCCGGCCGAAGAGAATGCCTGCCGGGATCGGGCGGCGTTGCGGGTGCATGTCGTGAGTCTCGCCGTGTGTGGCCCCCCGGCAGGTTGCCGGGGGGCGGTTCTGCCTATTGCCCAATGATGCTCGCGGCCGTGACATTGATCAACGGTGCCCTCCCTTCCCTTTTCTCCGCGTATTCTGCTGGTTGAGCCCGAGCCGATGCTGCGCCGGACGATCAGCAAGGTACTCCAGGACGCCGGCTACCGGGTGACGGCGCTGGCGCAGGTACCCGCGGCCATGCCGGCGCCGTTCGAGGGTGAGACCCTGCAGCTCATCGTCCTCGGGGCGCGGCTGCTCGACGCGGATACCACCGCCGCCGCGCACCGCCTCCGCGCGCTGGAGCCCTCCGCGCCCATCCTCGCCGTGGCGGACGAGCGCGACCCCCGCCTGGCCGGCACGGCAACGCTGCCCGCGGGCTCGCGCTGCCTTGCCCCGCCGTTCGATCTCCCCGATCTCCTCCGCGCGGTGCAATCCCAGCTCGACACCTGGTGACACCGGTCACCGACGCCCCGGTCACCGGCGGTTAACTGTCCCGAACCAACGCCGCGACCAGTTCGCGGTCCCGCCTCTGCACTTCACTCGACAGCGATGACGTGGCGGCGGGTACCCGCCGAGACAGCACGCTGCCCGGCGCCAGCGCACCGCAGGAGGAACGATGACCACGGCAACACACCGTACCGACCCAGGTGGGACGTCACAGGGGCTCTTCGAAGACCCCGAGCGCGTCGCCCGCGGACTCGGCTGGTTCAGCATCGGCCTGGGCCTCGCCGAGCTGGGCGCCCCGCGCAGCCTGGCACGCATGATCGGCGTGAACGACGACGACGATAATCGCAATACCCTGTTCGCGCTCGGGCTGCGCGAGATCGCGAGCGGCGTGGCCGTCCTCGCGCGGCCCCGGTCGGCGCTCCCGATGTGGAATCGGGTGGGCGGGGACATGATGGATCTCGCCTTGCTGGGGCGGGCGCTCCGCGCCGACTCGAGCGAGCGCAACCGGGTGGCCGCCGCCACGGCCGCCGTCATCGGCGTGACCGTCCTCGACGCGCTCACCGCCCAGAAATTACGCGCCGGCACCGGCGACGGCGCCGAGGAGAAGCCGCGCGGCGGCATCCACGTCACCCGGGCGATCACGCTCACCCGCCCCCGCGAGGAAGTCTACTGGTTCTGGCACGACTTCGAGAACCTGCCCCGCTTCATGGAGCACCTCGAGTCGGTCCGGGTACTGGGCCCGAATCGATCCCACTGGAAGGCCCGGGCGCCGGCTGGAACGACGGTGGAGTGGGACGCCGAGATCACCGACGACCAGCCCAACGAGCTCATCGCTTGGCGCTCGCTTCCGGGTGCGGACGTGTCCAACATGGGCAGCGTGCGATTCCTCGACGCACCGGGGGGCGGCACCGAGGTGCGGGTCGAGCTGCGCTACGACCCGCCGGGCGGCAAGCTGGCCGCCGCCATCGCCAAGCTCTTCGGGGAGGAGCCTTCACTGCAGCTCTCGAGCGACCTCCGCCGGTTCAAGCAGGTCATGGAGCTCGGCGAGGTCGTCCGGTCCGACGCCACCGTCACCCACGGCCCGCACCCGGCGCGCCCGCCGGAGCTGGACGAGATCCCGGACGCTCCGCGCGCCATCGAGCAGGAAGCCCTGGAAGGAGCCATCCGATGAAAGCCGTCTGCTGGGAAGGCAAGAAGAACGTCCGGGTCGAGGAGGTCCCCGACCCCAAGATCCTCAACACGCAGGACGTCATCCTCCGGGTCACCTCGACGGCCATCTGCGGCTCCGACCTGCACCTGTACAACGGCTTCGTGCCGGGCATGGAGCGGGGCGACGTCGTGGGCCACGAATTCATGGGCGAAGTGATGGAAGTGGGACCGGCGGTCCGGAACCTCAAGACCGGCGACCGCGTGGTCGTGCCGTTCCCCATCGCCTGCGGCGAGTGCGCCATGTGCCGGCGGGACCTCTTCTCGGTGTGCGAGAACTCCAACCCGAACGGCTGGATGGCGGAGAAGCTCTGGGGACACTCGCCCGCGGGCATCTTCGGCTACTCCCATCTGCTCGGCGGGTTCGCGGGGGGACAGGCGGAGTACGTCCGCGTGCCTTTTGCCGACGTGGGGCCCATCAAGGTTCCCGACGGGATGCCGGACGAGCAGGCGCTGTTCCTGTCGGACATCTTCCCGACCGGGTACATGGGCGCCGACATGTGCAACATCAAGCCGGGCGACGTGATCGCCGTGTGGGGCGCGGGCCCGGTCGGCCTCTTCGCGATGGCCAGCGCCTACCTGCTCGGCGCGGAACGCGTCATCGCGATCGACCGCTTCCCCTACCGGCTGCAGATGGCCCGGGAGCGCGCGCGCGTGTGGGAGACGATCAACTACGAGGAGACCAGCGTCCTCGAACGCCTCAACGAGCTTACCGGCGGCCGCGGTCCGGACGCATGCATCGACGCCGTCGGCATGGAAGCCCACGGACCCACGGCCATGTACGCCTATGACCGCGCCAAGCAGGCGCTGATGCTGGAAACCGACCGCCCCATCGCGCTCCGCGAAGCGGTCCAGGCGTGCCGTAACGGCGGCACGGTCTCGGTGATCGGTGTGTACGGCGGGTTCATCGACAAGTTTCCCATGGGGTCGTTGATGAACCGGTCGCTCACCATCCGCACGGGCCAGTGCCACGTGCAGCGCTACATGCGGCCGCTGCTGGAGCGGATCCAGCGGGGCGAGATCGACCCCAGCTTCGTCATTACCCACCGCATGCGGCTGGAGGACGCGCCCACGGGGTACGACATGTTCCTGCACAAGCGCGACAACTGCGAGAAGGTCGTACTCACGACCTGACCGCTGCCTACCCCGCGCGGTGCGGCGCCCTGGCGCGCTGCCGCCGCGCGGCCCGCTCGGCCGCCTGCGCGAGCGTGTGCTCCGGATTGGCGATCCGGTACCAGACGGCGTCCGGCCCGTATCCCTCGTCCTTGCGCCTCGCGACGATACCCGCCAGGTCCAGCTTTCTGGCCGTGGCGAAGAGCGCGCGGCCGTGCTCCGCGAGGGTGAAGACCTTGTAGAGCGGGCCGGTGTCCGCCGGCAGGAGCTCGGTCAGCATCGCCTTGCGCACCGCGAGGGGCAGCGGGCGGACGTCCCGACCATCCAGTACGAGGAGGTCCATCGCGGCGAATGCGAGGAAGCCGCGGCCCCGCAGCAGGTCCCGCAGCACCGGCTTGCCCCGGGCATCGAGCGCCACGATCAGCCCTTCGAGCACCGCCTCGCGGTCGCCCAGGACCGCCGAGACCCGCCGGGCGAGATCGCCCAGGCCGGACAGCGCGAGGTCGTGATCAATCCGGATGTCCGAGCCCGCCGCGGAGTGGCTGAGCAGGGCCCGGACGCCGTCGTAGGCCGGCTCGAAGAGCCATTCGGGATCGTCGAAGGGCTCCGGGAGGGAGCGGAGATGAACGGGCCGGAAGTCGGCGACGAGGGTCGTGGGCATGACGGCTCCGGGGCCTGGGTGCACGGCCAAGAGCCCTCCCCACGAGGAGGGAACGGACGGGAGATGTTACGTCAGGGACGGACGCTTCGCCAGGGGCCGCTGCCCGGCCGCGGCGTCCCGTATCGCGGCCGGTTATAGTTGTCCGCGGTGACGATTCTCCTGTTCTCCCTCCTCGTCGCGCTCGGCTCGTTCGCCGCGGGGCTGCTTGGCGCCCTGACCGGCCTGGGCGGCGGCGTGGTGATCGTGCCCCTCCTCACCCTCGGCTTCGGCATCGATTTCCGGTACGCCGTCGGCGCGTCGCTGGTCGCGGTCATCGCGACCTCCTCGGGCGCGGCCGCCGCCTACGTGCGGGAAGGCTACACCAACGTGCGGGTCGGGATGCTGCTGGAGATGGCGACGACCGTCGGCGCGCTCCTCGGCGCCTATCTCGCCGGCGTGGTCTCCACCTCGGCACTGGCGATCGTCTTCGGACTGGTGCTGATCTATTCGGCATATGCCTCGAGCCGCCCGGGACCGGAGCGCCTGGTGAGCACGCCCGACCCCCTCGCGCGGCGGTTGCGGCTCGACGACTCCTTTCCCACCACCGGCGGCGAGCGGGCCTATCACGTGCAGCACGTGCCGCTCGGATTCGCGCTTATGACGGCCGCCGGGACGCTGTCCGGATTGCTCGGGATCGGGTCCGGGGCGGTCAAGGTGCTCGCGATGGATCAGGCGATGTGCCTTCCGTTCAAGGTGTCGACCACGACCAGCAATTTCATGATCGGCGTGACCGCGGCGGCAAGCGCCGGCGTCTACCTGAGCCGCGGCTACATCGACCCCGGGCTCGCCATGCCGGTGGTTCTCGGCGTCCTCGGCGGCGCGATGCTCGGCGCCCGCATTCTCACCCGGACACCCTCCGCCCGGCTGCGCACGCTGTTCGTCATCGTGATTCTCGCGCTGGGCGCGGAGATGATCTACAATGGCGCGACCGGACGCATCTGAGTCCCCGCCGCCCCCGGCGCCGCACCGCGGATGGACGGAGCACGAGGTGGAGCTGCTGCTGGGACGGCTGCTGCAGGTGGGCGTGGCGATTTCCGCCACCGTGGTGCTCGCGGGTGGCGCGGTGTACCTCGTGCGGCACGGCGGCGCGCGGCCGCACTACGGCCGGTTCGTCGGCGAGCCGGCGGAGCTCCGGAGCGTCACCGGCATCGTGCACGCGGCCGCCGCCGTGCGAGGCCGAGCCATCATCCAGCTTGGCCTCCTGCTGCTCATCGCCACACCCGTGGCACGCGTGGCGTTCTCGCTGGTCGCGTTCCTCCGCGAGCGGGACCGCGCCTACGTCCTGATCACGTCGTTCGTGCTGGCCCTGCTGCTGGTGAGTCTGGCCGGGCTCGGTGGCTGAGCCCGACGTCGGCGCCGGCCGCCGCGTCGCCGTGATCGGCGCGGGAGCCGCCGGAACGATGGCGGCGATCTTCGCGGCCTCGGCCGGCGCCGAGACGCTGCTGCTCGAGCGCACCCGCGACGGCGGGCGCAAGATCCTCATCAGCGGCGGCGGCCGCTGCAACATCCTCCCATCCAGGGTGGACGAGCGGCGGTTCGTCACCGACTCGTCCCCGCATACGCTACGAAAGATTCTCCGGTCGTGGCCGCTGGCGGAGCAGGTAGCCTTCTTCGAGCGGGAGCTGGCGCTGCCGCTGGTCGAGGAAGCCGAATCCGCCAAGCTTTTTCCTGCGTCCCAGCGCGCGCGCGACGTACGGGACGGTCTGCTGGCGCACGCGGCCAGGCGGGGTGCCCGGTTCCTGGCCGGGACGCTGGTCCGCGGCCTGGCCCCGGCGCGCGCCGGCTGGACGGTGGAACTGGCGAGCGGCCCTCCGCTCACCGTCGGCGCGGTGATCGTGGCCACGGGCGGCCTTTCAGTGCCTGCCACCGGCAGCGATGGCGGCGGGCTCGCGATGCTGGCGGCGCTGGGCCACACGATTCATCCCACTTACGCGGCGCTCACGCCGGTAGTATCGGAGCCGGCGCCGTTCGGGGACCTGGCCGGCGTCTCGCTGCCGGTCACGATCACCGCGAGCGACACCACCCGAAGCGCCAGCGCCTCCGGCGGCTTCCTCTTTACCCATCGCGGGTACAGCGGGCCGTCCGTGCTGGACGTTTCGCACGTCGTGGTGCGCTCGCGGACGGAGGGTACGGCCGACGCACGGCTTGGCGTACGCTGGGCGCGACTCGACGCCGCGGGATGGGAGGCCGCGCTCCGGCCGCGAGGGACGCGCACGGTCGCCGGCGTGCTCAGGCGCGAGCTGCCGGAGCGGCTCGCGGACGCGCTCGCCGTCGCGGCCGGCGTCCCGCCGTCCCGGCCGCTCGCCCAGCTCCGGCGTGAGGAGCGGGTCCGGCTGATCGAGATGCTGGTGCGTGGCGAGCTACCCTGGAGCGGCGACGAAGGCTACCGGAAGGCGGAAGTGACCGGGGGCGGCGTGAGCCTGGCCGAGGTCGATCCGCGCACCATGGAGAGCCGGCTGCACCCCGGGGTGTACCTGTGCGGGGAGCTGCTGGACGCGTTCGGCCCGATCGGCGGGTACAACTTCCTCTGGGCGTGGGCGACGGGCCGGGCCGCGGGCCGCGCCGCGGGCCAGGCCGCGACGGGCTGACGCGGCCCATCGTGCTCCCAGGCTTCCGGCTCGGCGCTCCTCTGGCGGCCTCGGGAATCCGGTGCGACCTTGCTCCCGTCCCTTTCACACGAGGCACCGTGGATCCGGTCTCGTCACGCCGAGCCTTCCTGGCCCAGGTCGGCGGCGCCTGGCTGGCGGCCAATCTGCCGCTGGTGCTCACGCTGAGCGCGCATGCGCGCGAGGCCGCCGCGCAGGGTCGTCCGTTCAGCACACTGGCCGAAGCGGAGGCGCGCGCCTTCGAGGCGGTGGCTGCCCAGATCCTCCCGTCCGGCGGGCTCCCCGGTGCACGCGAGGCCGGCGCCGTGCACTTCGCCGACGGCGCGCTCGGGTCGTTCTTCGCGGATCAGTTGCCCGACATCCGCCTCGGCCTGGCCGACCTCGACCAGCGCGCGCGTGCGATGGGTGGCGCCCCCTTCGCCGAGCTCGACGACGCACATCAGAAGACGCTCCTGCACGAGCTCGAGGCGACCCCGTTGTTCCAGGGGATCTGGATGCTCACCATCATGGGCACCTTCGCCGAGCCGGCCTACGGCGGCAATCGTGAGGGCGCGGGGCAGCAGCTCCTCGGCATCGTGCGCGCGCCGTCCTATCAGCCGCCCTTCGGCTACTACGACGCCCGGAAGGGAGACGACGATTGAGCCAGCCCACGTTCTCGCACGCAAAGCCCGTCGATTTCGTGATCGTCGGCTCCGGGGCTGCCGGGGGCGTTCTGGCCAAGGAGCTCGCCGCCAACGGCTTCAGCGTGGTGGTGCTGGAGCAGGGCCCGTGGCGCCAGCCGGCGGACTTCCATCACGATGAGCTGGGCGTCTGGCTGCTGGGCGAGCTGACCGGCTCGCCGCGGGACTTTCCGCAGACCTTTCGCCAGTCTCCCGAGGAGACCGCCGCCGCCCAGCCGCTCCCGGGGCCGCTGCTCTACGCGCGGGGCGTCGGCGGCAGCAGCGTCCACTTCACGGCCAACTTCTGGCGCTTCCATCCGGTGGATTTCCGGGAGCGGACCAGGTGGGGCTCGATCGGAGGCACGCGGTTCGACGACTGGCCCATCACCTACGAAGAGCTGGAGCCGTACTACACCAAGGTGGACTGGGAAGTCGGCGTCTCCGGCACGCCCGGACCGTTCGATCCGCCGAGGTCGCGGCCGTATCCCGTGCCCCCGCTGCCGGTCAAGTCCTCGGGCGTGCTGCTGAGCCGAGGCGCGCGCAAGCTCGGACTTCATCCACAGCCCGCGCCCATGGCCATCCTGTCCAAGGCGCACGACGGCCGGCTGCCCTGCCATCACTGCGGCTTCTGCATGGGCTATGGCTGCGAGTTCGGCGCCAAATCGTCCACGCTGGTGAGCATGATCCCCAAGGCCGTGGCCACCGGCCGCTGCGAGGTGCGCCCCGGCTCGACGGTGCATCGGGTGGAGACGGACGCGAAGGGCCGAGCCACCGGCGTACTCTACTGGGACGAGCAGGGGCGCGAGCAGAGGCAGGCCGCACGTGCCGTAATCCTCTCGGCCAACGGCGCGGAGACCGCGCGGCTCCTGCTGATGTCCGATTCGAGCCGCTTTCCGGACGGGCTAGCCAATTCCAGCGGCATGGTGGGCAAGTGCCTCATGTGGAACGGCAACACGTCCGCCTGGGGCACGTTTTCCGAGCCGCTCAACGAGTACAAGAGCGTCGAGGTCACCCGCATCGTGCACGACTTCTACGACGCGGACCCCGGGCGCGGCTTCTACGGCGGCGGCGGGTTCGACGGGCGGTTCAGCTTCGGTCCGATCTTCTATGCCATGCTGGCGCTGCCGCCTGATGTGCCGCGGTGGGGCGCCGACTTCAAACAGTTCCTGCACGACTCCTATACCCGCACCATGGAGGTGGCGTGTCATTCCACGTCGCTCCCCGTGGAATCGAACTCCATCACGCTCGATCCGTCACTCAAGGACAAGTGGGGCCGCCCCGCGCTTCGCGTCACCTACCGCGACCACGCCGACGATTTGAAGACGATGCAGTTCCTGCAGGACCGCGCGCTGGAGGTGCTGCACGCCGCCGGAGCGACGCGAGCCTGGGGAACGCCCGTCGTGCCGCAGAACATCGGCGCCCACCTGCTCGGCACCTGCCGGATGGGGACCGACCCGTTGTCTTCCGTGGTGAACGCTGACCACCGCACCCACGACGTCCCCAATCTCTTCATCTGCGACGGCAGCAGCTTCGTGACGTCCGGGAGGGGGCAGCCCACGATGACGATCCAGGCGCTCGCGTTCCGTGCGGCGGATCGGATCACGGCCCTGGCGCGGACGCACGGCATCTGAGGGTAGGGTCTGCCGATCGCGACATCGGGAACCCCGCCGCTCACACACTTTCGGTCGTACCTGACTCCCCCAAAGCATCCCATTGACCCGACGAATACCGCAGACGATACTGGGGCCCCTTTGGATCGCAGCGACCTCAGTGTCCGGCTTCATGGTCGGTCACGGTCGCCACCCGCAATCCGGACCCTCCGGGTCGTTGAAACTCTCATGGGTGAGTCGATCGCGCTCCTGCTGATCGAGGATAGCCCCTTCCTCCGCGCGGGCATCGCAGCCTTGCTCCACGATCAGCGTGGCTTCGAGGTATCCACCGCTCCCAACACGACCGAGGCACTCGCGCTCATGTGCCACTTGAGGCCACGGGTCGTGCTGCTGGATTCTGGGCTGGCGGATCTCGACAGTCTGAGCGCACTGCGTTCGCCGTCCGGAGGCTGGCCGGAGGCACGCTTCATCGTCATGCAGGTACTTCCGATGCAACAGGAGATCGTTGACTTCATTCGCGCGGGCGTGTCCGGCTTCATCGCGAAGGATGCGACGCTGGTGGAGTTCATCAGTACGATCCATACGGTCGCGGCGGGAGGCTCGGCTCTCCCACCGCACTATACGAGCACGCTCTTCTCTCACATCGCCGGGCAGGCCCTGAATCGGGCCCCCCAGGAAGTGGCCGAGGCGGTGCGGATGACGAACCGGGAGCGCGAGGTCATGGAGCTGATCGGCGAAGGACTCAGCAACAAGGAGATTGCCCAGCGCCTGGCCATCTCCGTTCAGACCGTCAAGTCCCATGTGCACAATATCCTGGAGAAGTTCGCGCTGCGTTCCCGACTGCAACTCGCAGTGTATGTGCGCCGGTAGCTCGCGGCCGACCCTCGCGAGCCGTCTAGTCCGAAAGATGGAGCTTCTCCGATCGAATAGGTGATGGCGTGTCGACTGCCATCCTCGCACATTTCGGTGTCCATTCGATCCAGCCAAATACCGTAGCGAGAATGCAAGGTGAGCCGGAATGGCAGCCTTCGAAGCTGAAGCGTCCGGGTCAGATCCTGAGAGGTTGCCCGATTTCCACTCCGCCTTACGCGCGTGGAGCGGTCGCCAGGGGCAGCGTGGAGTGCGCATCCTGGTGGTCGATGATGACGCAGGAATCCGCTGGCTGGTCCACCGGATCCTGGAAGCGGCGGGCTACCGGGTGATGATGGCCGCCGAGGGCGCCGCGGCACTGCGCGCAGCCGAGTCGGGCCTGCTGGATTCACGTTGTGCGATCCATCTCGTATTGACCGATCTGGACATGCCCGTGCTCGACGGCTTCGAGGTGGGCCGCCGGCTGGCGGCGTGGCGGCCGCCGGTTCCGGTCATCTACATGTCGGGTACGACGTACGGACTCTCTCACCGGGCCCGACTCCCCCCGGACGCGCACCTGATCGAGAAGCCGTTTTCGGCGCACGCTCTGCTCCGAGAGATTTCGCTCGTGCTACCGACGGCCGCGGCCGCTTCCAGGTCCCCTGCTCCGTAACTCTGAGCGGCTGACGGCGCCGGGCCGGCCGCCCGCTGACGACTTTGCCGAAACGCCCTTGATTGATCGCTGCCGCGAGCTTTGACTCCGGCATGGCTCTCAAGCGGCTTCTCGGCCTCGCGCGGACACGGCAGGCGTTTCTTCGACCAACCTACGCCGGGCTCTACCCCGAGCTGCCCCCGGGCGTGTGGATCGTCGCGCGCGACGTGGCGCACGTGATCCATCATGGCGTGCAGAGCCAGCAGCGTCCCTGGCCGAGTCCGGGGCCGCGCGTCCTGGCCGACGAGCATTTTCTCTTCCGTGATGGCGAGACGGCCGTGGGACGCGCACTCAGATCGTGGCGGGCCGCGCGCCGGCCACGCCGTCGGGCGGGGCCGCCGGGGAACACGAGGCGGTCAGGCGATAAGGAAGCCGGCGGTCACTGACGTGGCCGCGTCTCCACCGCCCGAAGCGCCCCTTGACTGATCAAGATTCGTTGATAGCTTTGACCCATGGCCACACGCACCCACACCGACACCAGACGCGCCGCGCGGCTGTTCCACGCCCTCTCCGACCCGACGCGGCTCTCGATCCTGCAGCGGCTCCGGTTCGGGGAGCGATGCGTCTGTGACCTGACCGATGCCCTCGAAGCGGCTCAATCCCGGCTGTCGTTCCACCTGAAGGTCCTGAAGGACGCGGGACTGGTGGCCGACCGGCGGGAGGGACGCTGGATGTATTACGCGCTCAACCCGGATGCGCTGGCCGAGATCGCCGGGCTGGCCGAGACCCTGGGGTCGGAACCTTCGGCGGGGGAACGGCGGACCGGCTGCTGCTGAGCGTTCTCTAGTGCACAACACATCAACCATTTTTGATGAGGATACCATGAGCACCGAAGATCTCAAAGCCACTGTGCGGCAGCGCTACGGGGAGGCCGCGCTCCGGGCGACCACAGGCGCCAGGTCCGGATGCTGTGGCGGCTCGTGCGGCAGCGCCGCGGACGACCCTATCACCTCCAACCTCTACACCGAAGCCGAGACCGCCCTGCTGCCGAGCGAGGCCGTCCTCGCATCCCTGGGCTGCGGGAACCCCACCGCGCTCGCGGAGCTGCACGAGGGCGAGGTAGTCCTCGACCTGGGTGCAGGCGGCGGCATCGACGTGCTGCTCTCGGCCCGGCGGGTGGGCCCCACCGGCAGGGCGTACGGACTCGACATGACGGACGAGATGCTGGCGCTCGCTCGGGAGAACCAGCGCAGGGCCGGAGTGGAGAACGTCGAGTTCCTGCGCGGCGAGATCGAGGCCATCCCCCTGCCCGACAACTCGGTGGACGTGATCATCTCCAACTGCGTCGTGAATCTCTCGGGTGACAAGCGCAAGGTGATCGCCGAGGCGTTCCGCGTGCTCAAGCCCGGCGGCCGGTTTGCGGTCTCCGACGTCGTAGTCCGGGGCGACGTCCCGGCCGAAATACGGTCGAGCATGGAGCTGTGGATTGGATGCGTGGCTGGCGCGCTCACGGAGCAGGAGTTCCACGCGCTCCTGGGGGAGGCGGGGTTCGAGCAGATCGGAATCGAGCCAACCAGGATCTACGAGATCGAGGACGCTAGGGCTTTCCTCGCTGGTGCGGGGCTCGATCACGAAGTGCTCGCCCGCGAGGTGGGCGGCCGGGTGATGGGCGCGTTCATCCGGGCGACCAAGCCCGCGGGGGCGAATGCGAACGCCCCGCGGTCACTTGGGTGATCGCGGGGCGGAGGCTTCGGACGAATGGGCCTGGGTAGAGTTGAACTACCGACCTCACGCTTATCAGGCGTGCGCTCTAACCACCTGAGCTACAGGCCCGTCCAACGGGGACGGGAGGATAGCCGCGCGCCGGCCCGGACGCAAGCTCAGCGCAGCTCCTGCTCCTCGTCGAAATCTTCCAGCTCCTCCAGCTCCTCCTCGTCGAGGTCCTCCTCGTCGTCGAGGTCCTCCTCGTCGTCGAGCTCTTCGTCCTCATCCTCGTCGTCGTCGAAGGTGAAGCCGTCGTCCTCGAATTCGTCTTCGTCGTCGTCGAACTTGCGACGCAGCTCCGCGGCTTCCACCGACGTCTCCCAGGCCGACATGATGATCTCCTCCGCCATCAGAGAGAGTGTAGCGCGCCCGTCCTAGGACGCATCCGCCACCCGCGCGGCCCGCGCGGCCTTCTTGCGATCGTTCGCCGTCAGTACCCGCTTCCGGAGGCGGATGTTCTTGGGCGTGACCTCGATCAGCTCGTCCTCCTCGATGTACTCCAGGGCGTACTCGAGGGTGATCTGGCGGGGCGGCTCCAGGATGACGTTGTCGTCCGAGGCCGTGGTCCGCATGTTGGACAGCTTCTTCTCCTTCGTCACGTTCACATCCATGTCGCCCGGCCGCGAGCTCTCCCCGGCGATCATCCCCTCGTACACGTGGTCGCCGGGACTCACGAACATCTGCGCCCGCTCCTGCAGGTTCCCCAGCGCGAACGCCACCACGCTCCCCTCCCGGTCGGCCACCATCACGCCGCGCTTCCGGCCGGCGAGCGGACCCGCCCATGGCCCATAGTCGAGGAAGCGGTGGTGCATGATCCCGGTGCCCCGGGTATCGGTCAGGAACTCCGAGCGGTAGCCGAACAGGCCGCGCGCCGGAATACGGAAGGTGAGCCGCACCATCCCCTGCCCCGGGTTCCGCATCTCCGTCATCTCGCTCCGGCGCGGCCCCAGCTTCTCCATGACGACGCCCATGTGCTCCTCGGGGACGTCCACCGTCAGCTCCTCGTACGGCTCCAACCGCTCGCCGTCCGGGCCCAGGCGGGTGATGACCCTCGGCCGGGAGACCTGGAACTCGTAGCCCTCCCGCCGCATGGTCTCCATCAGGATGCCGAGGTGGAGCTCGCCCCGACCCGACACGGTGTGGGTGTCGGGGCTTTCGGTCTCCTCTACCCGGAGCGCCACGTTCCGCTCCAGCTCCCGGTAGAGCCGGTCCTTGAGCTGGCGGCTGGTGACGTACTTCCCCTCGCGCCCGGCGAACGGCCCGTTGTTGACGATGAAATCCACCGAGATGGTGGGCTCCTCGACCGCGATACCCGCCAGCCGCTCGGGCGCGTCCACCGAGGTGAAGGTCTTCCCGATCTCGATGGTCTCGAAGCCCGACAGCGCCACGATGTCGCCCGCGCCGGCCACGTCCACCTCCACCCGGCTCAGGCCGTCGAAGGTATAGAGCCGCGTCACCCGGTTCCGCTCGAACGGCTCGTCCACCACCGGCCCGGGCTCGCCGAGCGGGAGGAGCGCCACTTGGTCGCCCACGCGCACGCCGCCGCGCTCGATCCGGCCGATGGCGATGCGGCCGAGGAAGCTGGAAAAGTCGAGCGTGGAGACCAGCATCTGGAACGGACCCTCGGGATCGCCGGTGGGGGCCGGCACGTAGTCGAGGATGGACTGGAAGAGCGGCTGCAGGTCGGTGCCGGGCTGCCCCAGGTCGGTGGTGGCCGTGCCCGCGCGGCTCGATGTATAAAGGAAAGGCGCGTCGAGCTGCTCGGGGGTGGCCTCGAGGTCGATGAACAGGCCGAGGACCTCGTCGTGCACCCGGAGCGGCTCCGCGTCGGCCCGGTCGATCTTGTTGATCGCCACGATGGGCCGGAGCCCCAGCGCCAGCGCCTTCCGGGTCACGAACCGGGTCTGCGGCATCGGTCCCTCCGCCGCATCCACCAGGATCAGCACGCCGTCCACCATGCGCAGGATCCGCTCGACCTCGCCCCCGAAGTCGGCATGGCCCGGGGTGTCCACGATGTTGATCTTGACGCCCTGCCAGCGCACCGCGGTATTCTTGGCCAGGATGGTGATCCCGCGCTCGCGCTCGAGCGGGTTCGAGTCCATGACCCGCTCTTCCACCTGCTGGTTGGCGCGGAACGCCCCGGCCTGGCGCAGCATCTGGTCTACCAGAGTGGTCTTGCCGTGGTCGACGTGGGCGATGATGGCCAGATTACGGATCAAGCAGGACTTCCCTCGCGCGGAACGGGTGAGGCCCGGACGCCCGGGCCTCCGCGGCGCATATATAGACTAGGCCGTCGGATGCCGCAAGAGACGTGGGGGACCCCGGGGGCGCGCTAGTGCCGATGCGAATGGCCGAGGTGCGAATGGCTCGCCTGCGGCCGCACGGCGGTCCGCACCTCCTCGCACTCGTCGGCCACCTCGAGCTGCATCGTCACATGGCCGATGCCGAGCGACGCCATCTGGTCCCGGATCCCTTCCAGCACGCCCGGGTGGGCGTCGAGGTCGGGCACCACGGCGTGGCCGCTCATCGCCACCATGCCGCTGACCACCGTCCAGACGTGCAGGTCGTGCACGGCGGCCACGCCCGGCACGCCGAGGATCCGGCCCTGCACCTCGGACAGGGCGACGCCGCGGGGCACCGACTCGAGCAGGATCTCGGTGCTCTCGCGCAGCAGCCGCCAGGCGCCGATCAGGATCAGCAGCGAGAGGGCGACGGAGACGATCGGATCGGCCGCGGTCCAGCCGGTGAACCAGATGATCGCGGCCGCGCCCAGGGCCCCGACCGAGCCCAGCGCGTCGCCCATGACGTGGAGGTAGGCGCCCCGGGCGTTGAGGCTTCCTTCCCGCGAGCGGTGGAGCAGCGCCAGGCTCACGAGGTTGACCGCGAGCCCCGCGGCGGCCACCGCCAGGAAGAGACCGGTGCGGATCGGCGCGGGATGGTTGAGCCGCTGCACGGCCTCGTACACCACCCACCCGGCGATCCCGAACAGCGCCGCCCCATTCACCAGGGCCGCCAGGATTTCCCAGCGGAGATAGCCGTAGGTCTTGGTCTGGTCGGCCGGCCGCCGCGCCACCCAGGCGGTCAGCAGGCTCAGCGCGAGCGCGCCGACGTCGGTGAGCATGTGCCCCGCATCCGCGAGCAGGGCCAGCGAGCCGCTCAACCAGCCGCCCACCGCCTCCAGCACCATGAAGGTCGCGGTCAGCCCGAGCACCACCCACAGCCGACGCACCGGGGTCGCGGGCCCCTGGGTGAGATGGGCGCAGTCGGTGCGGGTGGCGAACGTGGGCATGCGGGAAAGCTAACGGAGGGCGGCGGTGAGCGGTGAGCGGTAAGGGGTAAGCGGTAAGCGGTAAGCGGTAAGGGGTAAGCGGTAAGCGGTGCTCTTACCTCTCACCGCTTACCTCTCACCGCTCACCGCTCACCGCTCGTCTCCCGCAGTCTCACCGCCTCCGCATGTCCGTACAGCCCTTCCGCTTCCGCCAGCGCGATGATCGCGTCGGCATCCTCCGCCAGGCGGGTGCGGGTGTAGCGGATCACGCTCGTCCGCTTGATGAAGTCGTAGACGCCGAGCGGGGAGGCGTAGCGCGCGGTGCCACCTGTCGGCAGCACGTGGCTCGGGCCGGCCAGGTAGTCGCCGACCGGTTCCGGTGTGTCGTCGCCCAGGAAGATGGCGCCCGCGTGCCGGATCGAGGCCGCCACCCGCTCCGCGCCCTCCGCCACGATGGCCAGGTGCTCGGGGGCGCGGCGGTTGGCCACCTCGATCGCGTCGCGCATGGAAGGCACCAGCACCACCAGGCCGTTCCGCTCGAGCGCGGCGCGGGCGATCACCGCGCGGGGGGCCCGGCCGAGCGCCGCCTCGATCGCGGCCGGAAGCGCGCCCGCCAGCGCCGGGTCGGTGGTCACGCACCAGCTCACCGCGTCCTCGTCGTGCTCCGCCTGGGCGATCAGGTCCGCCGCCACCCGCTGGGGGAGCGCGGTGCCGTCGGCGAGGATCAGGATCTCGGTCGGCCCGGCGATCATGTCGATCCCCACCTGACCCACGACCTGCCGCTTGGCCTCCGCCACCCAGCGGCTCCCCGGCCCGACGATCTTGTCCACCCGCGGCACCGTGGCAGTGCCCCAGGCCAGCGCGCCGATGGCCTGGGCGCCGCCGATGCGGAAGATCCGGGTGACGCCGGAGAGCGCGCACGCGGCGAGCACCAGGTCGGTGAGGCCGTTCGGCGGGACCACCGCCACGATCTCCTGCACGCCGGCCACGAGCGCGGGCACGGAGTTCATCACCACCGAAGAGGGGTACGACGCCTTCCCGCCGGGAACGTAGAGCCCGACCCGGTCGAGCGGGCTCACCTTCATGCCGATCACGCTGCCATCCGGCTCGGTGAGGTGGAACCCGGATTCGCGCTGATGTTCGTGGTAGGCCCGCACCCGGTCCACCGCCCGGACCAGTGCAGCCCGGAGCGCGGGCGCGGTCCGTTCGAGCGCGCCCTGCCAGCTCCCCGGATCGAGCTCCCACTCGTCGGGCGCGAGATCGACCCCATCGAACCGGCGCCCGTACTCCCGCACCGCCTCGTCGCCCCGCGCCGCCACGTCCTCCAGGATGCGGCGCACCGCGGTCCGCGTTTCCGGGTCGGCGCCGGTGCCGCGGGGCAGCAGCGCGTCGAGCGCGTCGAAGGGGGGAACGGCCAGCCGGCGAATCATCCGGGGACCTCGCGGTTAGAGCTTTGACGTACTACGCTTTAGGCGTATGGAACCAACCAACTCGACCTCGATCGGCCTGGGACTCGTCTCGGTCGTGGTTCTGGTGCTCCTCAACGCCTTTTTCGTGGCGTCCGAGTTCGCCCTGGTGGGCGCCCGGCGCACGCGGCTGGACGAGCTGGCCCGCTCGGGGGACCGCAAAGCTAGGCTGGCGCGCCGGGCGGTACAATCGCTCGATCGCTACATCTCCTCCACCCAGCTCGGAATCACCCTCGCCTCCCTGGGCCTCGGCTGGATCGGCGAGCCGGCGCTGGCCGGGCTCATCCGTGGGGCCTTCGCGTGGCTGCCGAGCTCGCTGGCGGCCATCGCCACGCACGGCGTGGCGTCGGTTGTCGCCTTCGGCATCATCACCATCCTGCACATCATCCTGGGTGAGCTGGTTCCCAAGGCGGTCGCCCTGCTGTACCCGGAGGCCGTGAGCAGTTGGGTCGCCGGGCCGCTCATCGGCTTCTCCTGGGTCATGCAGTGGCCCGTCACGCTCCTCAACGGCACGGCCAACCGGCTGCTCCGGCTGATCGGCATCTCGCCGCCCGGCGAGCACGAGCGGCTCCACTCGCCCGAGGAGATCCGGATGCTGGTCGAGCAGAGCACCGAAGGCGGCAGCCTGCTCCAGGAGGACGCCCGGCTGCTCGAGGGGGTGTTCGAGTTCAGCGAGAAGACCGCGCTCGAGGTGATGACCCCACGCACCCAGATGATCGCGCTCGAGTCCGCCCTCTCGGTGGAGGATGCGGCGGACGAAGTGGCGGTCGCGCGGCGCTCCCGGTATCCGGTCTACACCGAGTCGCTCGACGAGATCGTCGGGGTGGTGCACGCGAAGGACATTCTCACCGCGCTCCGCGCCCACCCCCACGACACGGTGCGCAACATCATGCGTCCGCCGCTCTTCGTGCCGGGGACCCGCGAGGTGGAAGACGTGCTGGCCGACATGAAGCGGCTCAAGACGCACCTCGCCGTGGTGCTCGACGAGTACGGCGGCACCGCCGGGCTGGTCACGATGGAGGACCTGCTGGAGGAGATCGTCGGTCCGATCTACGACGAGCACGATCCGCAGGACCGGGTCCTCACGGGAGACGCGGCCGCGCGGCTCGACGGCGCCATGCCGATCACCGAGTTCAACACGCAGTACGACGCCGCGCTGGACGACACCGACTACACCACCCTCGGCGGCTACGTCTTCGGGCAGCTCGGCCGGCTGCCTCGCCCGGGGGACCGGGTCACCGTGGGTCCCCGGACCTTCGAGGTCGTCGAGATGGACGGCCGGCGGGTGCGGAGCCTCCGGCTCCATACCTCCCCGCAGGTCGAGGTCGAGCAGGGCAAGCATGACTAGCGCCGAGCGGACGCGGGCCGCCTTCCTGGAAGTGAGCCGCCGCCTCAGCGCCGCGCGCACGACGGCCGAAGCGGCCCGCGTCATCGTCGGCGTCGCCCAGGAGCTGCTCGGCTGGGACTGCTGCAGCTTCGACCTGTACTTCCCCGAGACCGATCGCGTCCAGGCCGTGCTCTCGATGGATTCGGTGGACGGCCCGCCGGCCGACGTGCCGCATGCCTACACCGCTACCTCGCCCGGCCCGGTCACCGCGCGCGTCGTCCGCGAGGGCGGGTGCCTGGTGCCCGGACCGGGACATGGCGGCGCGGGCGAGGGGCTGATCGCATTCGGGAGCGGTCGGCCGTCGCTCTCCCGCATGTTCGTGCCGGTCCGCCACGGCGAGCGTGTCACCGGCGTGCTGTCGATCCAGAGCTACACGGCGGACGCGTACGACGAACAGGATCTCGCCACCCTCCAGGAGCTGGCCGATCACTGCGGCGGCGCCATCGAGCGGCTGCGCATCGAGCACGCGCTGCGCGAGAGCGAGGCCCAGCTCGCGCGGACCGAGGCGTTCGCACTGGTGATGACCGCGCACCTGAGCCTCGACGGCCACTGGCTCAAGGTGCCGCCGACGCTCTGCCGGCTGCTCGGGCTGGAGGAGCACCGGCTGCTGGGCACGTCCATCGACGAGCTGCTGCACCCCGAGCACGCCGAGATGGAAGGCTGGGAGCACCTGGTGCGCGGCGAGGCCCGCACGGTCGACCTCGAGACCCGCTGGCGGCGACCCGACGGCAAGCCGCTCTGGATGTATCTCAATGCCTCCCTGGTGCAGGACACGGCGGGGGAGCCGCTCTACCTGCTGCTCTACCTCCGTGACATCACCGAGCGGAAGAGCCTGGAGGACCAGCTCCGGCAGGCGCAGAAGATGGAGGCCGTGGGTCAGCTCGCGGGCGGTATCGCCCACGACTTCAACAATCTGCTGACGGCCATCCTGGGGAGCACCGAGCTGCTCCTGGCCGACACGCCACCGGACGATCCCCGGCGCGAGGACGTGCAGGAGATCAGCCGTTCGGCGCACCGGGCCGCCGCGCTCGTCCGGCAGCTCCTGGCCTACAGCCGTAAGCAGGTGCTGCAACCCCGGCACGTGGACCTCAACGCCATCGTCCGTGACATGGGCGCGATGCTCCGCCGGGTGGTCGGTGAGCCGATCGAGCTCCGCCTCGATCTGGACCCGGGGCTGGGTCACGTCACCGCGGACCCGGGGCAGCTCGAGCAGGTGATCGCTAATCTCGGCGTGAACGCGCGCGACGCGATGCCGCGCGGCGGGACGCTGACGATCACCACCAGCAACGTCACCGGCCGGGGCGTGAAGGCGCCGGCGGACGAGGGACTGCCGGCGGCCGGCCCGCTCGTGTCGCTGGCGGTGACCGACACCGGCATCGGCATGGACGACGAGGTGCGTGGCCGCCTCTTCGAGCCGTTCTTCACCACCAAGGAGTTGGGTCGCGGCACCGGACTCGGGCTGGCCACGGTCTACGGGATCGTGCGCCAGAGCGGCGGACACATCCAGGTCCGGTCGCGTCCGGGCGAGGGAAGCAGCTTCACGGTCTATCTCCCGCGCGCCGAAGCCCCGCGCCCCGCCCGCGGCGCGCTGGCCGCGGCCGCGCCGGTCTCGGGAGGCTCCGAGACCGTGCTGGTGGCCGAAGACGAGGAGGCGGTGCGCCACCTCGTCTGCCGCGTGCTCCGCGCCAAGGGCTACCGGGTGCTCGAGGCGCGGCACGCGGAGGCCGCGCTCGAGCTGGCCGCCGCCACCGCCGAGCCGATCGACCTGCTGGTGAGCGACCTTGTCATGCCGGGTCTCGGCGGCCGGGCACTGGCGGACCGGCTTCTCAATCTCCGACCCGCTCTCCGCGTGCTCTTCATCACGGGCTACGCCCCCGAGGCGGTCGAGCGCCAGGGGCGGCTCCCGGCCGGGCACGGCCTCCTCGAGAAACCGTTCACCGCGGACCAGCTCGCGCACAAGGTGCGGGAGACGCTCACCACGCGCTGAGGCTCGCGCCGTCCCTCGGCGCGGCGTTACCTTCCCGCCCCATGCTTCCCTCCCAGCTCGCCGTCACGCCGCCCGGTGCGCTCGACTTCACCGGCGAGGCGGCGCGCCGCCGCCGCGAGCTGCAGCGCGCCGCTCTGCAGGTGCTCGAGCGTGGGACTTACGAGGAGCTGATCCCGCCCACGCTCGAGTACCAGGACACGTTTCTTCGCGCCGGCGGCCCCGGAGTGGCCGAGCGGCTGATCCGCTTCCCCGATCGGGATGGCCGGATCCTCGCGCTCCGCTACGATTTCACCGCCAGCCTCGCGCGCGTGGCCGCAACCACCTTTGCCGGCGCCGCCCACCCCCTGCGCCTGTCGTACTCGGGACCGGTCTACCGCCAGGACCCCGAGCGCGGCGGGCGGCCCCGCGAGATGCTGCAGGTGGGGGCCGAGCTGCTGGGCCAGGGCGACCTGGCGGCGGACGTGGAAATCGTACGCCTCACGATCGCGCTCCTCCGCTCCGCCGGGCTGCGCGACTTCCAGGTGAACCTTGGCCACGCGGGGGTGCTCGCTCCCGGCATCGCGGCGCTCGACGCCGAACTCCGGGCCGACGTACGCCGCTGGATCGACCGGAAGGACCGCGGCAGTCTCTGCCGCGCTCTCGCCGGAGCCGGCGGCGACGCGGCCACGCTCACCGCGCTGCCCTTCGTGATCGGCCGGCGCGAGGCCCTGGCGAGCGCCCTGGGCCTGGCGCCCCGTGCGGCCGCGCCCGCGCTCGAGCACCTCCGGGCGCTCGACGCGGCGCTCCAGCCCGAGGAGCGGGACCACGTGGTGTACGACCTCGGCGAAGTCCGGGGCCTCGACTACTACACGGGCGTGCAGTTCGAGGTCTACGTCGCGGGCGCGGGACGGGCCGCCGGCGCGGGCGGCAGGTACGACGAGCTGATGGCCCGGTTCGGCCGACCGATGCCGGCGGTGGGCCTTTCGCTCGACCTCGATACCATCGCGGAGGTGCCGCTCTGAGCCGGCTCCGGATCGCCCTCGCCAAGGGCCGGCTCTACGAACCGTCGGTGGAGCGCTTCCGCCGGGCCGGCGCCGCCCCGGCGGCCGGCACCGGCCGCCGCCTGCTCGTGCCGTCGAGCGATCCCGGGATCGAGTTTCTCGTCGTCAAGCCGGGGGACGTGCCGGTGTACGTGGAGTCGGGCGCCGCCGATCTCGGCATCACGGGCACCGACGTGCTGCGGGAGACCGGTGCGGACGTGCTGGAGCCGCTCGAGCTCGGCTTCGGATTCTGCCGGCTTTCGGTTGCGACGCCGGTGGACGCGCCGTATCCCGCGCTGCCCGGCGGCATCACGGCCCGCGTGGCCACCAAGTATCCGCGGCTCGCGCAGGCCCACTTCGCGGCCGCGGGACGGCCGGTGGATATCATCCGGGTGAACGGTTCGGTCGAAGTGGCGCCGCTGCTCGATCTGGCGCACTGGATCGTGGACTTGGTAGACACCGGGAGCACGCTCAGGGCGAACGGGCTGGTGGAGCGGGAGACCGTGCTGGAGTGCGGAGCCGTGTTGGTGGCCAATCGGGCATCGCAGAAGCTCAAGCTGGATGCGTATCTGGGGTTGATGGGGCGGCTGGAGGAGATCTAGTTCTTGCGGGGCTGGGCTCCGTGCGGGGGCCTTCCGCGCCCCACGGGGGTGCCGCTCGGAGAGACAGAAACGGCGCATGGCGGGGGACGGGATGGACACTTCATGCCC
>DATAHW010000042.1:0-8055 GCA_036262935.1 Gemmatimonadales bacterium | reverse complement strand
GGTGGCCCCACCCACGTCCATGTATTCGATGAACCGGATCTCCGCGCCTGTACCGCGGGCAAACTCGAGCAGGTCGAGGAGCTCATCGTCGTTGTACCCGCGGATGAGCACCGTGTTGAGCTTGACCGAGGCGAACCCGGCCGCCTTCGCCGCCGCGATCCCCTCCAGCACGTCCCCATGACGTGCGCTCCGGGCGAACGCCACCATCCGCTCGGGCCGGAGCGTATCCAGGCTCACGGTGACGCGCCGGAGACCCGCCGCACGGAGCGCCTCCGCCGAGCGGGCCAGCAGGATGCCATTGGTGGTGAGCGCGATGTCCCGGATGTCCTGATGACGCGCCAGCCGCTGGACGAGCGAGGCAAGGTCGTGACGCAGCAGCGGCTCGCCGCCGGTCAGCCGGACCTTCCGCACCCCGAGACTCGCGAAGATACCGGCCAGCCGGTCGAGCTCCTCGAAGGTGAGGATGGATTCACGCGGGAGCCAGACATACTCCGCCTCGGGCATGCAGTAGCGGCACCGCATGTTGCACCGGTCGGTGACCGAGATGCGCAGGTTCCGGAGCGGCCGGCCGAGCGTGTCGGT
Source organism: Gemmatimonadales bacterium (assembly GCA_036262935.1). Classification (GTDB taxonomy): domain Bacteria; phylum Gemmatimonadota; class Gemmatimonadetes; order Gemmatimonadales; family GWC2-71-9; genus CAVVWJ01. The sequence continues at coordinate 7,473 of DATAHW010000042.1, read as the reverse complement.
GGGCATCAGGCGTGCTGCAGCGTCGCGGTGGGATCCACCCAAACCTCGGTGCCGTCGGCGTAGGACTCACGTTTCCAGATCGGCACCCGGCGCTTGACCTCCTCGATCACGTAGCGGCAGGCGGCGAACGCCTCCTCGCGATGCGCCGACGCGGCGGCCGCCGCGACCGCCACGTCACCCACGGCAAGCGATCCGACCCGGTGGCGGAGCGCCACCGCCACCTGCCAGCGTCCCTCGGCTTCCGCCACGATGCGGGCGCACTCTGCCTCCGCCATGGGCGCGTAGGCCGAGTACTCCAGCCGCAGCACCTCGCGTCCGCCGTGGTGGTTGCGCACGAGTCCCAGAAACGACGCGACGCCGCCCCGCTCGGGCGCCTGTACGGCGGCGATCAGCGGCGCGAGCTCGATCCGCTCGGCGGTGACGAAGTCCACGTCAGCCGCCCGCCAGCGGCGGAAGGACGGCGATCTCGTCGCCGGCGGCGACCGGCTCGTCGGCCGCGGCATGAGCCAGGTTGCGTGCGCACAGGGGTTTGGGCGGGAGCTGCTCGCCGCCGGGCAATGCCCGGAGGTGTTGGACGACCGTGGCCAACGTGGCCGGTGACGGAAGCGTCAGACTGACGGACTCGGCACCCAGCGCGTCGGCGTAGCTGGCGAAGAGAAGGACGCGAACCGTAAGGCTCGGTGTGATCGAGGCAGGCATGAGTTAAACCTACTACCAGACAGGCCCGCCCCGCGACCACGGCGCGAGACGGGTTGCGGCGACGACGGCTACAAACCCGGGACCGGCTCCGCCTCGGGTTGTCCCTCATCGGCCACCAGCGCCCTCAACTCCTTGCTGGGCTTGAAGACCGGTACTGGACGCGCCGCTACTTCGACCGGCTCGCCCGTGCGCGGATTGCGCGCCATGCGCGTCTTGCGGCGGCGGATCTTGAAGGTCCCGAACCCCCGGACCTCGATGTTGTGCTGCTGCTTGAGCGCGTCCTTGACCGCCTCGAGGAAGGCATCGACGACCCGGGCGCAGTCCTTCTTGGAAATCATCGGGCCCGCGGTCTTGGCGATCGTTTCGGTTACCTGTTCGACGAGATCAGCCTTGGTCATGCGTCCCCCAGACGGGTTACAGGCAGCGGAGCTGAGAGCCTCCCTTGCGCCGATACTATGAGCTTAAGTGTTGCCTGTCAAGGGGTTGCCGGTCCGGGCGGCGTCCGTGCGCCGGATCGAGGCCAGGAATTCGGCGAAGTGGGGGAAGGCGTCATGCGGCCCCGGCGAAGCCTCGGGGTGGTACTGCACGGCGAACAGCGGCAGCTCGCGATGCCGCACGCCTTCGATGGTGCCGTCGTTGAGATTCAGGTGCGTCACCTCGAGCGCGGGCGCGCCCGGCACGCCGTCGGCGTTGCCAACCACGGCAAATCCATGGTTTTGCGTCGTGATCAGCACCTGGCCGGAGCGCAGATCGCGCACCGGATGGTTCCCCCCGCGATGGCCGTAGGGGAGCTTGGCCGTAGAGCCGCCGAACGCGAGCCCGACGAACTGATGGCCGAGGCAGATGCCGAATGTCGGCAGTCCGGAGCCCGCCAGGTCGCGCAGGGTGGCCAGCGCGAACGCCACGGCGGCGGGATCTCCCGGACCGTTCGAAAGGAAGAGCCCATCGGGATTTAGCGCGCGGACCGCCGCGGCTGGCGTCCCCGCGGGCACTACCGTCACCCGACAGCCGGCGCTCACCAGCATGCGGACTATGTTCCGCTTCATGCCGTAGTCGTACGCCACGACGTGCGGGCCCGTCTGGCCCTCGCTCCAGGGCTCGCGCACCGTGGCGCGCGAGGCAAGGTCGAGCCCTTCCATCGAGGGTGAGGCCAGCAGTTGGGCCGAGAGCTCGCGGCTGGGCTGCCGGCCCTCGGCCACGACACCGCGCATGGCCCCGCGCTCACGCAAGTGCCGGGTCAGCCGGCGGGTGTCGATCTCCTCGAGCACCGGCACGCCCGCCTCTGCCAGCCAGTCGCCGAGGCTCCGCGTCGACCGCCAGTTGGAGGGATGCCGGCTCAGCTCGCGAACGACGACGCCCGTCACCTGCGGCCGCGCGGACTCCATGTCCTGCGCGTTGACGCCGTAGTTCCCGATCATCGGGGCAGTCATCACCACGATCTGCCCCAGGTAGCTCGGGTCGGTGAACGTTTCCTGGTAGCCGGTGAGATTGGTGGTGAAGACGACTTCGCCGAACGACGGGTCGATCGGGCGGGCGGTGGTGCCGGGAAACCAGGCGCCATCCTCCAGCAATACGAAGGCGGGGCGATCGGTCATCCGGTCACCCCGCGTTCGGCTGCCCTCACTTCTTCGGCTGGGCGGGAGCAGGAGCTCCCCGAGCGGGCGCGGGCGTGGTGGCCGCGGGCGCCTTGGCCGCGGGCGCCTTGGCCGCGGGCGAATTCGAACCGGCCGGCCCCGCTGCGGGCGGCGGGAGCGGCGTGCCCCCGAGCGGGAGCGGCGCGTTCGTGGCCGGCTCGGGGGTCGTGGCGCGAAGGCGCTGCTGCAGCGAGCTCGGATTGCTGCCGTGCGGCACGAGCGAGAGCGCGAGCGCCAGCACGAGAAAGATCCCGCCGCACCACCACGTGGCCTTGGTCAGCAGGGTCACCGCCTGCCGGCCACCGAGCACGGTGTCGGTGGTGCCGCCCCCGCCGCCGAGCGACGCGAGGCCGCCGCCCTGGCCGGACTGGAGCAGCACGACGACCGAGAGCAGCAGCGCGTCGAGAATGAGCAGCGTGAGCAGAAACGCAAACATGTTGTCCCCTCCTGGGCAGCCGGGAAGTCTAGCCGGCGGCGCAGGTTGGGTCAACTACACCCGTTGCGCCGCGCGGGCGGAGAGGACCTTGCCGATGATGCCACCGACCGCGCCCGCGAAGGCCGATCCGGCGGTGCCGAAGCCGAGCACCGCCGCCGGCACATCGCCGAGGAGGTGCGACACCAGGATCCCCACGAAGGCGCAGATGCCGCCGGCCACGGCCCCCTTCCCTGCCGCCGACCCGAGCGACGCCGGGCGGCTGGCCAGCGCGGCCAGTGCGCCCACGAGGCCCGAGATCCCCATGCCGCCCGCCGCGAACATCTCCTTGACGGCGGGGGAGTAGTGGCCGACGACAACCATGAGCAGTTGAAGTCCCGTCCCGATGAGGGTCGGCCCGAGGATGGACCGCTCCGCGTCTCGACTGACATCCATGGAGCACCTCCGTCAAGGTTTACTCGCCCGCCTCCGCGTGCTTCCGCACGGTCCGCCCCACCAGGATCGTGATGTTGTCCGTGCCGCCGCCGTCCAGGGCGTCCTGGAGCAGCGACTCGCACACCTGCCGTGCCGAGGTCATCGTGCGCAACTGCTCCCCGATGCGTTCGTCCGAGACGTGCCGGGTCAGCCCGTCGGTGCAGAGCATCCCGACATTGCCCCACTCCTGGTCCAGCCGGGTGACGATCGGCTCGGTCTGCCGCCCGCCGATGGCGCTGGAGAGAGTGTTCGCCCATCGGGTGCGATTGGCTTCCGCTCGCGCGAGCACGCCTGCGTCCACCAGCTCCTGCGCCATCGTCTGGTCGCGGGAGATCTGGGTGAGCTCGCCGTCGCGAAGGAGATAGCAGCGGCTGTCGCCCACCTGCAGCAGGTACGCGCGCGGCCACACGCCGAGCCACAGCGTGAGCGTCGTCGCCAGGCCGGCGAGCTCCGGCTGCTCCTGGCCCAGCGCGGAGACGTCCGCGTGGCATTGCATCGCCGCCTCCTGCAGGGCGTCCAGGAAGGCGGCGTCGCTCTGGCCGGCTGACGCGTAGTAGCACTGCATGCCGTGTGCGACGTAGCGTGACACCACCTCCACCGCCAGGCGGCTTGCGGTCTCGCCCGCGGCGCTCCCGCCTACGCCATCCGCCACCACGGCCAGGAAGGCGAGCCGCTCCGCGAGGGTCGGGAGCGTCGCGAGGTCCGGCAGGCTGGTGAGGTGGATCTCCATCTGCTTCCGGAGCGAGCTGATGAGGAAATGGTCCTGATTGGTCTTCCGCACCTTGCCCGGATGGGTGAGACCGTAGACGTCGAGCTCGTCGTCGGCGGGCTTCTCCACGGGCCGGGTCGCGATACTGGCGGAGGGCTGAGTCATGCGCACCTCGCATGGTGGGCGGCGTCGGGGGTATCCGCTTGCCAAGATGCGTCACCGCCCCGGTGTCCGCCAGCACCCGGTAGTCCGGCGTAGTCCGGTGCGGTTGTCCGCGCTCCCGGGCGCCGTCATGTTTCGAGCGTCCGGGTCTTTCCTCATGCGGAGCGTGCATGTCACATCGTCTTCCGGTCCTCCTGCTGGCGGCTCTCGCCGCCGCCACTCGCCTCCCCGCGCAGATCGCCCCCGGCGACTATGCCGCCCGGCGGGACACGGTCGCGGCGCACCTCCATGACGGGGTCGTGCTCGCGTTCGGCGCGCCGTCGCCCGCCACCGACGAGGCCGACTTCCACCAGCTTCCGTCGTTCGCCTACCTCACCGGCTATACCCGGATGGATGCCGCGTTCGTGATGGTGGTCCGTGAAGGGCGGCCGGTATTCCAGATGTTGTACGAGCCGCCCACGGACCCTCGCCTCGCGCTCTACAACGGCTTCCGGCCGGACTCGGCGGACCTGGCCCGACGCACGGGGCTGGGCCTGGCGCAGCTCGCCGGGCTGCGCCCGCTGCTGGACACCACGCTTCGGGGCGGCACGCTGCACGTAGTCACCGACGTGCACACCCGAGACGCGCTCGAGGAGGATTCCCTCACCCGCGGGCGGCGTTTCGTGGAGGACTTCTGGTCGGCCCATCCGCGGGTGACGGTGCGGAGCGCCGATCTCCTGCTGGACTCGCTCCGCGTGCGGAAGAGCCCGGCCGAGGTGGCGCTGCTCCGGAAGGCGGTGGCGATCAGCGTGGACGGCGTGCGTGCGGCGATGCGCGCCGTGCGGGCCGGCGTGAACGAGGGCGAGATCGCGGCACTCACCGACTACACCTTCCGCATGGCCGGCGCGTCCGGGCCGTCCTTCCGCGCCATCATCGGCTCGGGACCCAACTCGACCAGCTATCACTACCGCGCCAACGACCGGACGATGCGGGCGGGTGAGGTGGTGGTGATGGACATGGGCGCGCTCTATGCCGGGTACGCGGGCGACGTGACGCGGACGGTCCCCGTGAGCGGCCGGTTCTCCGCCGAGCAGGCGGCGATCTATCGCGCCGTACGCGCCGCGCAGGCCGCGGCGGAGCGGCTGGCCCGCCCGGGGGCTCCGGTCGCGGCCGGCGATTCGGCCGTCCGCGCGGTGGAGGCGCGGGAGCTCACGCGGCTCGGGCTCATCGAGTCGCCGGAGGCGACCTTTGATCCGCCGTGGGCCGACTCGACGCGGTGCGCCGCCGTGCCGGCCCCGCTCCCCTGCCGGCAGGTGTTCCTCTATCAGGCGCACGGCCTGGGGCACGGGATCGGCCTCGAGGTGCACGATGCCGGCGGCTACTCGTATTCGCCGACCGGCCTCTTCCAGCCCGGCGAGGTGTTCACCATCGAGCCGGGCATCTACGTGAGCACGGCACTGCTCGACATGCTCGCCGACACGCCGAAGAACCGCGCGTTCATCGCCCACGTGCGCCCGGCGGTGGAGCGATATAATCACATCGGCGTGCGGATCGAGGACGATTACCTGGTCACCGACACCGGCGTGGAGTGGCTGTCTCGCGCGCCGCGGGAGCTCGAGGAGGTCGAGGCGGCGATGCGCGCGGCACCTCCGCGGTCAGCCGCCCGGTGACCGCGGCCGGGACGCCTCCCCCGCTCCTCGATGTGGCGCGGCTCGAGCGCCTGTTCTACGAGGGCCGTCCCGACGTCGAGAACCCGGCGCAGCGGGTCAGCTTCGGCACGAGCGGCCACCGCGGCACCCCGCTCGACGGCGGCTTCACCGAACGCCACATCCTGGCGATCAGCCAGGCAATCGCCGAGCATCGCCGGAGCGAAGGGATCACCGGCCCGCTCTACCTCGGCAAGGACACCCACGCGGTCTCGCGTCCCGCGGAGCGCGCCGCGCTCGAGGTGCTGGCCGCGAACGGCGTCACGGTGGTACTGCAGGGCGGCGATGGCTACACCCCGACGCCCGCCGTATCGCGCGCCATCCTCGCCTGGAACGAGGGGCGCACCGCCGCGCGGGCGGACGGGATCCTGATCACGCCCTCGCACAATCCGCCGGCGGACGGCGGCATCAAGTACAATCCTCCCGACGGCGGCCCGGCCGATACGGTGGTCACCGGCGGCATCGAGGCGCGCGCCAACGCGCTGCTTGCGGACGGGAACCGGGAGGTACGCCGCGTCGGCCTCGATGCGGCCCGGTCGGCCGCCACGACGCACGAGGCGGATCTGCTCGAGCCCTATGTCGAGGCGCTGGCCGAGGCGATCGACCTCGATGCCGTCCGCGAGGCGGGGATCCGCATCGGGGTGGACCCGCTCGGGGGTGCCTCGCTGGCGTACTGGCCCCGGATCGCGGAGCGCTATCGGCTCGATCTCACCGTGGTGAACCCGGTGCTCGACCCGACCTTCAGCTTCATGCCGGTGGATCACGACGGCCGGATCCGCATGGACTGCTCGAGTCCGTGGGCGATGGCCGGGCTCGTGCAGCTCAAGGACCGGTTCGACGTGGCCTGGGGAAACGATCCCGACGCCGACCGTCACGGGATCGTGACGCCATCGGCCGGGCTGCTCAATCCGAACCACTACCTGGCGGTCGCGATCCACTATCTGCTCACGCACCGTTCGGAATGGGCCCGCACCTCGCGCGTCGGCAAGACGCTGGTCTCGAGCGCGCTGATCGACCGAGTGGTGGCCGAGCTCGGGCGCGAGCTGTACGAGGTGCCCGTGGGCTTCAAGTGGTTCGTGCCGGGATTGTACGACGGGAGCTGCTGCTTCGGCGGCGAGGAGAGCGCGGGCGCCAGTTTCCTCCGCCACGACGGGCGGGTCTGGACCACCGACAAGGATGGGCTGCTCCTCGGCCTGCTCGCCGCGGAGATCACGGCGGTCACGGGCTGGGACCCCGGGCTCCACTACGCCGAGCTGACGGCGCGGCTGGGCGCGCCGCTCTATGCCAGGAGCGACACACCGTGTACGCCGGCGGAGAAGGCGGCGTTCACGCGGCTCACGCCCGAGGCCGTGACGGCCACCATGCTGGCGGGCGACCCGATCGAGCGCCGGCTCACGCGGGCGCCCGGCAACGGCGCGCCGATCGGCGGGCTCAAGGTGACGACGGCCCGGGGCTGGTTCGCCGCGCGGCCGAGCGGAACGGAGAACGTGTACAAGCTGTATGCGGAGAGCTTCCGGGACGCCGGGCACCTGGAGCGGCTGATGGCGGAGGCGCGGGAGATCGTGGGGCGCGTGCTCGGCACCTGAGCTGGCGCGCCTGACTACTTCACCGACTTGCCACCGTCGCCTGCTCGGGGCTCATGTACCGCGGCGTGCCCAGGCTCATGCCGGTTTGCGT
>DATAHW010000041.1:0-11270 GCA_036262935.1 Gemmatimonadales bacterium | reverse complement strand
GGTGGTCGCCATGGATCGCTTCTGGCACATCTACCAGGACCCGGCCCACCGCCATATTCGCCGTCGGCTGTACGTGCTTTCAGGTGCCCGCTAGCGGGGGGCCTTAGCCTATTCGTGCAGGAAGGTCGCGAGGTGCCGCATGAGAGTCCGCACCGCCGAGCGCACGTCGCTCGCCTGCTCCTCGTTGTAGTCCTTCTCGACGTGCATGGTGGGGTTCCGCCATGCTTCCTTGACGCCCCGCAGGTAGAGGGTCGCCTCTGTAAGACGATCCCCATTCCTCTGCCATTCTGTTGAGCGGTGCTTGGGCTCCTTGTTCAACTCGGCATTGCACCGAGCAAGAATCTTCTCCCAACTCGGGTTCTTCTTCGGGTCAATACCTGGGTCGTGGAGGGAGACGCCAAGCGCCCGCACCCCCGCCTCCGCAATCCGCATGGAGTGAAACGCGCTCGCGGTGTATTGCCCGAGAGCGAAGCACCTTCCTGACTCGGAAATCTCGTCTACCACCGAGGGAAAGCTTTCAAGCACGTCGTCCCATCCCCGCTTGGGCTGCTCATAGTCGGCAACCCGCGAAGGGGGCAGGTAAAGAAACTTCCGGCCTTGCAGCTGGTCATCAATCCGAAGTGCGAGGTTTCGCACCGATTCGCGCATCTCCCAAATCATGCACCCGTCGTGCAGGTCAATGATCATTCGCTCGACCTGCGGGGCGACATTGTCTAGGTCAATGGCGACACAGTGCGCCGCCAGGCCCCGGAACATGGATTCGATCTGCTTCGCCTCGGGGCCCCGGCCACCGAACGGAGCGTTGGGGTGGTGCTGCTGTGCCAGCTTTTCCAGCTTGCACTGAATCGCCTCAAGCGAGGCGCCGATTCGGCAAAACACCAGGGCATAGTGCTTAAGCAATTCTCGCAGGCTCACAATTTGGGGTATGCGAGAATGCCACTGAATTGCCAAGGGCGATAGGTGCGGCCCCCTGTCTACCAATGCGGTCACTTGAACCCTCCGAAGTGGAGGGGTCAGTGAAGGGGCGCATCCCGGCCATTCTCAACTAGCCGGTTTGTGACGCCCCAAACTGACCCACTACCGCTTCGGTCCGGCCCGTAGGACTTCGAGCGACCCGTCCCGGTTGTCCCGCACCTCCCAGCCGGCTCCCCGGAGCAGGGCCCGAATGCGGTCCGCCTCACCATAATCCCGCGCGGCCTTGGCGTCCTTGCGCCGGACCGCCCAGCGGACTGCCCACGAGCGCTGCGCGCCCTCGTCCGTCCCCTCCGGCGGCGATTCGGCGAGGGCCGAATTCGCCGCCGGACCGGCCTCGGCCGGACCGGCCTCGACGGCAGTCCCCACCTTGACCACCTGCACCGCCGACGTAACCCCCAGCACGCCTTCGGCCCGCCGCCAGGCAGCGAGTGCCCGCGGGCCCGCGGCCTGGCCGGCGTCGAGCGCCGAGTTCCCGGCGGACGCGAAGGCGAAGAGCGCGGCGACGGCGCGCGGCGCGTTCAGGTCGTCGTCCAGCGCCTCCGTCAGCTCGCGGTCCAGCCGCTCGGCGGCCTCGGCGAACGGCGGGGCGTCGGCGTCGCCCGCGGCACCGCCCGCGGCGTCGCCGGCGGCGGCCAGCAGCCGGTTCTGGAATTCGCCCAGCCGGCGCGACCCCTCCCGCGCGCTGGCCAGTGCCGCATCGGTCAGATCCAGCCGCTGGCGATAGTGCACCTGGCTCATCAGCAGCCGGATGGCGCCGGCGTCGACACCGTCCTCCCGGAGGTCGCGGGCGGTGGTGATGTTGCCGTACCGCTTCGACATCTTCTCGCCGCCGACCTTCAGGAACTCACCGTGCACCCAGTACCGCGCGAAGAGCTCCCGGCCGGTATAGGCACAGCTCTGCGCGATCTCGTCCTCGTGGTGCGGGAAGATGAGGTCGACGCCGCCGGCATGGATGTCGAGCACGTCCAGCCCGGTCCGCTGCCGCACCAGCTCGAGAGCCATGGCCGAGCACTCGAGGTGCCACCCGGGCCGCCCCCGCCCGAATGGTGCGTCCCAGGCGGCGCCGACTGCCTCGTCGTCCGGACGCACGGCCTTCCAGAGCGCGAAATCGCGGGCGTCCTCCTTCGCGTATTCGTCAGCGCTCACGCGCTCGCTGGCCCCCACCTTGAGCTCCCGGCGGTCGAGCTGGGAGAGCTTTCCGTATGCCGGGAACCGGGAGATGGCGAAATACACCGAGCCGTCGTCGCCCTTGTAGGCCACGCCGCGCGCGAGCAGCCCCTCCACCAGCTCGATCATCGGAGCGATGAAATCGGTGGCCCGCGGGTACACCGACGCATCCTCGATTCGGAGGTAGCGGCGGTCCTCGTGAAACGCGTCGATGTAGCGCTGGACGTAGGCCCGGAGAGGCTGCCCGGCCGCCACGGCGCCCGCGATGGTTTTGTCGTCCACGTCGGTCAGATTCATGATGTGGAACACGTCGTACCCGCTGGCCTGGAGCCAGCGCCGGAGCAGGTCTTCGAACAGGAATGTCCGGAAGTTTCCGATGTGGGCGTAGTTGTAGACGGTCGGCCCGCAGGTGTAGAGCGTGACCCGTCCGGGCTGGAGGGGGACGAAGGGCTCGATGCTGCGGGTGAGCGTGTTGTAGAGGCGGAGGCTCATCCGCCGGCGGCCCCGGCGGCGGCCTGGACGATGGGCTCCGGACCGGGGGTGCCTTCCACCCGCACGTGTACGCGGCGCTGCGGGTATGGAATGTCGAGGGTTTCCTTGTCGAAGCGATTCTTGATGCGCCGGCGAAACTCGCGTGCCACGCTCCACTGCGAGCCGGGCTGGGTACGGAGCAGGGTACGGAGCACGACGGCGCTGTCGCTGAGCGACTCGACGCCCAGCACCTCGACCGGCCCGTCGAGCTGAGTCCCCCACGCCTTGTCGGTCGAGAACTGGGCGGCCTCGTCTCGCAGGACCTCGAGCGCGCGGTCCACGTTCTCCTCGTACGGGACCCCCACGTCCACCACCGCCCGCGACCAGCCGCGGGTCTTGTTGCTCACGACCTTGATCTCGCCGTTGGGCACGACGTGCATGACGCCTTCGCCGTCCCGGAGCACGACCACGCGCAAGGTCATCTTCTCCACCACCCCGCTATGCCCCGCCACCTCGATGACGTCGCCGATGCCGAACTGGTTCTCGAACAGGATGAAGAAGCCGGAGATGACGTCCTTGACCAGACTCTGTGCGCCGAAGGAGACCGCGAGACCGAGGATGCCGGCCCCTGCCAGGATCGGCCCGATATCGATGAAGACGTTGAAGGTCAGCAGGATGGCAATGGCATAGATGACGACGCGACCCATGCTCCGGAGAAGCTGGGAGATGGTGCGTCCCCGGCGCTCGCGCAGGGTGGTGACGGAGTCGTCGCCGTCGTCCACCGCGAGCTCGATGCGCCGGGCGGCCAGCCGCACCACACGATAGGCCAGCCACGCCAGCACCCAGATGCCGAGCACCCGCACGCCGCTGCGTGCGACTTCGTCGCCGTCGATCCGGAGGATCTCGGCAATCCGGCGGATGACGTCGCCGACGGTGAAGAGCGGGGCGAGGATGACGGCGAGCATGGGTCCGGGTCGAGAGCGAGCCCTAACCTACGGACCCGGCCGGGCGCGAGTCAACCGGAACCGCCGCCTCCATAGTCGATCCATGTGGCCCTGACCGGCAGCCGGGCCGCGGCGCAGGCGGCCAGCGCCGGCTCGGCACCGTCAAGACCGAGTGGGAGGGCGATGCGGCTGCCGCAGACGCGCAGACCCGGGTAGATGGCCCGCAGCTCCTGCACCCGCGGCAGAAACGGCGCGCCGACCACGATCTGAAGCGTGCGCCAGGCGATCAGCCGATCCGCCTTCAGGACGACCGCACGGTGGCCGTGCCGTACCAGGACGCGGCCGCAGCGGCGGAGCAGATAGCCCAGGTCGGGACTGGCGAGGAGGGCGCGTCCGCCGGCACGCAGGCTGAGTGGCCACCTGCCCACACGCACCCAAGCGCCGAGGAGGTCCCCGGGGTGCACCAGGCCCAGCGCGCGGCGGAGCGGGAAGGAAGAGTGAAGGCGGGATGGGGCGCCGGGGAGCATGCCGCAAGGTGGCGACGCTCGCCTGGACCGGCGGCATCGTTCCGCCGCCTGCGGGCGCGAATCGACGCGTCCGCCGCCTACCCTTCAGGCTGTGCGGCGCGCCTCGACGTGGCGCGCGCGCGCACCCACGATCGCGTCCACCAGGGGAGCCGGGCCGAATCGCACCGGATCGGTGGCGGGAAGTCCGGTTTCCCGGGCCGCCGTCTCACAGGCGCGGCGCGCCTCGGCCTCGCTCAGGTCGTAGGTGTTGAGCGATATGCCGATGACGCTGGTGGGGTGCACGGCCGAGCCGATCGCCTCGTACAGACGGATGTAGGTGGTGAGCGGCGGGATTCGCAGCCACGCCGCCTCGCGATAGTCCCCGATGTATTCACGGCTGGACTGGTGACAGAGAAGGAGCGCATCGGGACAGGAGCCGTGCAGCAGGCCCAGCGTCACCCCCGAGTAGCCCGGATGGTTGATGCTTCCCTGGCCCTCCACCAGCACGACGTCCGCGTCCTTGCTGCCCTCGAGCACCAGGCGCTCGGCGGCGCCTGCGATGAAGTCGGCCACCACGGCGTCCACCGCGATCCCCCACCCCTCGATCATGATCCCCGTCTGCCCCGTGGCCACGAACCGGGTCCGGACTCCACGCGCGTTGAGCCCGCGGGTGAGCTGAAGCTGAGCCGTCATCTTGCCCACGTTGCAATCGGTCCCGACGGCGAGCACGACGAGCGGCTCGACCGTCTTGGCGAGTCCCGAAGCGATCGGCAGGTCGGCGGGCGGGCGGCGAAGATCGAAGATCCGGCGGCCCGCAGCCCGGGCCTTCTCGGCGAGCAGCGGGTCGTCGGCCAGGAACGTGTGGAGGCCGCTCCAGAGGTCGCACCCGTGGTCGAGCGCCTCGGCCAGCCAGCTCCGCCATTCGGCCGGCATGCGCCCGCCTGACGGCGCGATTCCGATGAGGACGGCCGTCGGTCCGAGTGCGAGTCCCTCACGCATCGTGCCGACGACGGGTATGGTCCCGCCGAACCCGAGTACGTCCTGCACCGTCCGCCCGGCCTGGCGGCGGTCGAGCACGCCGACGGTGCGCTCGGGGAGGTAGCGGATGACGGAGTTGGCGGTCTTCGAGGTCATCGGCGAGAAGTCGCCGTCGGCCACGATGAGGAAGCGCGGCGCGGTCATTCGGTCAGGGGTGCAGGGGTTGAACGGCAGGCTCGACGTCGGACGGGACTACGCCGGTGGGGCGGATCACGGTCACGGGGTCGCCGTATACCGCGCCGAGCAGGATGTGGCGGATGAGAATCATGACCAGGGCGAGGATCGGGACCGCGATGATCAATCCCGAGAGCCCGAACAGCTTGCCGATCAGAAGCACGCCGGCGATCGTGACGACCGGCGGGATGTTCACCTGCCGCTCCATCACCACCGGCGCTACGAAGTTGGCCTCGATGATGTGCACCAGGACGCCGAGCGCCGCCACCAGCAGCGCCTTCGTCACCCCGAAGGCGCCGAGCGCGAAGAGGGCCGGCAGGATGGTCGAGAGAAGGACCCCGAAGAAGGGCACGATCGCCGCGACGCCGGCGAACACGCCGAACGCCAGAGCGTAGGGCACGCCGAGCAGCCACAGGCCGAGCGTCGTGAGAGCGGCCAGCAGCACCATCGCGATGATCTGCCCGACTACCCAGGCGCGGATCGTCAGGTTCAGGTCCTCGAGGATGGCCCGGGCCAGCGGCCGGCGCGCCGGCGGGAGGAGCGCGACGGCGCCGTCGGCGTAGATGCCCGGATGCCGCGCCAGGTAGATGGCCATGACCAGCACGCTCACCACCATGATGAGGATCTCGACACCGCCCTTGAGATACGGCACCGCCGCGCCCCGGAGGAAGCCCATGATCTCGGCCAGGGATGTGGCCAGCAGGCCGGGGGCGCCGTCCGGCCCGGTCGAGGCGCTCCGGCGCAGCACCGGGATGTTGCTGATCAGTCCGTTGATGTTGGCATCGAGATTGGAGAGGTAGCGCGGCAGATTGGCCAGGAGATCCTGCACCTGCTGGGTTACGGGCGGCGCGAGCAGCAGCACGACGCCTACCAGGGCGCCCAGCGTCACGGCCACCCCGAGCGTCAGCCCGAGCGTGTGCGGGACACCGGAGCGGCGCTGCAGCAGGTCGGCCAGCGCGTCCAGGTAGATGGCCAGGATGATGGCGAGGAAGACAATCAGCAGGACGTCGATCGTGCGCACGACCAGCGCCACCAGCGCGACGGCCAGCAGGAGCCACCCGATCGAGAAGCTCCGCCGGCCGGCCGGTGCTGCCACGCCCATCAGCGGGTGGACCCTTCGTCTCCCTCTTCCACGACCTCTGCCTCGTGGACCTCGCCCCCGCCCTTGTTGAGCTGGCGGGTGGGTTGCCCCTGCCCCCCGGGCAGGAGGCCCATGCGCGACTTGAGCTCGATGAGCTGCTGGTCGGAGCTGCCTTTGTACTCCAGCGCCTCGAACTGGCGGACGAGATGGTCGCCCGAGACCTCCTCGTTCAGCTCGGCCGCCGCCAGCGCGCGCCGCTCGGTGGCCTCGATCTTCTCCGCCATGCGCTCGAACGACTCGAAGGCGCTCTTGTCGCTCATGCCGGACATCGTCTGCTGGATCCGCTGCTGCGCCTCCGCCCGCTTGGCGCGGGCGACGAGGATGTTCTTCTTGCGCTTGGCCTCTTCGATCTTATCGTTGAGCTGGCGCAGTGAGAGCTTGAGCGCGTCGGTCTCCGCCTTGTGCCGGAGCCAGGTCTCCTGCAACTGCTGGGCGCCCTGCATCTGCTCGTTGTAGCGGCCCAGCGCCTGCTTGGCCATGTCGTCCCGCCCCTCCTGCACGGCGAGCATCGCGCGGCGCTCCCAGTCCTCCGCCTGCTTCTTCATGCTCTCGGCGTCGGCCTGAAGCTTCTTCTCATCGGCGATCGCCGAGGCCACCTGCTGCTTGGCCTTGGCCAGGTTCGTCTTCATGTCGACGATGAGCTGGTTGAGCATCTTCTCCGGGTTCTCGGCCCGCGAGATCAGGTCGTTGATGTTCGACCGGAGCAGGGTCGAGAGGCGGTCAAAGAGTCCCATGACGCTTCACCTTTCCCGGTACGGAGCGAGCGTGGAGAGATGCGAGGCCAGTGCCAGCGTGATCGAGTCGAAGCTCGCCTCGAACTCGCTGAAGTCCAGATTCTCCAGCTCGAGCGTGTCGGTCAGCACGACGTGATCGCCTTCCAGTCCGTAGGAGCCGTGTACCAGGTCACGGGCATTGTACTCCAGCAACTGGCGGAACAGCTCGCCGCGCCGTGGCTCGCTGGCCGGAAGCTCCATCACCCTGACCCGGAGAATGACCACCGGCGGCGCGAAGTGCACGACCACCTCGGCGTCATCCGGCGTCCGGGCGAGCCACAGGTTGGGCTCGAGCTCCATGGCGGTGAGATTGCCACCGTCGAGCCGGTCCAGGAACGATTGGATGTCCTCACGCGTGATCATCGGATGCGTTTCCCCCGCCAGCGGGTCGGCCTCGCGCGCCCGGACCGGGGTGCGCCGTGAAATCTAAGCTCCTCTACCTGCGCTACGATTGCAGCCTGCCGGGCTCCCGGGACTGCGCCAGCAGGCGCTCGGCGAAATCCACCCGCTCCTCCAGCTCGGCCACGCGTGCCTGCAATCCGTCCACCTCCGCCAGGCGGTGGGTGACCTGCTCCAGATCGTGCCGGAGACCCGGGTCGGCCGCCACCGACTTTCCCTCCAGCCGCCGCGCCAGCGCCCGGGCGAGCGGCCACAGCACGATCGTGGCGGCGACGAGCGCGGCGAGCACGATCATCACGACCGCCGGCGAATCCAGGCGCGTCATGACGAAATTCGGATCGAACGGGATGGCCGGCGGGGCCGGTGGCACCGGCGGGACGGCCTGAAGGATCATCACGGTACTCTCCCCTGCCCCAGGCTGCCGGGTTCCCGCTGGGCCAGCAGCCGCTCGGCGAAGTCCACCCGCTCCTCCAGCTCGGCCATCCGGCGGTGGAGCTCAGCCACCTCGCCGTCGGACTCTGCCGCCCGGCCTGACGGAGCGCCGATCCTCCGACCCAGTGCATCGGCGATCGGGCGCAGGATCCGGACACCGGTCCAGGCAGCCGTGACGATCGCCACGAGGATCAGGACCTGGTCAGGGCTCACTCGCCCGCCCCGATCTTCCCCGGCTCCGGCCGCTGGGCAAGCAGCCGCTCGGCGAAATCCATGCGCTCGTGCAGCTCGGCCACATCCGCCCGCAGCGCGTCGACCTCGGCCAGCAACTCGGGATCCGGAGCGGGCTGGGCTCCATGGCCCCGGATGCGCTCCGCCAGGGCCTTGCCCACGGGGCTGAGCGAGAGGAGGAACAGGGTCCCTCCCCCGAAGATGAACGTGATGGCGAAAAGACCTTCCATATCCATGTCCTTGCTCCTCCGCACCTCGGCTTACGGGCAGACCCGACTCGATGTTTCAGGCCGCAACGCCGCCAATCACCGGCAGGAGGTCAGGCGAGCTCGACCGCTTCGATGGATCCCAGCGAAATGGCGATCTCGGTATCGTCGTTCCCGGCCGGGCGGAGGTAGACCTCATGGGCCGCGACGTCGGTGTCCACGCTCATCGGAATGCCGACCACCTCGGCGCGATCGGTGGTGGTGATGCGGACGATCTGCTCGTGGCCGCCGGCGTAGCCCAGGAGCGTGACGATGTCTTCGTAGGTCATTGGGTCCCCCGGAAGTGGTGGGACACCTAATGTAGGGCGTGGGCCAGCGGACCCGCAACGCGCCCGCCGGCGGTCAGGGACCGGCGGCCGCGCGCTCCAGCGGCGCGGGCGCGGGCGCGAGCAGGTTCTGGTCGAGGTATCGGGTAATCAGCGAGAACAGGTGCAGGGTCGTGTTCTTCCCCTGGCAAAGACAGTGCGTCCTGTTCGGGTAGTCCATCATCTCGAAGGGCTTGTTGGACGCCACCAGCGCGTTGATCAAGACCTCGCTGTTCTGGAAATGCACGTTGTCGTCCCCGCTGCCGTGCACCAGGAGCAGGTTCCCCCGGAAGCCGTCGACGTAGCTGATGGGCGACCCACGGTCGTAGCCCTCGCGGTTCTCGCTGATCAGGCCGTTGAAGCGCTCGGTGTAGACGTTGTCGTACAGCGACCAGTGCGTCACCGGCGACACGGCCACGCCGGTCCGGTAGATATCCGGATGTTGAAACAGGACGTTCAGCGTCATGAAACCGCCGTAACTCCAGCCCCAGATCCCCACCCGTGCAGCGTCCACGTACGGCCGGCGGATCAGCGCGCGGGCCGCGGCGGCCTGGTCGCGGGTCTCGAGGACGCCGAGTTGCCCGTAGATAGCCTTCCGCCACGCGCGGCCGAGCGGAGCGGGAGTGCCCCGGTTGTCCACGATGGCGACCAGGTAGCCCTTCTGAGTCAGCATGGAGTGCCACAGGTAGTAGCCGCCCCACTGGTCCTCGACTTCGGCGTTGCCCGGTCCTCCATAGACGAAGAACAGCAGCGGGTATTTTCGCGTGGAGTCGAAGTCCGCGGGCTTGAGCAGCACTCCCGGCATCCGGACCCCATCGTCGGCCGGGACCGACAGCCACTCGACGGTGGGCCGGCGGAGCCTCGCCACGCCCGCCCGCAGGCGCTCGTTGTCCACCAGCGTGCGGATGACCTGGTTGCCGGGCAGCCGCACCAGCCGTACCACGGGGGGAGTTCCCAGTCGGGAGTAGGTTTCGAGGGCGTACTTGTACCCGGGCGCGCGGTCGTACACGTGCGTCCCGGGCTCCGCCCGGGGGCTGATCCGCTGGGCCGTACCCTTGCCGTCGAGGCGGGCACGGAAGAGGTACTTCTGCGTCGGGTTATCGGGTGACGCGATGAAGTAGAGCCAGCCGCCCTTATCGTCCACCCCCTTGATCTCCAGCACGTCGTAGGCGCCCCTCGTCACCAGGCGCACGGATTTGCCGTCACGCGAGACGGCATAGACGTGATTCCACCCGTCCCGCTCGCTCACCCAGGTGAACTCCTTGCCCCCGTTCAGCCACACGACATCGTCCACCACCTCCACCCACGTCGAATCGTGCTCGGTGAGCACCGTGTGGACCGCCCCGGTCCGCGCGTCGCCCAGGATGACCTCGTCGGTGTTCTGCGTCCGGTTGAGCCGCTGGAGGATGAGCTGGTCCGAGCTCGCCGCCCAGTCCATGCGGGGGATGTAATGATTCCGCGGATCGCCCTCGATGCCGAGCCAGCGCGTCGGCCCGCCTGCCGCCGGCACGACGCCGATTCGCGCGGCCGAGTTGGCCTGGCCGACCTTGGGATACTGGATGGGGATGACCCGCGAGTACAGCGAGTCAGTGTCGTTGATGAGATTGTAGTTCTTCACGCTGTCGGCGTTGAGTTGCCAGTAGGCGATGTTCCGGCCGTCCGGGCTCCAGCGCCACCCGTCGGCGTAGTTGTCCATCAGCTCTTCTTCGTAGACCCAATCGAAGGTTCCGTTGATCATCGTCCGGGACCCGTCGGTGGTGAGGGCGGTGATGCCGCCGGACGCGAGGTCCTCCACGTAGAGGTTGTTCTCCCGGACGTAGCCCACCCGCCGCCCGTCCGGCGCGAACTTGGCGAACATCAGCGTGGAGGGCCGGGCGCCCTTGCCCCCGAGCTGGCGAAGGCTGCCGCTGGTGCGATCGAGCACCCAGTAGTCGCCGCGGGTGTTGAGCCGCCAGACAGGCCGGCTGTTGGTGAAGATGAGCAGCATCCGTCCATCGGGTGACCAGGCGTAGTCCTCCACCTCGAGCGGGTCATCCGCGCCCGGCGGGATGAGCGCGCGCGCCGGCACGAGCACCTCCCGCCGGCCCGATTCGACGTCATACCGGACCAGGTCCTGCCCCGCACCCTCGGCCGCCGGCTCCAGCGTGGTGTAGGCCGAGCCCTCGCCCAGCCAGCGGGTCGGGCCGAAGGGCTGTGGGGCGAACTCCTTCGACCCATAGATCCGATCGAGGGTGAGCAGGCTGGAGTCGGGCTGCTGGGCCGCGACGGCTGCCGGGACTGCGGCAAGCAGGAGGCCCAGGAGGCGCATGAGCGGGTGGCTGGAAAGCACGGGGTGTCCGGGTGAGGTGTTGGTTGCGAGGCGGGAACGCCCGGGGTATCCCTTCAAGAGTACACCCGGCCCGCGGCGGCGGAACACCCGCCATACTTCGGCATCTGGCGGGTGCGGGT
>DATAHW010000040.1:0-27830 GCA_036262935.1 Gemmatimonadales bacterium | reverse complement strand
CCTCGAGAAAGATCCCGCTGTCATTCTTCGGGAAGTATTTGATACCGCCCAGCCCGACCCGCCAGCGCAGGCTCCGGAGGATCGGACCCTCGAGATCCAGCAGGAGCGAGGCGGTGCGGATGGTGCCCAGATCGGTGCGGGCGCCTGCCTCGTTACTGTGGAACCCGCCGCTCGCGAAGGTGGCCTCCGCGCCGGCCCGGAAGCCGCGGGGCCCCAGCGGCACCGACCCGCCGACGGCCAGCATCGGCGCGACCGATTGCCGCACGGTGATCCGGTTCACGATCACGTCGCGGAGCAGGTCGTTCGCGCCGACCACGCCCACGCGGGCGTAGTACTCCGTCTGGGCGTGAAGGCGCGGGGCCCCCGTCGTCAGGAGCAGCGGCAGCAGCAGGAATGTGGCTCGCATGCGGGGAAGATGGGCCCCGGCCGGAGCCCGGTCAACGCGCAGCCGGTTCATGCCGTGGGGCGCACGCGCGCGTACGCCCGGAGCCGCCGCAGCATGCGGCGGTCCTGGGTGAACTCATCGTCGCCCTTGGGCGTCTCGAGGATCTTCATCACGCCGGCAAAGCGCGGGTCGCGCATGATGCGGCGGAACGGCTCGGCACCGAGCGATCCCTCGCCGATCAGCTCGTGCCGGTCTCGGCGGGAGGCGAACGGGGTCCTGGAGTCGTTGAGGTGGAGGCAATCCAGGCGCGACAGGCCGATCACGTCGTCCCACCGCCGCCAGACTCCCTCGAAATCGCGCACCAGGTCGTAGCCCGCGGAGTAGAGGTGGCAGGTGTCGGCGCAGAAGCCCACCCGCCGGCGGACGCGCCCGCCGATGGCGGCGCGGAGCTCAGCCAGCTCCTCGAAGCTGCTGCCGAGCGAGGTGCCGGTGCCCGCGGTGTGCTCGAGCAGCACGCGAACCGGCCCCGGCACCGCCTCGAGGCAGCGGGTGATGGATTCCGCGTTGCGCGCGATCCCCGACTCCCGGTCGTCCATGAAGTTGCCGGGGTGGGAGACGATGGCGCGGATGCCGAGGGCGCGGCAGCGCTCCAGCTCGCCCTGGAACGCCGCCTCGGAGCGCGCCCGGAGCACCGGGTCCGGGGAGGCGAGGTTGATTAGGTAGGAGTCATGCGCCACTATATGTGCTATCCCGCTGCGCTCGAGCTCCCGGCGGAACGCCGCCGCGGTGTCCTCCCCCAGGACAGGCTCGCGCCATTGACTCGGGGTCTTCGTGAACACCTGGATCGCGGAAGCACCGATGGCCGTGCCGCGCGCCGGCGCCGTGGCGACGCCGCCCTGCGCCGACACATGGGCCCCGAGCAGCATGGACGTGGTGCGTTGAGCCATTCACTTCTCCCGATCGAATGAGCGCCGCCGGCGACTCGCTCGCGCGTCCGCGGCTGCTGCTGACCGGCGCCGCCGCCGCCCGGCCCGAGGGGCTCGAGCGCGCGCTCACGCGGGCCGGCTTCCACCTCGGCGAAACGCCGCCGGGCCCGCACGAGCCGCAGCCCGACGCCGTGCTCACCACGCTCTCCACCGCCGACCCCGCCCAACTCGCCCAGCAGCTCGCAAATGTAGCCGCGGAGCCGCCGCGCGTGATCCTCTTCGCCACCGAGGATCGGGACGCGCCGGCTGCCGCGCTGGCCCTGGGTGCGGCCGACGCGCTGGCGGCGCCCGTGCACTTCCCGGAGCTGGCGGCTCGGCTGCTGGCCCGGGTCCGCGAGCGGCAGGCGCCGTTCCGGACGCCCTACGAGGCCCGCGTGCGCGACAGCCTGCGCGACCTGGTCGACGAGGCGCGCTCCCAGCTCCGGCCACACGAGGTGGCGCTCGCGCTGGTGCGCCGGCTGGGACGGGCACTCGGCCTCGCCCACTGCTCGTTCGTGGTGACGCGTCCGGGTGAGGACGAGGGGCTCGTCGTGGCCGACTTCTCAGCGGAGCAGCCGGAACGGGCGCGGCTCGACTTGAGCCGGCATCCGGAGATCGGCGAGGCGGTCCGGAGCCGCCAGCCCGTGGCCGTACCGGACGCGGGCACGCCGGCCACACGCGCGGGCCTCGTGGTGCTGCCGATCCTGGTCGAGGCGGACGTGCCGGGCGTGCTCCTGCTCCGGGCGGGCGAGGCCGCGCCCCCGCTCAGCGCGGCGCAGCTCAGCGTGGCCGGGAACCTGGCCGAGGCGGCGGCGCGGGCGCTGGAGGCGGGGCGGGGTGGCGCGGCCGCCACCCGCCCGCTCAGCCCGCCGACGCTCGACCGCCGGCTGCAGGAGGAGCTCGAGCGGGCGCGGCGCTACTCGCTCAGCTTCAGCCTGGTCCTGCTGGACGTGGCGGTGCCGGCTGAGGAGGAGTCCGCCGACGCGGCGGCCGGCGAGCGCCAGCGGCTCGAGATCGGCACCCGGCTCCGGCGCGAGCTCCGGCTGCCGGACTTCGTCTCCAGCTATGGCACGGGCGAGTTCGCCATCGTGCTGCCGGAGACCGGCGCCGACGGCGCGCGGCGCTCGGTGGCGCGGATCGGCGAACGGGTCGCCGGCGTGAGCGCCGGGATCGTGGCGTTTCCCCACCCGGCGGTCACAGTGCCGGACGACATGTTCGCGCTGGTGGAGGCGGCGCTCCGGCGGGGGCAGGCGCAGGGGGGGGAGCGGGTGGGGGTGGCGGAGTAGCTACCGCTTCCTCAGCCAAGTCGTCGGATCCAGCGCTACCTGATTCTCCCCCCGGATCTCGAAGTGCAGGTGCGGCCCGTAGTCCGAGTTCTCCCCGCCCACCGTGCCGAGCGTCTGGCCCTTGGTGATCGTGGCACCGAGCTTCACGCCGGCCGACTCGAGGTGCGAGTATACGGAGTAGTACCCGTTCCCGTGCTCCAGCACGATGGTGAGCCCGTAGGTCCCGAACTGCCCCACCAGCCGCACCTTGCCCGCCTCCACGGCGCGCACCGCCGTCCCGACCGGCGCCGCGATCCCCACGCCGTTCCAGCGGATGATCCCGCCGCTCGGCAGGGTGTCGCGGCCGAACCGGTAGACGATCGTCCCCTCGACGGGCCAGTCGAGCTTGCCCAGGCTCGCCGTGGTGATCGAGCCCGGCGCGCTGGTGCCACCGCGGAGCGCCCCGCGCGCGGCTTCCTCGCGCCGGGCACGCTCGAGCGCCGCCAGCAGACCGTTGAGCCGCGACTCGTCCTTTTGCAACGTGGTGAGCCGCCGCTCAGTGCGCCGGGCGGAGCTCTGGAGCGAGGCCAGGCGTTTCTCGCGGGCGCGGGCCAGATCGGTGTACTTGGCGAACTCCGCCTCGCGCTCCAGGCGGGAGCGGTCGAGCTGGCCCCGCACGTCGAGGATCTTGTTCCGCTCGCTCACGACGCGGTTCCGGAGCTGCTCGACGTCGGTCACCAGCGCCCGGTCCTGCCGGCTGGTCAGGTAGAGGTACTTGTAGCGGCTGAGCAGGTCGCCGAACGATTCCGCCGCGAGCAGCGCCTGGAAGGTGTACAGCCGCCCGCGCTTGTAGATGTCCACCAGCCGCCGCTCCAGCACCGCTCGCCGCTCGGCGAGATTGTCCTCGGCCAGGATCAGCTCGGCGCTGGAGCGGTCGAGCTGGCTCGCGAGCCCGCCGATCTGCCGCTCGATCTCGCCCACGATCCGCTGGGTGGACTCCCGCTGCCGCTCCAGGTTGCTCAGCTCGTCGTTGACGTCGTGCACCTGCCCCTGCAGCCGCTGCTGCTGCTCTTCCAGCCGGTCGCGCTCGCGGCGGATCTCGACCAGCCGGCGGCGGCTGGCCTCGAGACTGGAGTCCTGGGCGTGGAGCGGCGCTGCGAGCAGGGCGAGGAGGGCGAGGAAGGACGGAAAGACGGGAAGACGGAAAGACGGAAGGCAGGGAAGGCGGAAGGATGGAAGGCCGGGAAGGCGGGAGGACGGAAGGCCGGGAAGGCGGGACCCGCGTGCGGGCGGCACTGTCATCCCGAGCGGAGCGAGGGATCTTGCCGGGCCGAGGTCGAACCGCGGGGGAGTAGATCCCTCGCTTGCGCTCGGGATGACAGTATCGCTCGGGACGCCCGCGCCGATGCCCGCGCCGATGCCCGCGCCGGTGCCGGCCCCCGCGCCCCCTTCCGTCCTTCCGTCCTTCCGCCCTTCCGCCCTAGACATTCCGCAGATGCCGCCCCACGCTCACCAGGCTGCCGAACAGGCCCAGCAGCACGCCGAACAGGACGATCGCGGCCATCTGCACCGGATGAAAGAAGACCAGTCCCCCGAAAGTCCCGCCGCTCCGGTCGCGGAAGAGGAGGTAGCCGCCGTAGCAGAGCAGGAGCGACAGGAAGCCGCCCAGCAGACCCTTGAGCGCCCCCTCGAGCAGGAACGGGCCGCGGATGAACCAGTTGGTGGCGCCGACGAGCCGCATGATCGAGATCTCGCGCGCGCGCTGCAGCAGGGTGAGCCGGATGGTGACGCCGATGATCACCACCGCCACCGCCGCGAACGCCAGGCCGATCACCAGCCCGACGATCCCGGTGATGTTACGCAGGTGATCCAGCTTCTGCACCCAGTCCCGCCCGAACCGCACATCCTCCACGAACTCGAACCCGCGGAGCCGCTCCGCCACCCGTCCGGCGGTGGCGGCATCGCGGTAGCCCGACTTGAGCCGCACCTCGATCGACGCGGGGAGCGGATTCACCTGCAGGTCGCGGTAGGCGTCGCGGAACTCGACCAGCTCGCGCCGGGCCCGCGCCAGCGCCTGCTCCTCCGTCACGTACACCACGTCCTCCACCTCGGGAAAGGCGGCGATGTCCTGGGTGGCGAGCGTGATCGTCTCTGCCGGGGTGCCGCGCAGCACGAAGGCGACCACCTCCACCCGCTCCTCCAGCCCGCGCAGCGCCTCGCGCAGGTTGATCGCCACCAGGCCGAAGAGGCCGAGCGTGAAGAGCGAGAAGCCGATCGTGGTGACGGACAGCGTCGAGAGCAGCGGGGCGCGGCGGAACGAGAGCAGCGCCTCGCGGGTGAGCAGCCTCATCGCCCTGCCTCCACCGCGTCCGGCTCGTCCTCAGCGCTGTCGTAGACTACGCTGCCGTCGCGCAGCTCGATGGTGCGATAGCGAGCCTGGCGCACGAGGTCGAGGTCGTGCGTCGCCATCACCACCACGGTGCCGGCGGCATTGATGTCGCGAAGGAGCTGGAACACGCCGCGTGTGGCGCGCTCGTCGAGATTGCCGGTGGGCTCGTCTGCCACGAGGATGGCGGGATCGTTGACCAGCGCGCGGGCGATGGCCACGCGTTGCTGCTCGCCCCCGGAGAGCTCGCGCGGATGGGCCCGGCTCTTGGCCGAGAGGCCCACCTGCGCCAGCACCCGCGCCACGCGGGCGTTGATGGTGTCGCGCCGTGCGCCGGTCACCTCGAGCGCGAAGGCGATGTTCTCCGCGGCCGTGCGGTCGTCGAGCAGCCGGAAATCCTGGAAGACGATGCCGAGCCGGCGGCGGAGCTTGGGAATCTCGTCGCGCCGGAGCGACGTCACGTCGTAGCCGGAGACGCGCACCTCGCCCGAGGTGGGCCGCTGCTCGGCGAAGAGCAGCTTCATGATGGTGGACTTGCCGGCGCCGGAGTGGCCGGTGAGGAAGACGAACTCGCCCCGGCTGATCCGGAAGGTGACGTCCCTCAGGGCCAGCGCGCCGTTCGGATACGATTTGTCGACGTGGGTAAGACGGATCACGGTGGGAAGCTACAACGGGCGGGGGACGGGGAGAAGAGCGAGAGGTGGGGAGCGGTGAGCGGTGAGCGGTGAGCGGTAGGAGGCTGGCGGTGAAAGGGACTGTCGTCCCGAGCGGAGCGAGGGATCTAGCTGGGCCGAGTTCGAGCGAGGCGGAGCAGATCCCTCGCTCCGCTCGGGATGACAGTCCCGCTCACCTGCGACCGCTCACCGCTCACCGCTTACCGCTTACCGCTTACCGCTTACCGCTTACCTCATCACCCCCCACCGCCTGCTCCAGATCCCGAATGATATCGCCCGCGTCCTCGATCCCGCAGCTCAATCGCAGAAACCCGTCGGGGATGCCGAGCGCGGCGCGCTCCTCGGCGGAGATGCCGCGGTGCGAGGTGAGCCGCGGCTCCGAGATCAGCGTCTCCACCCCCGCGAGGCTCGGCGCATGGGTGACCAGCTCGAGCCGCCGGAGCATTCGCTCGGCCGCTTCCGGTCCGCCGGCCAGCTCGAGTCCCACCATCCCGCCGAAGCCGTCGAGCACCGTCTTGGCCAGGTCGTGGTCCGGGTGCGAGGGCAGGCCGGGATAGTGGACCCGGGCAAAGGCCGCCTGCGACGACGCCCACTCGGCCACGGCCCGTCCGTTCGCATTGTGCCGCTCCATCCGGAGCGCGAGCGTCCGCATGCCGCGGTCCACCAGCCACGCGGCGTGCGGATCGATGGATTGGCCCCAGCGCCGCATGAGGCGGTTGACCTCCTCGATCAGCGAGGCGGAGCCCGCCACCGCGCCCGCGATGACGTCGCTGTGGCCGTTCAGGTACTTGGTGGCGCTGGTGATGGCCACGTCGGCGCCGTGCTCCAGCGGCCGGAAGTTGATCGGGCTGGCAAAGGTGGCGTCCACCAGCAGCGCCAGCCCGAACTCGCGCGCCACGTGGGCGACGGGTGTGAGGTCTACCACCCGCATGAGCGGGTTCGTGGGGGTCTCGACGAAGATGGCGCGAGTGCGCTTCCGCACCGACTTGCGCCAGAGCCGCGGGTGGTCCGGCGTGACATACGTGATGTCGATGCCGAACCGCCCCAGCTCCTCGTCGAAGAGCTGCCGGGTGCCGCCGTAGATCCAACTGCTGCTCACGAGGTGATCGCCCGGGCGGAGCACCGCCAGATGGGCGAGGGCAGTGGCGCCCATCCCGCTGGCGAGGAAGATCGCGTCCTCGGACCCCTCGAGCAGCGCGTACTTCCGGGCCAGCTCGACCTGGTTCGGATTGTTCCCGTAGCGGCTGTAGATGATGTCGTCGTCCGAGCCGACCGGGCTCACGAACGTGCTGCTCTGCAGGATGGCCGGGGCGACGGGGGCCCAGTCGGGGCGCCGGTGAGGAATGCCGTGGACGGCGGTGGTGGAGGGGCCCCGGCGGCGGGTGCTCATGCCAGGGACAGCGGGAGATAGAGGTCGCCCTCCGTGCGCACCAGCCGGTGGAGCGCGAGCGCGTCCAGGGCCTCCTCCACGCGCGTCCGGGACCACTCGAGCGCCGAGGCCAGCGCGTCGGCGGTGAGCGCTCCGCGGCGGCATATGCAGGCGAACGCCTCCCGCGCGTCGGCGGTGACCCAGCCGAGGAGCCACGGCCCCTCGTCGTCCGTTCCCGGTGCCACGACCGCGATGGCCAGGTGATGGTGGGTCAGGACGTGCTCGATCGCCTCGTGCTGGTCCTCGCGCAGGCCTTGCAGCACCACGCAGCGTCCGCACTCCGCGTGGGCCAGCAGCAGCTTGGCGACAACCTCGTCGGCGCAGCTCAGGTCCAGCAGCTCGATCCCGGAGAAGTCGAGCAGCGCCAGCGCGCAGTCCGACTGGGCCAGCGCTTCCTGGATGCGGCCCCGGATGGCGGCGCCGGTGGGCCGGGTGACGAGGTTCCGGTAGGGCGAGGCGACCGTCTCGCGCAGCAGGCGCCCGATGTGGATCGTCTGGATCATCCGGCCTCGGGGTCCTGCGCGGGGATGATGATCTGCACCTGGGCTCCGGGGAAGAACGGGAGATGCTCGCTCAGCGGCACGTCTTCGTCCCACGGCGGCACGAGGGCCAGCCTGGCCGTGCCGCTGCGGATGGAGATCTTGCCCTTCCACTGGTCGAGGAACCGCTTGATGAAGGCGAGGCCCTGGCCGCGGCCGGGATCGCGGAACCGGCTGACGCCCTGGATGAGAGCCGCCTCGAGCGCGGCGCCGTCGCCCCAGCGCTCGCCGAAACGCTTGGCGTGGGCGCTCTCGAGCGAGCGCCGGAAGCCGATGCCGGCGTCGCTCACCGCGATGACCACCACGCGCCGGCCGAGCCGCCGCCGGAAGGTGTACGCCTGCACGGCCACCCAGCCGCTGGTGCCCGCGTGCTCCACAATATTCTGGCACGCCTCCGAAAGCGCCATACTGAACCGGAGCGTCGCTTTCATCTCGAGTCCGAGCTCGCCGTGCAGGATGCGCGACGCGCCCTGCGAGATCTTCTCCACTACCTCGTGCACGTCCTCCGTGGCCCGGACGGGCGTCACGTCGAGCAGGACGTCCGAGGGGCCCGAGGCCGCCGACCGGGGCACCTTCCCGTGCAGCTCGAACAGCTCCGCCGCGAACTTGAAGAAGCCGGCGCGGGCCCAGTAGCGCTTGACGTCGTCGCTGGTCGGCACCGTGAAGAGCGGCCGCTCCTGTCGGGCCTCCGCCAGCGCCTGCCCCGCCGTGAGCATCGCGAGCAGGCCGTAGGGCGAGGCCCACTGCGCGCCGCGGGCGTCGAGCAGCACCTTTTCCTCGGGCGGCCAGTGGCCGAAGCCGGCGGCGAACTGCTCGAACGAACGATCGTCGAACGTCGCGGGCACCTCGATGACGCGCGTCACGGCACGAGCAGCTCCCCGCGGAGATGGCGGCTCAATCCGCCGGCCCCGCGAAGGCCGGCGTTTCGCGCCGCAAGCACGGTGGCGTGCCTGAGCGCATCCTCGATCGTGTCGCCGGCGAGCAACCGCGCGCACGCTGCCGCGCCGAAGACGTCGCCGCAGCCGGTGGGATCGACGGTTTCGACGACCGGGGCCGGGATAAGGGCGGAGAGAGCGGTCAGGCGGTCGGGCGGTCGGGCGGTCAGACGGTCAGACGGTCGGACGGGCAGGCGGGCAGGCGGTCGGGTAGTCAGGCCAGCATCCGACCGCCCGACCGCGTGACCGCCTGGCCGCCCATCGGGTGCTGCCACATACGCCGCTCCTTTCGGCCCCAGCGTCACCACGAGCAGCGAGACCCCCGCGGCGAGCGCCCGCGCGGCGAGCGAGAGCGGGTCGGGGGAGAGCTGGTGCATTTCGTCCTCGTTGAGCTGGACGACGTCGAAGCAGCCGAACCAGGCGGCCGGGTCCGCCAGCGGCTGGAGGACGCGGATCCCGTCGTGCTGCATGCCGAGGAACAGGCTGTGGAGGTCCGCGTAGATGGGGCCGTCGAATCCCTGCCGCAGCGCCTGCGCGGTGCCGAGCGTGAGCTCGAACCCGGAGATGAAGTTGAGGTAGATCGCGTCCAGGTCCCGCACCATCGGGCCGAGCTCGAGCCAGGTCCAGGCCGGCACGCCCCCCGACATCCGCTCGCAGCGGCGCTCGCTCGACTGGTACTGCAGCACCACCCGGTTGTTCGGCGCCGGCACCTCGACGCAGCGGCCGCCGGGCGTGAGGCGCGAGAGGCCCCGCAACAGCTCCGCCGCCTCGCCCGCGAGGTCGCGTCCCACCTTGATGAGCGGGACGATCTCCCAGTCGGGCGGGAGGCTCGCGTCGAGTCCGCCCAGGGCGTAGGCGATCCCGCCCCACTCCTCGGTCGGGGGCGCGAGCGGGTCGCGGCCGTAGATGAGGTCCCAGACCAGGGAGCCGATCACGCCGACTTTACGGGCGCTCATCGGAGGCCGGCACGGGCCGCGGCAGCGGGAACCGGAGCGGGGGCGGGAGCGGGAGCGGGAGCGGGAGCGGGACTGTCATCCCGAGCGCAGCGAGGGATCTGCTCCGCGCGCTTCCGACACCCGTTAAGCAGATCCCTCGCTGCGCTCGGGATGACAGTTCCGCTGGCGGTGCCAGTCCCGCTGACGGTGCCAGTCCCGCTAACGGCGCCAGTCCCGCTGACGGCGCCAGTCCCGCTAACGGTGACAGCCCTCCCCACCGACCCTCTCGTCAATCACCACCCCCCGCCGCCGTCTGGTCCAGGAACACCTTGGCCGCGCCGTACACGCCCGCCGTCCCGCCGAGCTCGCCGGGCACGATGCGGCAGGCGGCCACGGCGGGCTTGAACGCGCGGCGGGCCGCCTCGCGGCGGAGCGGCACGAACAGATGGTCGCCCGCGAGGGTCACGCCGCCGCAGACCACTACGACCTCCGGGTTGAAGACGTTGAGCAGGTTGCCGATGCCGACGCCGAGGAAGCGGGCGGTGTCGTTCACCACCTCGAGCGCGAGCTCGTCGCCGTCCTTGGCCGCCTGGTAGACAGTCTGGGCGGTGATCATCCGCAGGTCGCCGCTCACCAGCGAGGGCAGGCGGCTCACGGCGCCGGCCTGGATCTCCTCGACGGCGCGGAGCGCGATGTTGGGGCCGGAGGCGTACGCCTCGAGACAGCCGTAATTGCCGCACTTGCAGCGGCGGCCCTCGGTGTCAATGGTGGTGTGGCCGATCTCGCCCGCCACGTCCGATGCCCCATGGTAGAGCTTCCCGTCGAGAATGAGCCCGCCGCCGATCCCGGTGCCGATGGTGATCCCGATCGCGTTCCGGCTGCCCCGCGCGGCCCCGACCCACCACTCGCCGAGCACGGCACAGTTGGCATCGTTGTCGAGCGCGGCGGCCAGGCCCAGCCGGTCGCGGATGATGCGGCGGAGCGGCAGGTCCACCCATCCGAGGTTTGGCGTGAGCAGCACGATCCCGCGCCTGGTGTCGAGCGGGCCCGGCGCCCCCACGCCGACGCCGATGATGTCCGCGCCCGGCACCTCACGCCGGGTGGCCATGATGGCGCGCTCCGCCAGGCCGACCAGCCGATCGAGCACGTCGCCGGCGCCGGCCTCGGACTGGGTCGGCTCGCTCGCCGTCGCGACCACGGCCGAGCCGTCCTCGGCTACGCTGCCGACGACGAGATTGGTCCCGCCGATGTCAATGCCCAGTACGTATCGCACGGTGCGCCTCCACGCCTGATACGGCCGCTACCGCCGCGGCGACGGTTTCGACCGGGAGCTCCCGCATGCAGCGGTGATGGCCCAGGGGGCAGACCTCGGGGCCGTGCGCCGAGCACGGCCGGCAGGGGAGCGCGGGGTGCTCGATCACCGCGTCCCGGGCACCCCGGGGCCCGAAGCCGAACGCCGGCACGGTGGGCCCGAACACGGCCACCACCGGCGTGCCGACCGCCGTCGCCAGGTGGAGCGGCGCCGAGTCGTTGGTGACGAGCACCGCCGCCCGCGCGATCAGTGCCGCCGACCCGCGGAGCCCGAGCGCGCCCGCCGCACTGTGCACCCGGCCCGGGGCCGCGGCCGCCACCGTCTCGGCCAGCGCCGCGTCCTCCCGCCCGCCGACCACCACGACCGGCACCTCGAGCGCGGCCGCGAGCGCGGCGTAGCCGGGCCAGCGCTTGGTTCCCCAGATGGAGCCCGGTGCCAGCGCGATGAAGCCGTCGCCCACGCCCCGGCCGCGGAGCCACGCGTCGGCCGCCGCGCGGTCGTCGGCGGTGAGGGCGACGTGTACCGGCGGCGCCGGAACCGCGCTGCCGGGCTCGGCGCCGGCCAGCGCCAGCAGGCGCTCGACCTCGTGCCCTGTCCGCGGGCGCGGCACGCGCCGGCTATACGTAGGCGCGGCCGGAGCGTCAGCGAACCCGATGCGCTCGCCCGCGCGGGCCAGCAGCGCCAGCGCCGCCGAGCGCCAGGAGCGGTGCGGAAGGTAGACGCGCGCGTACCGCCGCGCCCGGAGCCGGGCGGCGAGCCGCCAGAGCCCGGCGAGCCCGCGGTCCGCCCCCCGCTTGTCGTAGCGGAGCACGGTTCCCACGGACGGGTGCGTCTCCACCAGCGCCGCCGCCGCCGGCGTCGTCACCAGGTCCACCGGTCCGTGCCGCTCGGCCAGCGCCGCGAGCAGCGGCGTGGTGAGGACGACGTCGCCGAGGAAGGCGGTCTGGATGACGAGTGTAGTCGTGAGTCGTGAGTCGTGAGTCGTAGGATCTCCCGGATCAGTGTGCAGCCATTCCCTCGATGTCTCACGACTCACGACCCACGACTCACGACGATCAATCCACCTGCAACACCGCCAGAAACGCCTCCTGCGGTATCTCCACGGCGCCGATCTGCTTCATGCGCTTCTTCCCCTCTTTCTGCTTCTCGAGGAGCTTGCGCTTGCGGGTGATGTCGCCGCCGTAGCACTTGGCGAGCACGTCCTTGCGGAAGGCGGAGATGGTCTCGCGGGCGATGACCTTGTTCCCGATGGCCGCCTGGATGGCCACCTGGTAGAGCTGACGGGGGATCAGCTCCTTCAGCTTCTCCGCCACCTTGCGGCCGTACTCCTGCGCCTTGTCGCGGTGGATAATGACGCTGAAGGCGTCGATCGGGTCGCCGTTGAGGAGCATGTCGAGCCGGACGAGATCGGATTCGCGATACCCGGACATCTCGTAGTCCAGCGACGCGTACCCGCGGGAGAGCGACTTGAGCTTGTCGTAGAAGTCGAGCACGATCTCGCCCAGGGGGAACTCGAACTCGAACTCGACGCGGGTGGTGTCCACGTAGTGCATGCCGTTGTAGACGCCCCGGCGCTCCTGGCCCAGCTTCATGATCCCGCCGATGTAGTCGGCCGGCGCCATGATGCGCGCCTTGACGTAGGGCTCGTCGATCCGGGCGATCTCCGCGGGGTCGGGCAGCTTGCTCGGGTTCTCCAGCAGGAGCATCTCGCCGTCGGTGCGGTAGACGTGATACTCCACCGTGGGGACGGTGGTGATGAGGCTCAGGTTGAACTCGCGCTCGAGCCGCTCCTGCACGATGTCCATGTGCAGCAGGCCCAGGAATCCGCAGCGGAACCCGAAGCCGAGCGCGGTGGACGACTCGGGCTCGTAGTGGAGGCTCGCGTCGTTGAGCACCAGCCGCTCGAGCGCGTCGCGGAGCCCTTCGTACTGGTCGGAGTCCGTCGGGTAGATCCCGGCGAACACCATCGACGTGATGTCACGGTAGCCCGGGAGCAGCTCGGCCGCGCGGTCGTGGGCGTCGAGGATCGTGTCGCCCACGCGCGCGTCGCGGACGCCGCGGAGGCTGGCCACGACATAGCCCACCTCGCCCGCCTCGAGCTCGGCCGCGGGATGCTGCCCGAGCTGGAGGTACCCCACCTCCTCGACGTGGTACACGTCGTCGGGATGGGAGCCGAAGGTGATCTCCATCCCTTCGCGCACCGTGCCGTCCACCACGCGGATGCTGGGGATGGCGCCGCGGTACCGGTCGTAGTACGAATCGAAGATGAGGGCGCGGAGCGGGGCATCCTCCTGCCCGCGCGGGGGCGGGACGCGCGCCACGATTGCCTCGAGCAGCTCCGGTACGCCGGTCCCTTCCTTGGCCGAGACGGCCAGGATCTCCTCCCGCCTGGCGCCGATCAGGTCCATGATCTCCTGGGCCCGACGCTCGGGCTCGGCGCCGGGGAGGTCGATCTTGTTGAGGACGGGAATGATCTCGAGTCCGGCGTCCATGGCGAGAAAGAGATTGCTCAGCGTCTGCGCCTGCACCCCCTGCGAGGCGTCCACCACGAGCACCGCGCCCTCGCACGCCGCGAGCGAGCGCGAGACCTCGTAGGTGAAGTCCACGTGGCCCGGGGTGTCGATCAGGTTGAGCTCGTAGGACTCGCCGCTCCGGGCGCTATAGCTCATCCGCACGGCGTTGAGCTTGATGGTGATCCCGCGCTCGCGCTCGAGGTCCATCGTATCCAGCAACTGCTCGCGCATCTGCCGCTTCTCGACCGCGCCGGTGACCTCGATGAGCCGGTCCGCCAGGGTCGATTTGCCGTGATCGATGTGCGCGACGATGCAGAAATTGCGGATGCGGGATTGGGACATGGCGGGAATATAAGGCGGGCGGACGGTCGCGCGGTCGGACGGGCAGGCGGTCAGGCGGTCAGGCGGGCAGGCGGTCAGGCGGTCAGGCGGGCGGGCGGGCGGCAGGAGCCCGGCGCGCCCGCCCCATTGTCAGCCCGAGCGAAGCGAGGGATCTTGCTCGTGAATGGGTCGAGGCAGGCGTCCCAGATCCCTCGCTTCGCTCGGGAT
The DNA here is from genome assembly GCA_036262935.1 of Gemmatimonadales bacterium. GTDB lineage: Bacteria > Gemmatimonadota > Gemmatimonadetes > Gemmatimonadales > GWC2-71-9 > CAVVWJ01. The sequence goes on along the minus strand of DATAHW010000040.1, from coordinate 13,943 downwards.
GACAGGCACCCGCGGCCGACGGCGCGACCGCCTGCCCGCCCGACCGCCCGACCGTCCGCCCAACCGCCCCCGCGGAGCTCCCCCGTGAACCAGACCCACGACCCCGCCCTCACCTCCTGGGTCGACTCCGCTCGAGGCCACACCGATTTCCCCATCCAGAACCTCCCGTTCGGCGTTTTCCGCCCGCGGGATGACGAGGACGAGCCGGCTCGGGTCGGCATGGCCATCGGCGATCAGATCCTCGACCTCGCCGCCTGCCACGACGAGGGATGGTTCACCGGTGTCGCCGAGCGGGCGGGCGAGGCGTGCGCCGCCGCGACACTCAACCCGCTCCTCGCGCTCGGCCGCGAGAGCTGGGTGGCGCTCCGGCAGCAGGCGAGCGCGCTCCTCGCGAGCGACTCGCCCGCGCACCGCGCCAACCGCCGGCTGGGCGACCGTGTCCTGGTCCCCATGCGCGCGGCCGAGCTGCTGCTCCCGGCCGCGATCGGCGACTACACCGACTTCTACGCCTCGGTACACCACGCGACCAACGTCGGCGCCATGTTCCGGCCCGACAATCCGCTGCTGCCCAACTACAAGTGGGTGCCGATCGGCTATCATGGCCGCGCGTCTTCCGTCGTAGTCAGCGGGACACCGGTGCGCCGCCCGATGGGGCAGCTCAAGGATCCGAAGGCCGATGCCCCGGCGTACGCGCCGACGCGCGCGCTGGACTACGAGATGGAAGTGGGTTTTCTCGTGGGGACCGGCAACCCGCCCGGCGAGCCGGTGCCGCTCGACCAGGCGGAGGCACACCTCTTCGGCCTCGCGCTGGTCAACGACTGGTCCGCCCGCGACGTGCAAAGCTGGGAATACCAGCCTCTCGGCCCGTTCCTGGCCAAGAGCTTCATGACGACGATGTCGCCGTGGCTGGTGACGCTCGAGGCGCTCGAGCCGTTCCGCGTGCCGGCCGCGCCCCGGCCCGAGGGCGATCCCGCGCCGCTCCCGTACCTTGCGTCCCCGGCAAACCGGTCGCACGGCGGCTTCGACATCGTGGTCGAAGTGTACCTCACCTCCGCGCGCATGCGGCTCGAAGGGCTGCAGCCGGTCCGGCTGAGCCGCGGCCGCGCGGCCGACCTCTACTGGACCGCCGCGCAGATGCTGGCCCACCACACCAGCAACGGCTGCAACCTCCGCCCGGGAGACCTCATCGCGAGCGGCACGATCTCGGGGCCGGCGAAGGATTCGTACGGGTCGCTGCTCGAGCTCACCCGCCGCGGCGCCGAGCCGCTGACGCTGCCGACGGGGGAGACGCGGGGGTTTCTGGCGGACGGGGACGAGGTGATCATGCGCGGCTATGCCGAGCGGCCGGGCGCCGTGCGGATCGGGTTCGGGGAGTGCCGCGGGGTGGTGCGCGGCGCGATGGAGAGTCCCCCCACTGTCATCCCGAGCGGAGCGAGGGACCTGCTTACCCGGAGTCCGAACTCGGCCCGGCAAGATCCCTCGCTCCGCTCGGGATGACAGCGCCGCTCGCCCGGTCCGACCACGCAGCCCCGCCCCACCTCCCCCTGACTCCCCGCCTCACCTATACTGCGTTCACGACCGGATCACCCCGGGAACGTCCGCCGCCCTCTCCCACCCCGAGGCCCTCCCCATCGATCCGCTGACCGTTCGCCGCGCCCTCTCCCGCCGATTCAGACCGCGCACCGATGCCCGCGAGGATCTGCTGACCGGCCCGATCCGCGGCGAGCTGCTCGGCGCCGAGCACCTGGCCGAGCGCGCCCAGGACGTGGCCGCAGGGCAGCGGCTCGCGAAGGTGGCGCCCGACCGGCGCCGCACTCCGCTTCTCGCCCGGCTCAACGACACCCGCCGCACCCTCGATCATGCGCACGCCCGGCTCACCGCGGCCTCCGATCGCGGCGCCGACATCGGCCCCGCCGGCGAGTGGCTGCTGGACAACTATCACGTGGTGCAGGAGCACATCGGCGAGGTACGGGAGAGCCTTCCCGGCGGCTACTACCGCGAGCTGCCGGTGCTCGCCTCCGGCCCGCTGGCGGGCTACCCGCGGGTCTACGAGCTGGCGATCACCCTCATCTCCCACAGCGAGGGCCGGATCGGCCTCGACAACGTCGGCGCGTTCGTCGAGGCGTTCCAGCAGGTGGCGGGGCTCACCATCGGCGAGCTCTGGGCCGTGCCCGCGATGCTCCGGCTGGGCCTGATCGAGAACGTGCGCCGGATGACGCTGCGCACCGTGCAACGGCTCGACGAGCTGGAGGCGGCCGACCACGCGGCGGCGCGGATCGCCCGCGCGAGCGAGGCCGGGACCGAGGCGCTCGACGCCGAGCTCGAGGGCTTCGCCGACGCGGCGCCGACGCTCGCCCCCACCTTCGTCGCCCGCTTCCTCCAGCAGCTCCGGGTGGAGGGCGGCGCGCTGCCCGCCATCGTGCGGCTGGAGCAGTGGATCGCGGACGAAGCATTGAGCGCGGAGGAGGCCGCCGGGAAGGCCACCCAGCGGCTCGCCCTCACCCAGGTCGGCATGGCGAACAGCATCACCAGCCTGCGCGCGATCGCGCGGATGGACTGGCGGACGTTCGTCGAGGGCCAGAGCCGGATGGAGGCGATCCTGCGGGAGGACCCGTCCGCGTTCTACTCGCGCATGGACTTCGCCACCCGCGACCGCTACCGCCACGCGGTGGAGCGGGTGGCCAGGCGGACCGGACGGAGCGAAGAGGCGGTGGCCCGGCTCGCGGTGGACCGTGCCCGCGCCGCGCTGGCCGCGGCCGCGGACGATCCCCGGCGCGCCCACGTCGGCTACTACCTGGTGGACGCCGGCCTCGCCGAGCTGGAGCAGGCGACCGGCTACCGCCCCACCCCGGGCGAGTCGGTCGAGCGCTGGGTGCACCGCCACCCGAACACCGTGTTTGTCGGCGGCGTGCTCACGACCACCGCCGCCGCGCTGGCCGCGGTGCTCTGGCTCGGCGGCCCGGCCGCCCGCGCCGAGTGGCTCCCGGTGCTGCTCCTCGGCCTGATCCCCGCGGGCGACATCGCGGTCAATGTCGTCAACCAGCTCGTCACCGCGTTCCTCCCGCCCCGCACGCTCCCCAAGCTCGACCTCGACGAGCACGGCGTCCCGCCCGAGTTCCGCACCGCGGTCGTGATCCCGACGCTGTTCGGCAGCGTGGACGCGGTGCACGAGGCGCTGGAGAATCTCGAGGTCCAGTTCCTGGCCAACCGCGAGGCCCATCTCCACTTCGCGGTGCTGAGCGACTTCACCGACGCCGCCACCGAGACCCGGGACGGCGACGAAGCGATCGTCGCCGCCGCCGTGGATGGGGTCCGCGCGCTCAACGCCCGCTACGCCGCCGGGAACGAGGACGCCTTCTACCTGTTTCACCGGCCCCGCCGCTGGAACCCGCACGAGGGCGTGTGGATGGGCTGGGAGCGGAAGCGCGGGAAGCTGGCCGAGTTCAACCGGTTCGTGCTCACCGGGCGGCGCGACGGGTTCAACGTCCTGATCGGCGACCCGGCGCCGATCCGGAGCGTGCGCTACGTCATCACGCTCGACGCCGACACCGTCCTTCCGCCCGATGCGGCCCCGCTGCTCGTCGGAGCGCTGGCCCACCCGCTCAACCGCGCGGTGTACGACGAGGCGCTCGGCCGCGTGGTGCGCGGCTACGGGATCCTGCAGCCGAGGGTGGGCGTCTCGCTGCCGAGTGCCCACCGCTCGATCTTCGCCGCCATCCACTCGGGCCATCCCGGCGTGGACCCGTACACCACCGCCGTCTCGGACGTCTACCAGGACCTGTACGGCGAGGGGAGCTTCACCGGCAAGGGCATCTACGACGTCCGCGCGTTCGAGCAGGCGACCCACGGCCGCTTCCCCGAGAACACGCTGCTCTCCCACGACCTCATCGAGGGGAGCTACGCCCGGGCGGGCCTCGCCACCGACGTCATCGTCTACGACGACTATCCCGCCCGCTACCTGAGCTTTACCCGCCGGAAGCACCGCTGGATCCGCGGCGACTGGCAGCTCCTGCCCTGGCTCACCGCACGGGTGCCGGGCCCGGGCGGCTCCGAGCCCAACCGGCTGTCGCTCCTCTCGCGCTGGAAGATCCTCGACAATCTGCGCCGCAGCCTGGTCGAGCCGGCGCAGCTCGCGTTCTTCGTGCTTGGGTGGACGCTGCTCGCGGTGCCGCCGCTCCGCTGGACGCTGCTCGGCCTGGGAGCGGTGGCCGCGCCGTGGATCGTCTCGCTCCTGCTCGCGGCGGTGCGCCCGCCGCTGGACAAGTCGTGGCGCGCCTACTACGCCGCCGTGGCCCGCGACGCGGCCACCAGCGCCCAGCAGCTCGCGCTCGCCATCGTCTTCCTGGCCCACCAGGCGTGCGTCTCGGCGAGTGCCATCGGCCGGACGCTCTGGCGCATGGCCGTGTCGCACCGCCATCTGCTCCAGTGGCAGAGCGCGTCACAGGTCGAGCGCGCGATGTCCACCTCCGCCCTCGTCACCTGGCGCGCGATGTGGCCCGCGGTGGTGATCGCGGCCGCGGCCGCCGCGGCGGCGGTGTGGCACGCCGGCGGACTCACCTGGCAGCTCGCGCTGGCGGTGCTCCCGCTGGCCACGCTCTGGATGGCCTCGCCCTGGGTGGCGTTCGCGCTGGGTGCGCCGGCGCTGCGGCGCGAGCAGCGGTTGCCCCCGGAGACCCGGCGGCGGGCGCTCCGCTACGCGCTGCTGCACTGGCGCTTCTTCGACCGGTTCGTCGGCGAAGCCACCCAGTGGCTGGCCCCCGACAACTTCCAGGAGACGCCCGAGCCGGTGGTCGCGATGCGCACCTCGCCCACCAACATCGGCCTCCAGCTTCTGGCCACGGTGAGCGCCCGCGACCTCGGCTTCATCACGCTGGGCGAGATGACCCGGCGTCTGGAGCTGGCCCTGCGCTCGCTCGAGCGGATGCGCCGCTTCCGCGGCCACTTCTTCAACTGGTACGACCTGCGCGATCTGAGCGTCCTGCAGCCGGGCTACATCTCGACGGTCGACAGCGGCAACCTGGCCGGGCACCTGATCGCACTCCGGCAGGCCTGCCTCGCGCTGGCGGACGAGCCCACCACACCGCCGCGCGTCTGGCCCGTGCTCGACACGGCGCTCGCGCTGGCCGGCGATTCCGCGTCCGTCCGGGCGGCGCGGGCGGCGCTCGCGGCGGCGCGGCGCGAGCCGCCGTCGGCCGAGTCGCTCGAGACCATCGCGCAGCCGCTCCGGGAGGCGGAGGCGGCGCTCGCCGGCGCGCCCGCGGCCGAGTGGGTGAGCTGGAGCCTTCGGTTCATCGCCGCGCGCTCGGCCGCCCCTGAGGATACCGGGCCGCTCGCCGCTCGCCTCCGCGCCATTGCCGAGCGCGCGGCGGATTACGCCATGGAGATGGATTTCCGCTTCCTGTTCGATCCGGAGCGGAAGCTGTTCGCGATCGGCTTCCAGCAGACCACCCACGCGCTGGACGGCTCGTACTACGATCTTCTCGCGTCCGAGGCGCGGCTGGCGAGCTTCATCGCGGTGGCCAAGAACGACGTGCCGGCCGAGCACTGGTTCCGGCTCGGCCGCGCACTCACCCGCGCGCACGCGGGGCGGGCGCCCGTGCTCCTGTCCTGGAGCGGGAGCATGTTCGAGTACCTGATGCCGGTACTCGTCATGCGCTCGTATCCGTTCACGGTGCTGGCGCAGACGTATGCCGCCGCCGTGGCCCGGCACATCGCGTACGGCGCCGAGCGCGGCGTGCCCTGGGGGGTGAGCGAGAGCGCGTACAACGTCCGCGACCGCCACCACGTCTACCAGTACCGTCCGTTCGGCATTCCCGACCTGGCCCTCAAGCGCGGACTCGGCCGCGATCTGGTGGTGGCGCCCTACGCCTCCGCGCTCGCCGCGATGATCGACCCGGTGCGCGCGCTCGCCAATCTCGAGCGGCTGGAGACGAAGGGCGCCCTCGGCCCCTGCGGCTTCCGCGACGCGCTCGACTACACCCGCCCCGACCCCGACCAGCGCTACGCCGTGGTCGCCACCTACATGGCGCATCACCTGGGCATGGGGCTCGTCGCCCTGACCAACGCGCTGACGGGACAGGTGTGGCAGCGCCGGTTCCACGACGACCCCGTGGTGCGCTCGGCGGAGCTGCTCCTGCACGAGCGCATCCCGCGGCGGCTGGCGCTCAGGGACCCGCAGGCGGTCCGGCGCGACGAGTCGCTGCCCGAGGCGGAGGTGGAGCGTCCGGCCGTGCGCGAAATCGACGCGCCGGACGCGCCGACGCCGCACGTCGCCCTGCTCGGCCAGCTCCCCTACACCATCATGGTGAGCCACGCCGGCGGCGGGTACAGCCGCTATCAGGCGCTGGCCGTCACCCGCTGGCGCTCCGATGGGACGCGGGACCACACCGGGCAGTTCTGCTACGTGAAGGACCTCACCAGCAGCCGCGTCTGGTCGGCGACGCATCAGCCGGTGTGCGCGCAGGCGGACTGGTACCGCGCCCACCTCGCCACCGACCGGGTCACCTTCCACCGGGCCGACGGTCCGGTCGAGACGCGGACCGAGATCGCCGTCGTCCCCGACGATTCGGCCGAAGTGCGGCGGGTGACCGTGGTGAACAACGGCGGCGAGACCCGAGAGGTGGAGCTCACCAGCTACGGCGAGATCGTGCTCGCGACGCCCGAGGCCGACCGCGCCCACCCCGCGTTCGGCAATCTGTTCGTCGAGACCGAGTGGCATGCCTGGTGTGCCGCCATCACCGCCACCCGCCGGCCCCGCTCGGCGGAGGAGCGGCCGCTCTGGTGCGTGCACGTCGTGGCCGCGGGTGCCGAGCAGGTCGGCGAGGTGAGCTGCGAGACCGACCGCGCACGCTTCGTCGGCCGCGGGCGCTCGACCCGGGAGCCCGCGGCACTCGAGCAGGACGGGCCGCTCTCCGGCGCCACCGGCTCGGTGCTCGATCCCGTGTTCGCGCTCCGCGTGCGGGTGCGGCTCGCGCCCGGCCAGTCGGCCTCGGTGGCGTTCACGACGCTCGTCGCGGAGACCAGCGAGCGCGCCTTCGAGCTGGCCGACCGCTACCACGACCCCCACGCCGCCCAGCGCGCGCTCGACCTCGCCTGGACCTCGAGCCAGGTGGAGCTCCGCGAGTTCCAGCTCACGCCGGCGGAGGCGGCGGTGTTCCAGGAGCTGGCCGGCCACCTGTTCTACGGGACCGCCGCGCTCCGGCCGCCTGAGGCCGAGCTGCGCCGGAACCGCGGCGCGCAGCCGCTCCTCTGGGCCAACGGCATCTCCGGCGACTGGCCGATCGTGCTCGCCACGATCGCCTCGGCCGAAGGGCTCCCCACCCTGCGCCAGCTCCTGGCGGCCCACCGCTACTGGAGACGGCGCGGGATGACGGTGGATCTGGTCGTCCTCAACACCCATCCGCCCAGCTACCTGCAGGAGCTGGCCGACCAGATCACGAGCGCGGTGTACGCGATCGGCGACTCCGGCTCGCTCGACCGCTCGGGCGGCGTGTTCGTGCGCCGTGCCGACGTGATGGATGCCGCCGAGCTGCTGATGCTGCGCGCGACGGCCCGGGTGCACATCCCCTGCGACGGGCGTTCGCTCGGCCGCATCGTCGCCTCGGCGATGACGACCCGCGAGCCGCTCGATGCCGAGCTCGACGTGCAGCCGCACGAGACCCGCGCGCCCGAGCGGAGCGACTCCCGGGTGGCGCGGGCGGTCCGGCGGATCGGGGCCACCCTGCGGACGCCGACGGCCCCGGGGCTCGCCGCGGCGCCGAGGAAGGCCGGAGCAACGCCGCCGTCCGCCCCGGCATTCGACAACGGGTTTGGCGGACTGGCCGCCGACGGCGACTACGAGATCCATCTCGCCGGCCGAGGGGTACCGCCCGCGCCCTGGGCCAACGTCATCGCCAATCCGCACGGCGGCTTCGTGGTGACCGAGCGGGGCGGCGGCTTCACCTGGGCCGGCAACAGCTACTTCTTCCGGCTGACGCCCTGGCACAACGATCCCGTGGCCGATCCGGTGAGCGACGTAGTGTACCTGCAGGACACCGAGACCGGAGCGCTGTGGAGCGCCACGCCGGCGCCGATTCGCGGGGAGGGGCCATGGAACGTGCGCCACGGCCCGGGCGCCACCTCGTTCGAGCACGCGCATGACGGGATTTCCACGCGCTACACTGTCGGCCTGCCGGAAGACGCGGCGGTGCGCCTCGGCGTGCTGCAGGTGACCAACACGGGCGAGCGCGCCCGCCGGCTCACGATCACGACCTATGTCGAGTGGACCCTCGGCGTGCTGCGCGAGCACACCCAGCACCAGGTGCGCACGAAGTTCGACCGCGAGCACGGGGCGATCTTCGCCCGGAACGGCTTCGACCCCGAGTTCGCCGACTGGACGGCCCTTCACGCCATCACCGAGCCCGTCACGGCCCACACCGGCAGCCGGCGAGAGTTCCTGGGCCGGAACGGGACGCCCGAGGCGCCGGCGGGGCTCCGACCCGGCGTCGAGCTGTCGGGCGTCACGGGCGCGGCGCTCGACCCGTGCGCCGCATTGCAGTGCGTGCTCGAGCTCGATCCCGGCGAGACCCGCGAGCTCGTCGTGCTGCTCGGCGCGGCGCCCAGCGAAGCCGAGGCCCGGAAGGCGCTCACCGATCACCTCGACGCCGGCCGCGCGCGCGCGGCGCTCGAGCGCGCGGTGCAGGGATGGCGGAAGCGGCTCTCCGTGATCACCGTCCGCACGCCCGCGCCGACGTTCGACGCGATGCTCAACCGGTGGACCCTGTACCAGGCGCTCGCCTGCCGGATGTGGGCCCGGTCGGCGCTCTACCAGAGCAGCGGCGCCTACGGCTTCCGCGACCAGCTCCAGGACGTGATGGCCTTCGTCTACGCCGAGCCCGCGCTGGCGCGCGCGCACATCCTGCGCGCGGCGAGCCGCCAGTTCCTCGAAGGCGACGTGCAGCACTGGTGGCACCCGCAGAGCGGGCGCGGCGTGCGCACGCGGTTCTCGGACGACCTCGTCTGGCTGCCGTACGTGGTAGACCACTACGTGCGCACCACCGGCGACCGGTCGGTGCTCGACCAGTACGTCCCCTTCCTCGAGATGCGCCCGCTCGAGCCCGGGGAGCAGGAGCTGTACGACCTGCCCCGGGTCACGGACGAGCACGGGAGCGTCTACGAGCACTGCCTCCGCGCGCTGCGCCGGGCCTCGACCGCCGGGGTGCATGGGCTGCCGCTCATCGGCGGCGGCGACTGGAACGACGGCATGAACCGCGTCGGCGTCGAAGGCCGGGGTGAGAGCGTCTGGCTCGCCTGGTTCCTCATCGCCACGCTGCGCGGCTTCGCGCCCTATGCCGAGGCCCGCGGCGACCTCGCCGTGGCGGATGATTTCCGCCGCCGGGCCGACGCCTATGCCGCGGCGGTCGAGGCGCACGGCTGGGACGGCGCCTGGTATCGGCGCGCCTATTACGACGACGGCACGCCGCTCGGCTCCGCGGAAAGCGAGGAGTGCCGGATCGACTCGATCGCGCAGAGCTGGAGCGTCATCTCCGGTGCCGGCGATCCCGCGCGCCGCGAGATCGCGATGCGGTCGCTGGAAGAGCACCTGGTACGGGAGGATCCCGGGCTGGTGGTGCTCCTCACGCCGCCGTTCGACCAGACGCCCAAGGACCCGGGCTACATCAAGGGCTACCTGCCCGGCGTCCGTGAAAACGGCGCGCAGTACACCCACGCGGCGCTCTGGGCCGTGCTCGCCACGGCGCTCGAGGGCCGCGGCGATCGGGCGTTCGAGCTGTTCCAGATGCTCAACCCGCTCACCCACGCCGGCACGCCGGCGGAGGCGGAGCGCTACAAGGTCGAGCCGTACGTGGTGGCCGCCGACGTGTACACGGCCGAAGGCCAGGTCGGCCGCGGCGGATGGACCTGGTACACCGGCTCCGCGAGCTGGATGTACCGGGTCGGGCTGGAGGGGATCCTCGGGTTCACCCGGCAGGGCGACACGCTGCTCATCGAGTCACGCGCCCCGGCCGCGTGGCCGGAGTACACCATCGAGTACCGCTACGGACGGAGCGTGTACGAGATCGTGGTGCGGATCGGGGACGGCGCCGAGCCGGCGGGCGTGACGGTGGACGGGCGCGCCGCGGAGGGAGCCGGCATCCGGCTGGTGGACGACGGCGCGCGGCACGTTGTGGCGGTCACCCGGCTGGTGGGGGCCGAACAGCAAACGGCCGGCTCGCCCTGAGGCGAGCCGGCCGTTTCCGCAGCAACTGCGGTGCGGAACTACTGCAGCTTGACGACGTTCTCCGCCGCCGGGCCCTTCTGGCCCTGCACGACGTCGAATTCCACCCGCTCGCCCTCGGCCAGGCTCTTGAAGCCCTGGGCCTGGATCGCCGAATGGTGAACGAAGCAGTCCTTCTGACCGTCCTCGGGCGTGATGAAGCCGAAGCCCTTGGCGTCATTGAACCACTTGACCGTTCCGGTAACGCGCATTGTCCTACTCCTTGTACTGGTGTAATCGGAGTGGGGACATGCCGCACGACCGACTACGGTTCACGTGGATTACGCCTCCACGCGGGGCCTGGCTGCCGCGGCGCAGCACTGCGCCAGGGACGGCAACCGATACAAAAAGGGCCGGCATCAACGCCAGCCCCTGTCTGAAAACGTTGCGTATCGGATGCACGTATGCAACCGATCCACCAATATAGTCCTGCAATCACGGGATTGCAACCCCCTGACTCATCGCTGCTTCACGATCTGCTCCAGTATCTGGCGGGCGAAATCCTTGTCCCACTCGGCGAGGTTCTTCCGGGCGTACACCTCGGTCTTGGTGGTTGCCGAGTCCTGCCGCTCGAGCTGGATGGTGACATCGAGATCGGCGTGCTTGCCCTTGAATTCCTGCTTGGCCCCACTGTCGTCGGTGCTCGAGCCGGTCTGGGTGATGTTCATCTGCCGCATGACCGGGGGCACGCGCGCCGCCACCTGGCTGATGGAGCCGCTGACCAGCGACTCCGCGCCACGCGTAGTGGCGTAGATCGCGCCCGCCGCGCCGGCCGCCGCCGCCGCCACGCACCCGCTGGCCGGCAGCGCGCAGGCAAGCACGACCGCCCACCGCGCCGGCATTCTCGTTGTCACACGCATGCTGCCTCCTCGTTCAGGGCCCGCAGACGAGCGGCTCGGCTTCCCGGGCGCATCGCCGCATGGCATATTTCGCGGACTACCTCTTCGGAGACCCACCGTGGCCACCTACCTCAAGACCACCGAGATCTCGATCGACGGCGCCCGCACCCTGCCCCGGGAATACTATACCTCGCCCGAGCTGTTCGGCGAGGAGATGGAGCGGATCTTCACCCGGCGCTGGCTCTGTGTGGGCCGCGAGGATCGGCTGGCCGCTCCGGGTGACTACTTCCTGCAGGCGGTGGGCAAGGAGAGCATCATCGTCCTTCGCGACCGCGAGGGCGGCTTCCGCGCCTACTACAACGTCTGCCGCCACCGGGGCACGCGGCTCTGCGAGGCGCACACCGGGCAATTCGGCAGCGCCATCCAGTGCCCCTATCATGCCTGGACCTACGGGCTCGACGGCCGGCTCATCGGCGCGCCGTCCGCGGCCGACATCGACAACTTCGACAAGAGCGACTGGCCGCTGTTCGGCGTGCCGGTGGCCCGATGGGAAGGGTTCCTCTTCATCAATCTCGCCGACGAGCCCGAGCCGTTCGAGCAGGCGTGGGCCCCGCTGCTCGGGCGCTTCACCCGGTTCAACCTGCCCAACCTGAAGGTCGCGCGGACCATCGAGTACGACGTCCGGTCCAACTGGAAGCTGCTGTTCCAGAACTATTCCGAGTGCTACCACTGCAGCTCGGTCCATCCGGCCCTGTCCAAGCTGACGCCGCCGACGAGCGGCGAAAACGACCTGACCGAGGGCCCGTTCACCGGTGGCTACATGGTGCTCAATCGCGGCCACACGAGCCTGACGATGAGCGGCCAGTCGTGCGGCGTCGCAGTGGGCGACCTGCCCGAGGAAGACATGAACCGGGTGTACTACTACGCCATCTTTCCGAACATGCTCCTGAGCCTGCACCCGGACTACGTGATGTTCCATACGCTGTGGCCAGAGGGGACGGACCGGACGCTCATCACCTGCTCCTGGCTCTTCCACCCCGCGACGCTCGGCGACCCGACGTTCAACCCCGACGACGGGGTGGAATTCTGGGACATGACCAACCGGCAGGACTGGCACATCTGCGAACAGAGCCAGCTCGGGGTGGAGTCGCGGGCGTATCGGCCGGGGCCGTACTCGAGGCGGGAGAGCTTGTCGGTGCAGTTCGATCGGGAAGTGATGAGGAGTTTGGGGCGTCGGTAGGGCTCCGTGCGGGGCCGGCGGGGGTCGCGCCGGTCGCTGCAGTGGGCTTCGACGGTTGCGATCGCGCAGGGACCTTGAGGCCCACTGACGCTCCCTCTGCGACCCCCGCCGGCCCTGGGCCTTCCGCGCCCCACGGGGGGCGCGGCCGAGCGGCACCGCCGGAGGCGGTGCCGCTCGGAAAGACAGAAATGGCGCATGGCGGGGGACGGGATGGACACTTCATGCCCGTGGCTCCGATCTGCGGGCGCAGGCGGGCGGTGAGGCACGCGGCGGGAGCGTCAGTGCGCACTCCAGGTCCCTGCGCGATCTCCAACGCCCACGCGCACTGCAGCGACCAGAGCGCGCCTCACCGCCCGCCGCAGCCGCGGACCCCGAACCCCACCCCACCTTCCCGGACCCCCGGTTCAGACCATGTAATTCACCGGCGGATTCTGCAGTTGCAGGATGGCCCGGTCGATCCGGAACGGCTCGATGTTCCGTTCCGTGCGCCCGTCGATGGCCAGCTCCGACAGAATCCGTCCGACCAGCGAGGCGAACTTGTAGCCGTGACCGCCTCCGATTCCCACCACCACATCGGGATGGTCCGGGAGCCGGTCGATCACGAAATCGCGGTCGGGCGTCAGTGTGTAGAGGCAGGTCTTGGTGTAGATGATCGGACCCAGCGACCGGGGGATGTACCGCTCGAGAAACTCCGTCGTCCGCCGGAGCGCGGCCTGGTCCGGCTCGAAGGTGCGGGTGTCGGCGCTTACTTCGCGGCCGCCGGCGTCCTGGCCGGCCTTGGTGCCGGCCTCGCCGAAGATGGGGAAGCCGTAGAAGCACGGGTCGTCCATCCAGATCCAGACGGGGAACCGGTCCGGTTGAAACTCCGCCTGGTGCGGCGTCGCGAAGTAGGTGACCTGCTCCTTGGTCACCCGCAGCGGCAGGTGCATCCCGAAGTGGGTCAGCGCGCCGTTGGACCAGGCGCCCGCCGCGACCACCAGCCGGCGGCAGCGGTAGGTCGTCCCGCCCGCCGTCACCTCGATCTCGCCGTTCATCGGCCGAAGCCGCTCCACCGGCGCCCGGTCCCGCAGGGTGGCGCCATGCGCCTCCGCCAGCCGCACGTGCACCGCGTTCCCACGGGCGGCCATCGCGATCCCGCTCTCCGGCTGATACAGCCCATGGATCTCGTCGCCCACCGTGAACTGCGGCCACCGCCGCCGGATCTCGGCGCCATCGAGGTGCTCGTACGGCACCCCCGCCGCGTCCATGCTCCCACTGTAGTTGCTCAGCGGGATGGCGCTCACGATCGGGGCGAAATCGAGGCCGCCGGTCCGAAGCACCAGCCGCTCCCCGGCCTCCTGCTCCACCTCCGCCCACGCGGCGAAGGCGTGCCTGGCCAGCTCCACGTACTGCGGCGTGTGATACGAAAGCCGGATGATCCGCGAGTGGTCCTGCGACTCCCCGCGCACGTGCCCGAGCTCGAACTGCTCGAGTCCTAGCACCGCCGAGCCCACCCGCTTCGACAACCAGTACGCCGCGGCGCTGCCCCATCCTCCGAGGCCCAGGACGATGTACTCGAAGTCACGGCGCATGTGGGCTCCGTTGAGTCGTGAGTCGTGAGTCGTGAGTCGTG
>DATAHW010000039.1:0-10873 GCA_036262935.1 Gemmatimonadales bacterium | reverse complement strand
GTGGCCGCGTAGCGCCCGCACGGCTCTCGTTACATCCGGTAGTTGAGCCCGGCGCTGACCTCGCGCCGCCACAGCGCCCTCGGCTCGAGCCCCTCGTCCAGATCGGCCTGGGCGAACGGCGACCGCATGACGGACCCGCCGATCCGGGCCGAACCGGCCCACCGGCGGCCGAACGGCACCTCCAGCCCCAGCGCCGCCGCCGCTCCCACTCTTGAATGGGAGGTGGCGTCGTCCAGCTTCCACACTTCGAACACGGGTCCCGCGTAGGCCCGAAGCACCCCTCCAGGCCCGAGTCCGGTGACTCGGACCGAGAGCTCGGGAGTGGCTCCGTACACCTCCAGGCCATCCTTGATGGCCACGACGGCCTCCTTGCCCTCGAACCCCAGGCTCGACGAGGCGTAATGCACGTGCAGCTCCACACCGATCCTCCCCGCCACCCGCGCGACGCCGACCTGGAACACCGTGGGCCGGTACGGCAGGAGCGAGCGACCGGTGCTCGGCTCCTCGGCGCCGCCCGAAAAGCGGGCGGCGCCGACGCTCATTCCAACACTCCACTGTGCGGAGACGGGTGAAGCCACGGCCGCGGTGAGCAGCAGCCCGATGATGGACCAGGGGGCACGTGAGTTGGGCATGGGATCACCGCATCTGAAGTTTGAGCCAGCCGTTGGTGACGTTACCCTCGCCCCGGACGATCCAGTTGGCCCCGGCGCGGTATTCGCCCACGACGGAGTCTTCCACGGCGTTGCCGATGAGATCGTCCTGCGAGGTGATCCAGGAGTACGCGGTCCGGATGATTTTCTGCAGCGCGTTGGCGTGCTGAAAGATCTTGGTCAGCCCGCTCGTGCTGTCCTTCCCACCGGTAAGGTTTGGATACTCCGTCTGGAGCGTATTCTGGAAGGTCTTGAAGCGCTCGCCGTCCAGCCGGATCTGGCACGCGCCGTCGTCGTCCTCGAGCGCGAGAATCCTGATATTCTGGTTGGGATGCAACGTCTTGTAGTTGGCGAGCTGCGTCGTTGAAAAGAGCATGACGTTGCCTGTCCAGTCCCGACTGTTCTGGTCGAAGGCGTAATAGCCTCCGGCGTGCTCTCCCGCGCACTGGTAGCTCGTCAGCGAGTCGCTGCTCCCGAGCTGGCCGAGAATATGGATCTCATATTCGGGGCTCCCCTTCAACCAACCTTCAAAATCGTCCACGAAGTGCGAGTAGGTCATGAACAGGCCCCCCGGCTGGTCGGAGCCCGCGGTGCCCCCGCCCCCGCCGTTGCTCCCGCCGCCCTCGCCTGCCTTCGCGAACCCGATGTTTGCCCCGCCGTCGAAATCCGTCTCCACCGGGACCACGGCCAGCACCGGAGTGGCCGGCGGCGAGTCGCTGCTGAGCAGCCGCCGGTGGCCCCGCACGTCGAACGCCACCGGAGCCTCGCGATCTTCCCGTGCGGTGGCGACGAGGATGTTGTCCCCGCCGGTCCAGGCGGCGCGGTGCGCCGGCACGGGCATGTAGAACTCGAGCGGGATGGTGGAGCGCGCATCCGCTTCCACCGCGGGCTCGAGCTCTCCGCCCGCCCGGGCGAGGGCCTGGAGCGCACGGTGGTCGGGCCGCCCGAGCAGGCGCTGGAACTGGAGCTTGTGCTCGCGGACAGGCGAGCGGTCGAGCGCGTCCTTCACATAGGCACGGAAGGCGGGGTCGGCGAGGGCGATGGCCATCCGGCGCGCGAGACGCTCCTGTGCCGCGCGCTCGGCGCGACCGCCCGGCGCCGCGGCTGGCGCAGAGGCGGGCGCCACGACTCTCACCGCATCGGGCGGGGCCGTGGGCGACTGCTCGGGGCGGTCGCTGCAGCCGGCGGCCCCGGCCAGCAGCGCGAGAAAGGCGAAGTGAGATCGACGGGTCATGGCTCCTCCTGGGGTTGGTCGCTCGCGCCGCCGGACGGGCAGAGCCCGGCGGCGAGGCCAACCTAGGAGAGGGCATGCGAGGACCTGGGACCGTGAACCTGCCGGAGGGAACGGAAAAGGGCGGCTGGCGGCCGCCCATTACCGAGTATCAGCTTGCCTGCAACCCCTTACCCGCGGAGTGCCGCCCGCACCGCCGCCAGGGCTCGCTCCACGCCGTCCGGCGGGACATCCAGGTGCGTCACCGCCCGCACGAGGGTGGGGCCGAGCACGCTGAAGCGCACGCCGGATCGCTCGAGCGTCCGCCGCCCGAACTCTTCGCCGGTGAGGCCGGTGCCGCGGACGTCGAAGATCACGATGTTGGTCTCGACGCGGTCGGCGTCCACCGCCAGCCCCGGCAGCTCCGCCAGCCCCCGGGCCAACTGCCGTGCGCGCTCGTGGTCCTCGGCCAACCGCTCCACGTGGTGCTCGAGCGCAAAGATCCCGGCCGCCGCGATGATCCCGGCCTGGCGCATGGCGCCGCCGAGCCGCTGCTTGAAGACCCACGCCTCCTCGATGAATGCCCGCGACCCGGCCAGTACCGCACCCACGGGCGCGCCGAGGCCCTTGGTGAGGTCGAGCCAGACGGTGTCGAACGGCGCCGCGAACGCGCCGGCCGCCGTTCCCGTGGCGACCACCGCGTTCATGAGCCTTGCCCCGTCCATGTGGCAGGCCAGGTCGGCCGAGCGCCCGGCGGCGCAGACCTCCTCGACCAGGGCCAGCGGCCAGCACACCCCGCCCGCGATGTTGGCCGTCTGCTCGACCGAGAGTGCCCGCGTCCGCGGCATGTAATGCACCCTCGGCCGCACTGCCTGGCGCACCTGCTCCGCGGAGTAGAGGCCCCGCGCGCCGGGGAGGGGCCGCATCGCGGCCCCTGCCAGCGCCGACGGCCCCCCGGCCTCGTACAGCAACGGGTGCGCGGTCTCGTGCAGCAGGATCTCGTCGCCCGGGCGGCAGTGCACGGCAAAGGCCACCTGGTTGCACATCGTCCCCGACGGCAGGAACAGCGCCGCCTCCTTGCCCAGCAGCTCGGCCACCATGTCCTGCAGCCGGTTGACGGTCGGGTCCTCGCGGTTCTGCTCGTCACCCACTTCGGCTTCCGCCATGGCGCGGCGCATGGCCGGCCCGGGTCGGGTGACCGTGTCGCTGACGAGATCGACCGCGATGCCGCTCACGCTACCACTCCATCAGCTCGAGCCGCCGGGCGCTCAGGCGCAGCGGAATCAGCGTGGCCCCCGCGCACAGCACGAGCACCAGGGCGCCCGCGATCAGGATCTCGGGCGTGGCGGTGAGATGCTCGCCCCGCTGCCATGCCCTGAGCTGCGCCGTGACCGGCACCGCCTCGATCATGATGACCACCGCCAGCAAACTGAGGCTCGCCATCATGTAGACGATGCCGCCGAAGCTGGTGGGGATCTGCGCCGCGTTCTCGGTCCCGAACTGAGGGTAGAAGACGCCGAACGCCAGCGCGAGCGCGCTCACGGCCACGGTGTACAGGACGATCGTGACCAGACTCACCGCCATCATGAACGCGCTCACCCGCAGCAGCGAGTTGGTCAGCCCGGTGATCGCGAGCGCCAGCACGACGAGCGGGATCGTGCCCATCCAGTATTTGCTCCATAACATCGTGCGCGGATCGAGCGGACTGGAGCGGAGGAGCCACATCTGGCGGCCTTCGAGCGAGATCCCGGGGAAGATGAACCGGGCCGCCACCGCCGACAGGACGAACCCCGCGAGTCCGAGGTTGAGAAACGAGATGACCGTCACGAGGGCGAACGGCACCCGCTCGCCGGTGTGGATCGGCAGCGACCGGATGTTGAAGATGTAGATCAGCAGCAGCACGGCCAGGAGGATGAGCTGGCTCCACTGCGTGTTGTCCCGGAAGAAGAGCCGCATGTCCTTGAACAGGAACTCGCGCTTCTGGGGAGGCAGCCAGTTGAGCAGGTGGGCGATCGGCCCCCGGAGCGGCCGGCGCACCTTGCGCTCGGCGCCCTCCTGCGCCTTCGAGTACCCCAGGTGGAACAGCCGCCGGTGCACCAGCGCGCCGATGACGAGGGCCGCGGCCGCGGCGCCCCAGAGTCGCGCGATGGGCCACGGGTCCGAGACGCGGGTGAGCCAGTTCATGATCATCTCGGCCGACCACTCGCTCGGCAGCCACGGGCTGGTGGGCGTCTTGAGCACCGCCAGGTAGTCCACGAAGCTCCGGAACCCCTCCGGACGCGCGAGCCGCTCGGGCTGCATGACCCGCAGCAGCACCACCACCACGGCTACCGCGCCAAGGCCCACGAGCCCGAGCAGCTCGCGCGTCCGCCGCGCGGGGAAGACGTTGACCAGCAGGACCGTGAGAATCGTCCCTGCCACCGCGGGCAGGATCAGATACGGCACGATGGCCGCCACCGCGACGAACGGGAACAGCGGCCCGCCGGAGAAGACCACCCCGTAGGCCGTCAGGATCGGGAGCGCGAGCAGCGCCACCATCCAGGACGAGTGCACCATCGTCTCGAACAGCTTGGCCAGGTAGAACCTGACCCACCCGATCGGCGCCGCGACCAGGAGATCGAGGTCCCGGGCCAGGAAGAAGGTGGACAGCGCGGTGATGACGTTGGAGAGGAGCAGGATGGACAGGAACGCGAGCAGGGTCACGCCCAGCACCTTGCCGGCGAGCAGGTTTCCGATTTCCTGAACCCCGCGGAAGTAGTGCAGCACCCGGTACGCCACGCCGAAGATCGCCGCCCAGAAGCCGATCGCCACGACCGACAGGAGCACGAGCTTCGCGCGGGAGCCGCCGCCCTCGTGACGCACCCGGGACAGCGCGCCGCGCCACTTGGGGGTGAGGACGACCCAGAGGCTCGGCTGGTGGCGGGCCGGCGCGGTCACGCGCCGAGCACGGCGTCGAGCTGGTGCCGCTGATGGCCGCCGGTCAGCTTGAGGAAGAGGTCCTCGAGACTCATGCCCTCGGACGAGGTCTGCTGCCGGAGCTCCGCCATCGTGCCCTGCGCCGCGACCCGGCCCCGATAGACGATCGCGATCCGGTCACACATGACCTCGGCGATCTCCATCGTGTGTGTGCTCATGAGCACGGTGCCCCCCCGGCTCACGAACTCGCGCAGCAGCTCCTTCAGCAGCCGGGCGCTCCGGGGATCGAGCCCGATCATCGGCTCGTCCACCACGATCACCTCGGGCCGGTGCACCAGCGCGCCGGCGATGATGAGCTTCTGCCGCATCCCGTGGCTGTACGCCTCGGTGAGCTCGGTCTTCCAGGGGGTGAGCTCGAACAGTTCCAGCAGCTCGTCCATGCGCCGCTCCACGGCCGGGCCCTGCAGGCCGTAGAGCGCCGCCGCGAATCGCAGGAATTCGCCCCCGGTGAGCTTGTCGTAGACGAAGGGCCGGTCGGGGATGTAGCCGAGCCGCGCCTTGGCCTCGAGCGGCCGGGCCTGCATGTCGATGCCGCCCACCAGCACCGTGCCGCTGGTGGGCCGGAGTATCCCCGCGATCATCCGGATGGTCGTCGTCTTGCCCGCGCCGTTCGGGCCGAGCAGGCCGAAAAGCTCGCCGGGCGGCACCACGAGCTCGATGCCGTCCACCGCCGTGAACTTGCCGTAGCGCTTGGTCAACTCGGTCAGCCGGATCACGCCATCCTCCGCACCAGGGCAGCCACCACATCACGCTCCGCCACCGCATCGACCACGATCTGGAGCTCCACCGGGCCGACCTCGCCCGCCTCCGCCGGAAACGTCTCCACGAGCAGGCGAGCCGATTCCTCCGTCGTGAGCTGGCCGCTCGCGACGCCCACCAGCGGCGTCGCGACGAGGCGCAGCCCCCAATCGCCCGCGCGCTGCCAGGCGGACACGAGCGCGCGGCGGATCCGATCCCGGTCTGCCGGTCCGCGCTCGTCCGCGATCACCACGTGCAGGACGTAGGTGGCGGCGAGGTCGCCCCCGCCGGTCACGACCGCGGCGCCGGCCTCGAGCGGGGTCGCCGTGCGGCGCTCGGCGGCGAAGCGGTCGCCGCCCGCCTCATCCAGCCGGGCGCCCGGCGCGCCGGCGGGCGCCAGGGCCGCGTCGGCCGGGCGCACGACCGCGTCGGCCGGCACCCGCGCGAGGTCCCCGACCACGACGCGAATCACGCGCCGGTGAGCTCCCGCGAACGCTGGTACATCTCGCGCGCCTCGTCGGGGTGACCAAGCCGATCGAGCACGCGGCCCAGCAAATGGTGGGCCCTGGCATCCCGCGGATCGAGCTGCACGGCGCGCTCGAGGGCGGTGCGCGCGCCGGCGAGATCCCCCGCCTGATTCAAGGCGTCGCCCAGGTAGTGGCAGGTGCGGGCGTTATCGGGCTGGAACTCGAGCGATCGCTGGAAGTGCGCCGCGGCATCGGCTGCGAGGCCCTTGCGCCAGAGGAGCCGGCCCAGCTCCAGGTGCGCCGGCGCGTGCGAGGGATGGAGCCGCAGGACGCGGCGGAGGTCGGTCTCCGCTTCGCCATACCGCCGGAGGCGGGCGTACATCGCGCCGCGGAGCAGGAGGAACTCGGTCCCGTCCGGCGCGTGGCGCAGCGCCTCGTCGAGCACCCTGACCGCCTCGGCCGGCTCGTCGAGCTCCGCCAGCAGGCGAGCCAGGTGCACCCGGCCTTCGAAGTGCTCGGGCTCACCCACGAGCAGCTCGCGGTAGACCGGCAGCGCGTCGGCCGGCCGCGGTCCCGCCGCGAGCGCCCCGGCACGCTCCAGCAGCCGTTCGGCGGCGCCGGGCGCCCGGGTCGGCGCGGTATCGCCGGTCGGCTCGTTGGGAGGAAGTGTCATCGGGGCTGGTGAATGCTAGACGGCGGCCCCTCAAACGGGAACCCGTTGACCCCTGCCGCCGGCTTCGGGTACCTTTCGGGGCTATGGCTCAGGAATATCTTCAGGTGCGCGGCGCGCGCGAGCACAACCTCAAGAACATCTCCGTCTCGATTCCCCGCAATCGGCTCACCGTCATCACCGGGCTCTCCGGCTCGGGCAAATCCTCGCTGGCGTTCGACACCATCTACGCCGAGGGGCAGCGGCGCTACGTGGAATCGCTGTCGGCCTACGCCCGGCAGTTTCTCGGGCTCATGGAGAAGCCGGACGTGGACGCCATCGAGGGGCTCTCGCCTGCCATCTCGATCGAGCAGAAGACCACCGGACAGAACCCGCGCTCCACCGTTGGCACGGTCACCGAGATCTACGACTACCTGCGCCTGCTCTGGGCGCGCGTGGGAATCCCGCATTGTCCCAATGACGGCACGCCGATCACCCGGCAGAGCGCCGCGCAGATCACAGACACGGTGCTCGCCTGGCCGGCGGAGACCCGGATCGAGGTGCTCGCCCCCATCGTGCGCGGCAGGAAGGGCGAGTTCCGGGACCTTCTGGAGGACGTCCGGAAGCGCGGTTTCGTGCGCGTGCGCGTGGATGGCGAGACCTACGACCTGGCCGAGGTCCCGCCGCTCAATCGCCGGCAGAATCACGACATCGCCGTCGTGGTGGACCGTCTGGTGGTGCGGGCGGAGGACCGCTCGCGCCTCAACGACTCGATCGAGACGGCACTCAAGGCCGCCGACGGCGTCGTCGAGGTGGTCCGGCTCGGCCGCGGGGGCGAGCGGGAGTCGGTCACGTTCTCGGAGCGGTTCGCCTGCCCGGTCTGCGGGCTGTCGCTGCCGGAGCTCGAGCCGCGGCAGTTCTCGTTCAACTCGCCGTTCGGCGCGTGCCCCGACTGCCACGGCGTCGGCACCCGGCGCGAGGTGAACGCGGACCTGGTACTCGGCGACCCGAGCATTTCGATCCTCGAAGGGGTGATCCTCCCCTGGGGCGAACCCACCGGCTATCTGCGGAAGGTCGTGCTGCCCACGCTCGCCAGCGCGTTCAAGTTCGACCTCGCCGCTCCGTGGGGCGAGCACAGCGCGGCCGCCCGGCAGGCACTGCTCCACGGGGCGCCGGGGAAGTTCCGGTTCCAGACCGACGGCGCACGCGGCAAGGGCGAGTACGAGAGTGACTGGGAAGGCGTGCTCCGGAACGTCGAGCGGCGCTACCGGGAGTCGAGCAGCGACGCGGTGCGGAGTTCCCTCGATGAGTTCATGATCGAGCAGCCGTGCCAGACCTGCGGAGGAAAACGGCTCAAGGCGGAGAGCCTCGCGGTGCTGGTGAACGGCCGCGGGATCGGCGACGTGGTCGATCTGCCGGTCGAGCGCGCCATCGAGTTCTTCGAGCGCGTCCCGCTCCGCGAGAACGGCCGCGCCACGGGCGTGGACGCCGAGATCGCGGGACCGATCCTGAAGGAGGTGGTGGACCGGCTCCGGTTCCTCCGGGACGTCGGGCTCGACTATCTGACGCTCGGCCGGGGCGCCACCTCGCTTTCCGGTGGCGAGACGCAGCGGATCCGGCTGGCTACGCAGATCGGCTCCCGCCTGGTGGGCGTGCTCTACATCCTGGACGAGCCGAGCATCGGGCTGCATCAGCGCGACAACGAGCGGCTCCTCGCCACCCTGCGGGGGCTCCGCGACCTGGGCAACACCGTGATCGTGGTCGAGCACGACGCCGAGACCATCGAGGCGGCCGATCATGTGATCGACCTGGGCCCGCGCGCCGGGCGCTTCGGGGGCGAGGTGATCGCCGAGGGCACGGTGGAGGACGTCCGCCGGCACCGGGACTCGCTCACCGGTCGCTATCTCCGCGGCGAGCTCCGCGTGCCGGTGCCGCCGGGACGGCGCGAGGCGGCGCCAGGGCACCGGCTCCGTATCGTCGGCGCGCGGGCCAACAACCTCAAGAACCTCACCCTGGACGTTCCGCTCGGCGTCTTCACCGTGGTGACCGGCGTGTCGGGGTCGGGGAAATCGACCCTCGTGACCGATATTCTCTACCAGGCGCTGGCACGGCATTTCTACCGCGCGAGAGTGGTCCCCGGGACGCACACGCGGATCGAGGGCCTCGATCGCATCGACAAGGTCATCGACATCGATCAGAGTCCGATCGGCCGCACGCCGCGGTCCAACCCGGCCACGTACACCGGGCTGTTCACGCCCATCCGCGAGCTGTTCACCCAGCTCCCCGACGCCAAGATGCGGGGCTACGGCCCGGGCCGATTCTCATTCAACGTGAAGGGCGGGCGCTGCGAGGCGTGCCAGGGTGACGGGCTGGTGAAGATCGAGATGCACTTCCTTCCGGACGTCTATGTGCCCTGCGAGGTGTGCAAGGGGCGCCGGTACAACCGCGAGACGCTGGAGGTGCGCTACAAGGGCCGGAGCATCGCGGACGTGCTGGATCTCACCGTAGCGGACGCGCTGGAGTTCTTCGGCAACCAGCGGCGGATCGCGGAGAAGCTCGAGCTGCTGAATGACGTGGGCCTGGGATACATCCACCTCGGGCAGGCGGCCACGACACTGAGCGGCGGCGAGGCGCAGCGGGTGAAGCTCGCCACCGAACTGGCCAAACGCGACACCGGCCGCACCCTCTACATCCTCGACGAGCCCACGACCGGTCTGCACTTCGAGGACGTCCGCCTGCTGCTCGAAGTGCTCCACCGCCTGGTGGACAAGGGCAACAGCGTCGTCGTGATCGAGCACAATCTCGACGTGATCAAGACCGCCGACTGGGTGATCGATCTCGGACCCGAAGGTGGCGAGCGGGGCGGGGACGTCGTGGCGGCCGGCACGCCGGAGGACGTCGCGGCGGTGGAGCAGAGTCACACCGGACGGTTCCTGCGGAAGCTCGCGAGCCTGCAGCCGTCGGCCGTCGCGACCAGCGGCTGACGACCACGACCGGCGACTACTTCTGCGTCGGTCCGAAGGTGGGCTGCTTGGCCGTCGGATCCACCTTGTACCAGATCCACATCCCCGAGAGCGCGTGGCCCGGGACGCCGCAGATGATCCGGTAGGACCCGCTGTCGGGCGCGGTGAACTTCAGGACATCCGTCGCACCCTGGGGGAGGCCTTCCACCAGCTTGTTCGTGTAGGCCCGCGGAATCGCGGCCTCGCCGCCGGAGTTCGGGACCGGGCCGGTGCCAGAGCTGATCTCCGCGCTGTGCGGCGTACCGTCCTTCTGCTCGAAATTGATCACGTTGCTGCTGCCGGGAGGTACCGTCAGCGTGGCGCCGCCGCTGGTGTAGCCGTTGAAGTCGAATGGACCGGCGATGAGCGCGAAGGTGACCGTGTTGGTGGCGGCGTCGTAGGTGAGGAACGAGTCTGCCGCGGCCGGAGCAGGGGCGGCTGCCGGGGCGGCGGGCGCGGCCGTCGTGTCGGCGGGTGCCGAGGCCGAGGCCGCCGCGCCGCCCGTGTCGCTGACGGCGGAAGCGGGAGGCGGCGCCGAATCCCGGGGTGAAGTCGCCGCCGGAGCGGCCCCGGCCGAGGGGTCGGGCGCCCGGCTGGCGCATGCCGGGGCCGTGACGCCAAGGCCCGCAGCCAGCAGCGCGGAAAGGAACGGGGAGTTGGTAATCGACCTGGGCGCCATGCCTGCCTCGCCGCGTAGAATTCGGAATCGTAGGTGAAACCCGCACCCGCCAGATGCCGAAGTATGGCGGGTGTTCCGCCGCCGCGGGCCGGGTGTACTCTTGAAGGGATACCCCGGGCGTTCCCGCCTCGCAACCAACACCTCACCCGGACACCCCGTGCTTTCCAGCCACCCGCTCCTGCGCCTCCTGGGCCTCCTGCTTGCCGCCGTCCCGGCATCCGTCGCGGCCCAGCAGCCCGACTCCAGCCTGCTCACCCTCGATCGGATCTATGGGTCGAAGGAGTTCGCCCTGCAGCCCTTCGGCCCGACCCGCTGGCTGGGCGAGGGCTTGGCCTACACCACGCTGGAGCCGGCGGCCGAGGGTGCGGGGCAGGACCTGGTCCGGTATGACGTCGAATCGGGCCGGCTGGAGGTGCTCGTGCCGGCGCGCGCGCTCATCCCGCCGGGCGCGGATGACCCGCTCGAGGTGGAGGACTACGCCTGGTCACCCGATGGACGGATG
>DATAHW010000038.1:0-29791 GCA_036262935.1 Gemmatimonadales bacterium | reverse complement strand
GAGCGACAGGATGAGGTGCGGGGCGATGGTGGTGCCCAGCACGTCCTCGCCGTGGCAGCGGGCGCAGTTCAGGTTGAACTGCTTCCAGCCGTCGTACACCTCCTGGGGCACCGTGTCGCGCGGGGCCTGGTGATACGCGTCGCGGAGTTCCTGGGCCGCTGCCCGGGTGGTCACGGTCGAAGCGGCCAGGAGCACTGCGCCACCCAGCGCGGTGGCGCGAAGAGCGGCGGTGAGGAGCGTGCGCATGCGTGCAGTGTTCCTTTCGTCGGTCTCGGCTGGGCTCAGCCCGGCCCGGCCTTCTTGGCCGAGTCGGCGGGGGCCGGTGCCGCCGTGGAACGGGCAGCCTTTTCCTGGCTTGGCCCCTCCATCGGGAGCACCGGGACGTGGTATTCCTTGAGGATAGCCTGGATCTCGGGACCCTTGCGCTCGAGCACGGCGTTCAGGCTGTCCCGGAACTCCTTGTCGGCCCGCCGTACCGCGATCCCGATGTTGTACTGGAACGGGATCTCGCTCAGCG
Organism: Gemmatimonadales bacterium; assembly: GCA_036262935.1. Classification (GTDB taxonomy): domain Bacteria; phylum Gemmatimonadota; class Gemmatimonadetes; order Gemmatimonadales; family GWC2-71-9; genus CAVVWJ01. The sequence continues at coordinate 29,274 of DATAHW010000038.1, read as the reverse complement.
AGTCGGTGGCGGGAAGCGGCGTCAGCACCAGCGGCACGGGGGACTTGCTGGCGAAGTAGCCCGCAAGCGGCCCCCAGGCGAGCGCGATGTCCACCGTCTTGTCCGCCACCGCCTTGATGACGTCGTCGGGCCGGTTCTGATCATCGAAGAAGGTGCTGTAGCCGGTGAGATTGCCGACCACGCCGTGACGGCTCAAGGCCATGGCCGGGGGCGAGTTTTCGGCGTCGGAGGTGTAGATGTTCACCCCGATCTTGAGCTTCTTGAGCCGCGGGTCAGAGAGCGAGTTCAGGTCCTCGAGGCCGCTGCCCTGGCGGGCCACGAAGAAGTAGCCGGAGCGGAAGTACGGCTTGGTGGCGCCCGCCATGTCGAGACCGACGGGCGCCTCGATGGCCAGGTCGCAGTACTGGCCGTTGAGCACCCGGAAGTACCCGCGCCGGGTGGGAAACCAGAGATAATCCAGCTTCGAGTGCAGCTCCTGGGCGATCAGCGTGGCGATCTTGTTTTCGTACCCCTCACCCTTGTCATTCGAGGAGGGCATGTTGTCCGGGTCGGCGCACACCCGGATGAGGCCCGGTTGGCGCGGTGCGGGACGCTGGGCCCGTGCCGGAACGGCGGCGACCGGGGTAGCGAGCGCCAGCAACGCGAGAGTACGAGCCAGGTGGGATGCGGACCACGACATGAGATACCCCTGCCAATGCTTGGGGGCCTGCCGACGGCAACCGTTGTTGGAGCGGCCCTGCCCCGGAACGGCACGGCGCCGGAGCTGACCGCGCCCCGGCGCCGTGCTCATTCTGTAATGTACCCCCGACCGGACCGGAGGGTATCCCCTCCGATCCGGTCGGGCCCCGGCTTACTTCATGGTCACGTTCTTCAGCCCGAAGACGGTCATGACGCCGCCCTGGTTGCTGAACTGCCCGGCATCGCCGAAGGCACCGAGCGCGCCGAGACCGGCGGTCGGATCCTCGGCGCCGATGCCGGCGGCCACGCCGATGCCGGCCCAGCCACCGATGCCCGAGTAGACCGCGATGTTCTGCGACCCGTCCGGAGCGGTGTAGCTCATCGGGTTACCGATGATGCCCGACGGGGTCTTGTACTGCCAGAGGACCTTGCCCGACTTGGCATCGACGCCCTTGAGCCAGCCTTCCATGGTGCCGTAGAAGACGAGCCCGCCGGCCGTGGCGAGGGCCCCACCGTAGGCGGCCAGGTTCTCCTTGATCTCCCAGTTGACCTTGCCCTTCATCGGGTCCCACGAGATGAACCGGCCGCGATGGCCGCCGGGGCCCGGGAACATCCGCACGATCGCGCCGACGTACGGCTGACCGGCGGTGTACTTGACCTCGACGCCCTCGTAGTCCATGCAGATGTGGTTCGTCGGGACGTAGAACATCCCGGTCTGCGGCGAGTACGCCGAGGGCTGCTGGTCCTTGAAGCCGATGGCGGCCGGGCAGATGCCTTCGCCGTTCTTCTTCGAGGACGTGCCGTACTTCGGATCCTTGACCGGGACGCCGGTCGTGACCACGCCCTCGACCGGGGTGCCCGTGCCGCCGCTCTTGGCCCAGTTGATCGGGCCGAACGCGTTGGCGACCATGACCTTGCCGTTGGTGCGGTCGACGGTGTAGCCGATGCCGTTCCGGTCGAAGTGCGCCAGCAGCTTCTTGCCGCCGTTTTCGAACAGGACGTTCTCGTTCACGCCGTCATAGTCCCACTCGTCGTGGGGGGTCATCTGGTAGCCCCACTTCGCGTGGCCGGTTTCCGGATCGCGCGCGAAGATGGTCATGGACCACTTGTTGTCGCCCGGCCGCTGATCGGGATTCCAGGTGCCCGGGTTGCCGGTGCTGTAGTAGAAGACGCCGGCGTCGGGGTCGTAGGAGTACCAGCCCCAGGTGGTGCCGCCGCCGCGCTTCCACTCATCGCCCTGCCAGGTCGAGACGCCGAGATCCTTGCCCTTGTGCGACGCATAGTTCGCGTTCAGGTCGCCGTCGATGAGGGTCTCGCTGTCCGGGCCGGTCGAGTACGCCGTCCACAGGTGGTCGCCGGTGTTGGCATCGACGGCCGTGACGCGGCCGCGCACGCCGAACTCACCACCGGAGATGCCCATGATCACGACTTCCTTGCCCGACTTGGTCTTGATGTAGATCGGGGCGTTGGTCATCGTGGCGCCCTGCTTGTAGTTCGTCGCCTCCGGCCCGGAGTTGGACTTCTCGGGATGATGCACCTTCCAGAGCTCCTTGCCGGACTTGGCGTCGAGCGCCAGCAGTTCGCCCTGGAGGAGCTGGATGTAGATCTTCCCGCTCGGGCTGTAGGCCAGCCCGCGGTTGACCAGGTCGCAGCACGCGATTGGAATCGCGTCGGGCGACTGGTTCGGCACGTACTTCCAGATCTGCGGCGCGCCGGCCTTCGACAGGTCGAGCGCGTACACGATGTTCGGGAAGCTGGTCTGCACGTACATCGTGTGGCCCACCACGAGGGGATTGCCCTCCTGGCCGCGCAGGGTGCCGAGCGAGAACGACCAGATCGGCCGCAGCTCCGCGACATTCGAGGTCGTGATCTGCTTGAGCGGGCTGAAGCGCTGCAAGCTGTAGTCACGGCCCGTCATGGTCCATTCGCCTTCGGGCGCGTTCAGGGTCCAGGCCCCCGATCGCGCCGCTTGGGCGTGGGCGGACGCTGCAACGGCTACACTCAGCCCCGCCGCGATCCCGCCGGACAGCACTTTCTGGGTAAAGCGGTTCATAACTGACCTCAGGATGAAGGGTGGTTCTACTGCTCTACTGCATTCGGTTGCCACGTGCTGTGTGACGCCTGCGAGTGCCGGAACGGCGGGCGGCCACTGGGCTCGAGTGGCCGCGGTTGGAGGGCCGGCCGGCGCGACCTACACGCTAGCGGGCCACCGGGGCGGCGGCCCGCGCTCGGCGGTCGCTCGCTCCCCGCGCTCGCTGCGGGAGAGGGTTCGCCCTGATGTACGCCTCGAGACGCCACCGCGGATTGTCGCGGGGCGCGCACCGGTGTCAGGGCACCGGGCCGTGCGGAAGCACGAGGCAACACTGGAGATGGATCGGGGTCGGGCGGAACGGGCAGGCGAGACGGGAGCCGGCGATAGCGGAGGCGTGATGCTGCTGCACCACCGGCCGCGCCAGGCGTACGGCGTCCGGGGAACAGGCCACGAAGTCGGTGTCATGCCAACGGTGGAAGCGAACGGGAACGATCCCATCTCACCCCTCAGCGTCGCCGCTGAACCCGCGTTGTGTCTCGTAAGTAAGGAACGGCAGTTGGGGAGGCGGCGCCGCTGTGCGTGCCGCCTGAAGAATTCTGTGCCCGCTTCGGGCCCGCGGGGGCGGCCCTGAGACGGCCGGCTGCGTGCAGCTCGAGTCTGGACGCCAGTCAAGTCGCCGACTGCGGGAGGCTTAGAGGGGCCAGTATACACCGCGCAAAATGAACTGTCAATCAGGGACACGCGCCATTTCGGAGCGCCAGACCCGGGCCCCCGTGCCGGCGAAGCCCCCCTCGAAAACCCGTCCGCCCGCTCCGACGAGCTTCGCAGCGCGCGCGGCCAGCTCGTGCGCCTCCGCCGCGCTCCCCACCAGACCGTAGACGGCGGGTCCCCAGGAGCTCTGGCCCACGCCTGCCGCGCCCCACTCGGCCAGGCGGCGCACCAGCGTGGCCGATGGCCCCGGCGCGAAGGTGCCGCCCTGCTGCGGCGCGAACCAGGCCCCGGTTACCCGCTGCACCTCGGTGAGCGCGGCGCCGAAGCTCGCCAGCTCGCCCTCCACCAGCGCCGGCAGGAGCTGCATCAGCACGAGGTGGGCGACGCGCTCGACCTCCCGCTCGGGGGGAGGCGGGAGCTGCGCAAAGGCAGCCGCTTCCGCCTCACCGCTCAGGCCGGGCGCCCCGTCCGGCACCGCGACAACACACCGCCAGTCTTCGGGCATCGCGTAGCGTGCCAGCAGCGGGGCAATATCGTGGGTGCCCGGTCGCCGGCCACCCTCCACGATGAACCCGCCGAGGGCGAATGTCCAGGTGCCGATCGCCGAACGCCGGCCGCGGCCAACGGCCCGCGCCAGCGTGGCCGGGGTGGTGGAGAGCCCGTGCAGTTCGGTCAGCGCCCTCCCCACCGCCAGACCGAGCTGGGTGCCCGAGCCCAGGCCGGTGTGCGCCGGGATGCTCCGGTGGACGGTGAGCCGCGCCCCACCCGTCAGCCGGTGATGGGTAAGGAACCGCTCGGCAAACGCGATCGCCCGATCGGCGTCCGGACCGTGCGCCGACAGCGCGTCGTCCGGCGCGACCTCCAGCACCAGCGATGGCTCGGGCACCGCCGCCCCCATCCCGCCGAAGCGGCGGCCGAGCTCGCCCCGGAGATCCAGCACCCCGAAGTGGAGCCGGGCGGCCGCCTCGATGAAGACGCTACCCTGCCCGGACATGCTCGGTCAGGAGCGCCATCGCTTCGCGCTCGCGGGGGCCCGCAGTCTTGTCCACGATCACCTGCAACCGGGCATATTCGGCGCGGATCTCCTCCGCGGGCAGGAGGTGGGTCCGGGTGGCCAGGATGGCCGCCTCCAGCACCGCGAAGCGGGCGCGGTTGAAGCCGATGAACTCGCGCCGGAATCCGTGGTGGAGCACCCGCGCCTCGATGCGCGAACGGGGCGGCGTGTCGTCGAGCGTGACCACCTCGAGCTCCCGCCAGGAGCAGGCCGCTTCCAGCACCACGCCCCGGACTACGGTTGCCGGGACCCAGGGGTACTCCGGGTTCGAGATGGCGGCTCGCGCGAACAGCATCACGTCATCCGTGATATTCACCACTGCCACACGCGTCTCGCGCACGTTCCGGAACGTGGTCGTCTCGAGGAACGGCTTGAGCACGAGTGTCGACTCGCCCCACTCGACGCCCATGGGAGCGAAGTTGATGGTGCCGTCCGCCGCCATCGAGGTGACGATCGATTCGATGATCATCGGACCAGGTCCACCGGCGGCGGGTGCGTCGCCAGCGTGCTCGGCTCGGGGCCCGCGGGCACCAGCGCGCCGTCGGCCGCCGGGGGGAGTGCCCTCGGCGTCGAGGGGACGCCGTGCAGGAAATGATCGAGCAGGCGGTAGCCGTGCTCGGTCAGGACGGATTCCGGATGGAATTGCACGCCGTACACGGGGTGGCTGGTGTGCCGCACCGCCATGATCTCTCCGTCCTCCGCGGTGGCGATGATCTCGAGCTCGGCGGGCACCGACGCGGGCGCGATGACGAGCGAGTGGTAGCGCGTGGCGCGGAACGGGTCGGGCAGGCCCTGGAAGATGCCGATGCCTCGATGATGGATCCACGACGTCTTCCCATGCATCGGCCGGCCGGCCCGGACGATTTCCCCGCCGTACGCGGCGCCGATGCACTGGTGCCCCAGGCACACGCCCAGGATCGGGACCGTCGGCCCGAGCCGGCGGACCAGCTCGGTCGAGATCCCGGCATCGGCCGGCGCGCGCGGCCCCGGCGAGATGATGATATGCGACGGTGCCATGGTGGCGACCTCGTCCACGGTCACGGCGTCGTGCCGCCGCACCACCGGCGTCTCGCCCAGCTCCCGGACATAGCGGGCCAGGTTGTAAACGAACGAGTCGTAGTTGTCGAGCAGGAGGATCATGCGGGGGTCGCAAGTGGAAAGTCGTGGGTCGTGAGTCGTGGGTCATGAGTCGCCGGCCGTCCAGCGGCAGTGATCCCGGCGCGCGACCAGCAGCGCGAACCAGTGACTCACGACGCACGACTCACGACCCACGCCTCAGCGCCCCGATGAGGGCGCGTGCCTTGTCCAGCGTCTCCCGATACTCGAGCTCCGGATCGGAGTCCGCCACGATCCCGCCGCCCGCCTGAAAGTATACCCGCCCCCGGAGGGCCAGATACGTGCGGATCACGATGCTGGTGTCCATCGCCCCGGTCACCGAGATATAGCCGACCGACCCACAGTAGACCCCCCGCCGAGTCGGCTCGAGCTCGGCGATGATCTCCATCGCCCGAACCTTGGGCGCACCGGTGATCGACCCGCCCGGAAACGTCGCCCGCAGGAGATCGATCGCGTCGCACCCCGGTGCGAGCTCGCCCACCACCGTCGAGACCAGATGGTGCACCGTCGGGTGCCGCTCCAGCGCGAACAGCTCCGGAACCCGCACGGTCCCCGGCCGGCAGACCCGCGACAGATCGTTCCGCAGCAGGTCCACGATCATCACGTTCTCCGCGCGATCCTTCCCGCTCTCCGAGAGGGCGCGGCCGAGCGCCGCGTCGTGCATCGGGCCGAGGCCGCGCGGGCGGGTACCCTTGATCGGTCGCGTCTCGACTTGCCGGCTATTCGGCTCGAGCCGGAGGAAGCGCTCGGGCGACGCGCTGAGCACGGCGAGACCACCGACATCCAGGTAGGCGGCGAAGGCCGCGGGGTTGCCCTGCCGGAGCCGCGCATAGAGCTCGAACGGCGGCTCCGTGAGCGGCGCGTGGAACCGCTGCGAGAGGTTGGCCTGGAAGATGTCGCCCGCCACGATGTAGTCCCGCACCCGCGTCACGGCGTCGAGGTAGCCGCGGTGGGTGAACGTCGAGCGCAGTCCCAGCGACTCGGTACCCATGACGCCGAGCACCGGATAGGACGGTGCTTCAGGGGCGGGCGCGGGTTCGGCTGCGGGCCGCCGGTGGGGTGCGGGGCGGACGGCACCGCGGAGCCGCTCCCGGACCATTTCCAGGCGCTGCCCGGCGCGCGCACGCCGCCGCTCGCCGGTTTCGGGCAGGCCGGTGGACACGATCCAGGCGGTCTGGACGCGATGGTCCCAGGCGATGACCCAGTCGTACAGGCCGAGGATCACGTCGGGAATCGCGAGATCGTCGTGGCGCGCCGCCGGGAGCCGCTCGAGCACCGCGCCGTAGTCGTAGCCGATGTATCCCGCGGCGCCGCCCTGGAACGGCGGGAGGCCGGGCACCGGATCGGCCGGGAACTCGGCCAGCAGCTCGCGGATGGTCACCAGCGGGTCGGCCTCGAGCGCGGTCCACGGTTCCCCCGGGCTTCCGACCTCCGTGCGGCGCCCCTTGCTCCGGATCACCCGCACCGGGTCGGCGGCCAGGAACGAGTACCGGCCGAGCTGGTGCGCCTCGCCCCCGGCGGTGGCGCCCGTGGCGCTGTCGAGAAAGAGGAGAAAGGGGAGGTCCAGAAAGCGGGCGGCGACCTCGAGCGGATCGCCGGCGGCGCCGAGATTATCCACCAGGGGGACGAACCGTTCGCTCACCGGAGGCGGCTCACTGCGCCTCGTGACCGGCCGCCCGCCCACCGGCGCGCCGGCTGCGCTGGGTCAGCTTCACCCGCTCGGAACGCACGTCGTCCGGCGGCGTGAGATAACCCCAGGAGAGCGCCCCCTCCTGGCGGTAGGTCTTGCCCAGGGTGATCGCGAGCTTGGCGCGGGCCAGCTCCCGCCCCAGATAGAACGCGTGGGTGGCCTCGTCGACGCCGAGCTGCGCGAAGATTTCCTGGATATCGGTGCCGCGCACGAACAGCTCGCGGTTGAACACGGTGATGGTGGTCCGGTCGGTGAAGATCCGGAAATTCGGGTCCTTCACCGCGGCCTGGAGCTGCCGGAGCTCGGCCTCGTCGTACTCGAGGATCACCGGGTCCTTTACCGTCACCAGGCGGTCGTCGACGTTCTTGGGGAGAGTCCGGCGATGCACGGCGTGGTACATGAGGCGCCGGGCAATGTCGATCTCGCGGACGGCGCCCCGCGCCCACGGGATCACTTCGGTGGTGAGCACCGCGCGGACCCCGGTCTCCTCGGCGATGGCGAGCAGGATTGCGTTGACGCCCGTCGTGTCGGCGCTGGTGAGCTCGGTGAGGTTGCCCACGCCCATCATCTGCCCCGCGTCCGGGTAGCGGCGGTGGACCTCGGCGTACCGCTCGAGCGACGCCATGAAGCCGAAGCCGATCGGCTCGATGACGGGATCGATGAGGCAGCCCACGCCATGCCGCTCGAGCGCCTCGAGGGTGGGAGCGAGACTGTCGATGCCCTGGCCGAATTCGGGGATGGCAACGACGCGGACGCCCCCGCCGGCCAGATCGCCCGCCACCTCCAGATTGGAGCCGTTGACGCTCAGGACCAGCTCCGCCCCGGCCGCGACCGCCGTCCGGATCTCGCCCGGGTCGAAGCTATCGATGCTCACCCGCATCCCCGCATCGCGGAGCTCGCGCACTACGTCGCCCAGCGCGGGGAAGGCGAGACCGGGCGTGCAGCCGATGTCGATCACATCGGCGCCGCCCGCGCGGAAGTAGTCGGCCGCCGCGCGGATTGCTTCCCGCGACAGCTTCGGCGCGTTGTTGATCTCGGCGAGGATCTCGATGTCGTAGTCGCCGTAGTCGGCGGCGGCCGCCGCCTGGCCGAAGTAGCGGGGGATCTCGCGAAGGTCCTTGGGCCCCTTCTCCACCCGCACGCCGAATCGCTCGCTGAGGAGCGCCGTCTCCCCTTCCACCAGGCCGGGCAGGAGCACCAGATCGGTGTCGGGCGGCACTTCCAGGAACCGCGCGATCCACGGCGTCGTCATCAGCGCCGCCACGGTGATTCCGAGGACCGCGACCTCCGACTCGAAGGGTCTCTCCATCTCGCCGAGCACGCGCCTGAGCGCCGGCTCGGCGAGCCGGCCGGTGACGAAGAGGACGCGCCCCGGCGCCTGATCTACCATTCCCTTACACGGACCGCCCCCGCTCCTGCCCGGCCTACTTCGGCTCCCCCGGCCGTACCCACTTGTTGGGGGTGCCCTCGAGCGCCCCGCCGGTCGGGCGCCACAGAACCACGTCCTCGATCTTGCGGGCCAGCTCGAAGTCCTTGTCCGTGATCCCGCCGGCCGCGTGATTCTGGAGCTTCACCGTAAGCCGCCCCCAGGTGACCGACAAATCCGGATGGTGGTATGCCGCCTCGGCGAGGTACGCCACGGCATTCACCAGCATGGTGGTCGTGGGCCAACCGTCGGTCTTGTATACCCGCCGGATCCAGCCATCCTCGAAATACCAGCCCGGCAGCTCCTTCAACCGCTGGGCGATCTCCGCGTCGTTATAGGTCTTCTCTTTTGTTGCCGGCATCGCATGCTCCTTCCATGGCTGACTGAACTGACTGCTACATGACCATTCCGCCGTTCACCATGATCATCTGGCCCGTGATGAAGCTCGAGACGTCGGAGGCGAGAAAAACCGCCGCCCCGGCCAGATCGTCGGGGCGTCCCCAGCGCCGGAGTGGCGTGCGCTCGGCGACGTCGCGGTGCCACGCCGAGTCGGCCTGTTCGCCGAACGCGGTCTCGATGAACCCGGGCGCGAGGATGTTCACCCGGATGCCGGGCGCCACCTCGCGCGCGAGCGATTTGCTGAAGCTCGCGATCCCGCCCTTCGCGGCGGAATAGAGGATCGGGTTCTCTCCCTCCATGCCGTGGGCTATATGGTCCCACGACATGTTGATGATGGTGCCGCCCCGCCCGCGCATCATCTCCACTGCCGCCCACGACGCCAGGATCGTCCCGCGCAGATCCACCGCCAGGACGCGGTCGAGCTTCTCGAGGCGGGAGAGCCGCCCACCCGCGCCCGTCAGGATGTCGGCGCCGGCGTTGTTGATCCACGCGTCCACCCGACCGAACCGCTCGCGCAGCGCCGTGGCGAGCGCGCCGATCTCTTCTTCCCGGCTCACGTCCAGTTGAAATATCTCGGTACGGCGGCCAAGCGCGCGGATCTCGCGCGCCGTCCCCTCCGCCCCGTCGCCGTTGGCGCGGTAGGTGACCGCGACATCGGCGCCCGCCCGCGCGCAGGCGAGCGCGATAGCCTGGCCGATTCCGCTGGACGATCCGGTTACCAGCACGATCTTCCCGTCGAGCTCCACGCTGTCTCCCCTTCGTGGGCGTCCCGCACTACCTTGCCAAATCTCAACATATCAGGGCCTTAGCATCTCACAAGGGAGCGCGGATGCGGTTGTTGGTGAGCGTGCGATCAGCCGCGGAGGTGGAACCCGCGATATCAGGAGGCGCGGAGATCGTGGACGCGAAGGAGCCGTCGGCGGGATCGCTCGGGGCGGTGACCCCGGCGGTACTCGAGGCAATCGCGTTCGCGCTGCCGCGGCACATGCCGCTCAGCGTGGCGCTCGGCGACCCTGCGGACGATCGGGCGGCGGCCGGGTCCGTGTCTGCCGCGCTCGAAGCTCTTCAGGCGGTCGGCCCGCGCGCGGGGACCACCTACCTCAAGCTGGGGCTGGCGTCAGCCTCGGGTCCCTCGGCGGCGCGCCGTCTGGTGGACGGTGCGGTAGGGGCCGCGTCGCGAAGCCGAGCGTCGGTAGTCGTCGTGGCATACGCGGACCACGAGGCCGCGGACGCTCCGGCACCCGCCGTCGTGTCTCGCGTGGCGGCCGAGGCCGGGGCGCACGGCGTCCTGCTCGATACCTGGCGCAAGGACGGGAGGAACCTCTTTCAGCACATGCCTCCGGAGGCGCTCCGCGCGTGGATCGGCGCCGCCCGGCAGGTCGGCCTGCTCGTGGCGCTGGCGGGCTCGCTGGATGCTGACGCCGTCCGAGCGGTCGCGCGCCTGCCGGCGGACGTCGTCGGCGTGCGCGGCGCCGCATGCGATGGGGGGAGGGAGGGAGTGCTGCTGGCGGAGCGCGTCCGCTCGCTCAGGCGAGCGTTGGCGTCCGGCGCCGCTCCGCTCGGTGGTTGGGCTCCAGCCAGCGTCGGAGGTTAGCTGCCCAACATATTGTCGTTGAACAGCATAGAGCTGCGGCTAGAGATTGCGTCCGGGCCATTTCGGCTTATATTTGGGTATCCTGAACAGCCTCTCAGCCGAGGACCAGATGCCTGAACCTGCCATCGATTTCGAGGCTGCCGGCGGCGTGAGCGCCGACCGGCTCGAGCGCAGCCTCCAATTGCACGCCGCGCGGATCGCGCCCGGCCGGTACCGCGTGGCGGGCGGTGCGCACCATCATTGGGTCGATCTCTACACCACCAGCCACCCGCGCTGCGACTGCGGCGACCATCTCTGGCGCGACCGGGTCTGCAAGCACATCCTCGCCGCGCTCCTGCGCGAGGGTGACGAGCGGGTGCTCATAGCGCTGCGGGAGCTGATCGCCGATCTCCGGGGCCGTCCTCTCGCGGCCTGACCGTTCCACCTGGGCGAAATGCCGGGCTGCTCTGCCGCCCCGGCATTTCTCTCATTCACAACTCTCTTGAGCACAACTGCTTTGGCGCACCGGCCACGGGGCACAGCCCTTGCTCGATGCGAGGGCCCGTTCCCGGCCTGCAATTCGTTGCGCGCGCGGCCGATGTGTCCCTGATCTCTCTCACGGCGAGTTGTCCCTGTGACCCTTGCTCCGGCGCCGCTGCAGAGCAGGTTCGGGCGCCGACTGTTCCTGCTGTTCATCGGTTGCGCGCTCATCCCCATCGCCGCCGTCGCTGCCGTCTCCTATGGGCACGTCACCCACGAACTCCGCGCCCAGAGCGAGCGCCGCCTGCACCAGGCCAACAAGGCCCTGGGGCTCGCCATCTACGAACGACTGCTGCTGCTCGACGCTACCCTCAGGAGCATCCCCCCACGCGCCCTGGTCCAGTTGGGGAGCGGCGGGCCTGCGGACTCCTCGGCATCCTCGTCGGGCCGGCTGCTCAACACGGGCCTCGACCTCCTGGCGAGCCAGCGCTTCACGGCGCTCGAGTTCCTTGAGGATGGCGGGCGGCGCCTGCCTGTCTCCGGCCTGCTCGACGCGCCTCCGCCGCTTTCCGCAGCCGACCGTGAGAACCTGCGGCTCGGCCTGCCGCTCATCCTGAATGAGCCGGGCCCGGGGCTGGGGCGCCGCATCTTCATGCTGCGCCGGGTCGAACGTCGGGGCGTGATCGGCGGCACGCTCGTCGGCGAGGTGAGCCCCGAGTTTCTCTGGGCCACGCTCGCCACCGGCATGCCGTCGCCCACCACTACGGTGTCGCTGGTGGACGAATCGGGACAGGTGCTGTTCCGGTCGACGCAGGCGGCGCTGGTCGCGCTGACGGATCCGATCAGGGAGGCGGCACCGCTGCCCGACGATCCCGCTCCGCCCGACTCGGCCGGCGCGCCGTTCGTCACCTCCTCCTGGCCGATTCTGCTTGACGAAGTCTTCGCGGCGCCGAGCTGGACGCTGGTATTGAGTGAGGATGAGCAGGAGGTGCTGGGGCCGGTGGTGCAGTTCTCCCGCGCCTTCTTCTGGGTCGTCGCGCTTGCCGGCGTCGGCGTGCTGCTGTTGAGCGGCAGCCAGATCCGGCGGAGCCTGATCCCGCTGGCCGAGCTGCAGCAGGGGACCCGGCGCATCGCTCAGCGCGACTTCGCGAGTCGGGTGTCGGTGACCAGCCGGGACGAATTCGAGGAGGTGGCCGCCTCGTTCAATACCATGGCGGTCCAGCTCGGGCGGCAGTTCCAGGCGCTCTCGACCGCGGCGGAACTCGATCGCGCGGTGCTGTCCGCGACGGACGTTTCATCCATCGTAGACACCCTGCTGGCCCGGACCCGGGATGTCTTCCCCTGTCACATGGTCGGTGTCACCCTGGGGTCGCCCGACGGGGGCAAGTCACTGATGGGGGTGGTCTACGATTACTGCGACGACGTGCGGCACACCGCGCGCGTGGAGCTCCGGTCGGAGGACGTGCAGGACCTGCTCGGCGGGCCGGACCTCATCCTGCTGGACGCGACCCGGTCAATGCCGGCGTACCTCGACCCGATGCTCCGTCTGGCGCCGCGCTCCGTGCTGGTGCTGCCGCTCCGGTTTCGCGAGCAACTGGTCGGCATTCTCTCGGTCGGCGACCGCACCACCAGCCTCGCGGGCGAGGAGGAGCGGGTGCAGGTGCGACGGCTCGCCGACCAGGTGGCTGTCGCCCTGGTAAACGCGCAGATGCTGGAGCAGGTCCGCTCGCTGGCCTACTACGACAGCCTCACGGGCCTGCCGAACCGGCTCTCGTACAAGGAGCGGCTGGCGCAGGCACTGGACCACGCCCGGCGGACGGGGAAGCTGGTGGGCGCCTTCTTCATCGATCTCGACCATTTCAGCCGGGTCAACGATACGCTGGGCCATGAAGCGGGTGACCACCTCCTGCAGCAGGTGGCGCTCCGGCTGCGCGCATCCTGTCGCGATCGGGAGGATGAGGTCGGGCCTGCGCAGGAGGCGATCACCGCCGATGTGGCCCGACTCGGCGGTGATGAGTTCACGGTGATCATTCCGGGCCTCGCGCGGCCGGAGGACGCCACCAAGCTCGCTCGGCGCATCCTCTCGAGCCTGGCCCACCCGATCCGGGTGGCCGGCCAGGAGATCTTCGTCAATGCGAGCATCGGGATCGCTGTTTTCCCGGAAGACGGGGAGGACATCGATACGCTGCTGATGCACGCCGACACGGCGATGTACAAGGCAAAGGAGCAGGGCGGGAGCAGCTACCAGACCTACTCCCGCTCGATGAACACCAGCGCGCTGCAGCGGCTCACGCTGGAGAATGCGCTCCGGCGGGCGCTCGAGCGCGAGGAGTTCGAGCTGCACTATCAGCCGGTCGTGGACGCGCAGACCGGTGCGCCGGTCGGCGCGGAGGCCCTCGTGCGCTGGCGCCATCCGGAGCTCGGTCTGCTGCTGCCGTCGGAGTTCATTCCGCTGGCCGAGGAGAACGGGCTGATCGTCCCGCTGGGTGAATGGGTGCTGCAGGCCGCCTGCGCCCAGAACCGCGCCTGGCAGGAGGCGGGGCTCCCCCCGATCCGCGTCGTGGTCAATCTGTCGAGCCGGCAGCTCACGCGTAGTCTGCCCGATACGATCGCGCGGATTCTCCAGCACACCGGGCTCGAGGCGCGTTTCCTCGGACTCGAGCTCACGGAGAGCCTGCTGGTGAACCACGACCGGGAGGACACCGGCACGCTGCACGCGCTCCGGGCGATGGGGCTGCACCTTGCCGTGGATGACTTCGGTACCGGGTACTCGTCGTTCAGCTATCTCAAGCACCTCCCGCTGGACACGCTGAAGATCGACCGCTCCTTCGTGCGCGAGATCGCGACCTCGCCCGACGATGCCGCGATCACCACCGCGATCATCGCCATGGCGCACGCGCTCGGGCTCCGGGTCGTGGGGGAGGGGATCGAGACCGACGCCCAGCGCGAGGTGCTGCTGCGCCAGGGATGCGACTCGATGCAGGGCTACCTCTTCAGCCGGCCGGTTCCGGCCGCCGGGCTTGCGCCGCTCCTGGCGGTCAACCGAGCGCCGCCTCCAGCTTCCCGGTTTCCTCCCAGCCGAGCGCGCACCACGGCAGCCCCGCCGGCAGCACCGAGCCGAAGCACGGATCCGCCAGCTCCGCGCCGCCGTTCGCGGGCTTGATCAGGATCAGCCGGCTCGCATCGAGCGCCCCGGCCACGAAAGCCGCCACGCTGTCGCTGGTGACGTCCCAGGTATGAGGCAGCGGGTCCGCCGCGCGGAGCCAGCGGTACGGCGCGAGCACCGCGACGCCGGCCGGCCCGACCGCCGCGGCCAGGCCCGCGGGCGCCTCCATCAGCGCGGCACCCGCGATGTGGTGGGCCAGCACGTGCGCGTACTGGTCCATCGCGAGGATCGCCATCCAGTGCGCCGTCTCCGCCGGCAGCCGGTCTCGGGCGTCGAACGCGCGCACCGCGTCGGCGAACGGGCCGCCCCCGGGCACCACGAGCAGCCGGTGCCGGCGCCCGAGCCGGGACAGAGTCGCCCCGACCGATTCGAGCGCGCCGCGCTGCGCGCTCAGGCCACCCCCCACCTTGATCACCGTCAGCGGCCCGGCCGGGCTCATGCGCGCCGCGCCTCGATCGCCTCGGCCAGGAGGCATGCGACCGCCGCCGCCGGCGCCGTGCGCGCGGCGGCCCCGAGCCGGTCGGCGAGCCGCGTGACCTCGAGACCGGCGCGTCGCGCCGCCGCGCTCGCGATGAACTCGCCGAGTCCTGCGACCACCGCCGTCCGGGCGTCCGGGCAGCGGGCGCGCACCCGTCGCACGCCGCCGGCTACGCGCTCGAGTTGCGCCTCGACGAGTGCCCGGGCGATCCCATCGATGGCCGCCTCGTCCAGCATCTCGCGGTCGCCGCAGACCACGCGGGCCAGGCGCTCGCCCGAGAACACCCGGGTGGCCGGCCGGCCGTCGGTGGTGGACGCGGTGTAGTCGGCCGCCTCGAGCGCGCCGAGCCAGAGATGGGCGTCGCCGATCGTCGCGAAGCCGTCGGCCGAAACCGCGCACCAACCGTCCCCGAGCGGCACTTCCCGCAGCAATGCCTCCACCGGCGTCCGCACCGCGCCGGTGTACACCAGCTCGCCGCTCATCAGGCGGGCGGGATCGGTACGGCCCAGCGCGGCGACCTCGCCCCCGGCCAACGGGATGATGTCGGTCGACGTGGTGCCGATGTCGATGAGAATGCCGTCGGGCACGAACCGGGCGACGAAGGCGGCGGTCGCCATCCAGTTGGACGCGCCGGCGTCGAGCGGGCGCGCGCGCGCGTCCGCGGACCGCATGAAGCGGCCATTCACGCCGAACACGTGAGCCGCATCGCCCGGGAAGGCGGCGGCCATCGCGTCGAGCACGAAGCCGACGCCTTCGCGCTTGGTGCGGAACGCCTGCGACAGCTCGGCCGTCATGGTGACGGCGTGCGCCGTGCCGCGCACATGGCCGAGGCTGGCGGCCAGCGACCGCAGCGCGGGCACGAGGCCGGCGGCGTCACGCTGCAACTCGAGCGGTACCGACGCGCTCCGGCCGTCCGTGCGGGCCGCCTTCGTGTTCACGCCGCCGATGTCCCAGCCCAGGACGGCGTCCGGCCCGACTCTGGTCATCGCGGTCCCGTCACGGGTAACTTGGGGAGAAATGGACATCATCCCGGTGCTCGACCTGGCGCGCGGCGTCGCGGTGTGGGCGCAGGCCGGAAACCGCGCGCGTTATGAGCCCGCCGTCTCCGCGCTCGTGCCCGAGGGCGCGGGCGATCCGGTCGCGCTGCTCCGGGCGTACCGCGCGAAGCTGGGCGCCACCTCCTGCTACGTGGCCGATCTCGACGCCATTCAGGGCGGCGCCGTCCAGCGTGCCATGCTGCGGGAGCTCGCCGAGCTCGAGACCGGCTTCGCGGGCGCCCTCCTCGTCGACGCGGGGGCGCACAGCCCACCCAGCACGTTCGAGGTGCTGGCCTGCGGCGCGAGCCAGGTGGTGGTTGGGCTCGAGACGCTCCGGGCGTTCACCGATCTGGCCGCCATCGTCCGCACCGTGGGCGTGGACCGGGTGGTGTTCAGCGTGGATTTGCGGCTGGGGACGCCGATCCTCCACCCCGCGATGCAGGACGTCGCCGGCGCCATCCCCGACGCCGTCAGCCTCACGGCGCAGGCGGTCGAGGCGGGCGTCTCCAGCCTGCTCGTGCTCGATCTCGGGCGAATCGGAACCGGATGTGGAGCGGATCTCGGATTGATCGGAGCGTTGCGGCGGCGCTTCCCCACGGCGCGGCTGCTGGCCGGCGGCGGCGTGCTGGCCCGGCGGGACCTCGACCGGATGCGGGACGCCGGCTGCGACGGCGCGCTGGTGGCCAGCGCGATCCATGCGGGCACCATCACGGCCGCGGACCTGGCCGCGCTCACCGCGGTGGCGGCGAGCTCCTAATCCGCCTCGAGCGTCTCCCGATACGTGGCCGACTGCCCGTAGTTCTCCTCGACTTCGAGCTCGAGCAGCGTGAGATGGGCGTAGCCGCTCCGGATCAGCTCCGCCCGCACCCGCGTTCCCAGATATTGCGCCAGCAGTTCCGCCGTGCTGTTCTGGATCGGGAGCAGCGCGCAGTCGCGCCGGGGAAAGGCGTACGCCGGCTCGCCGAAGTAGTCCACCCGCACCCGATCCCCGTCCTCGTGGTAGGCGAGCTTCGGGTTCTCCGTCGGCAGCAGCACCTTGTGATCGATCTCGTCCACGAACCGGCGCGCGATCTGCTTGAGCACGCTGAAGTCGAGCACAAAGAACGCCTCGTCGTCCAGCGCGCCCTCGACCGCCACGCCCACCCGGTAGTTGTGCCCGTGCAGCGTCTCGCACTGGTGGCCGCGGAACGTAATGAAGTGTGCCGAGGCGAACACCAGGTAGTCCTTGCTGACCTGTACGCGGAAATGGCTCTGCACGGCCTCTCCTCAGTGGTGCCAGCTTCCCTCTAGTATAACGACGAACAACGCGGCGCATGTGAGGTCCGCGGTGGTGCCCGGGTTGCGGCGGTTCTCCGGCTCCCTCAACTCGCGGTCCAAAGCCGCGAGCGCCCGCCGGCCGGCCTCGGTCCTGACCCCGCCGGTTCGCTCGATCTCGGCGGCCCGGCGGGAAACCTCCTCCGCGGCGGCGCGTCCGAGCTTTCGCGCGATGTGCGTGTCCGGGACAGCCGCGAGCAGCCGGAGATATGCATCCACCGTGGCATCGCTCCAGTCGAGCCCCGCGGCGCGCGCGGCCCGGAGCGCCGGCGCGCCGACGTCGAACGTCACCGCGAAGTCCGTCGCGTACTCGCGCGCGACGGCGTCCCGCTCGGCGGCAAGGGCCATGGCTGCGCGGAGCGTCACGCCGGGTGCCTCGGCGACGTCTTCGCTCGGGACCGCTCCGAGGCCGCCGGGACGCGCGCGCCGGATCGCGGCGTACACCTCCGCCGCATCGCCCACGGTGGTGGCGGCCAGCACGCCGCGCAGGGACTCGCGCAGCGGGCCCTCCCGGACGAGTGCGGCGCGGGCGAGCGGGGCCAGCAGCAGCACCATGCCGAGGTTGGTGTTCGATCGGGTCCAGGCGGCGGTGGCGTCGACCGCGGCCCGGATGGTGGACCCGAGCGGTCGCGTGCCGGCGCTGGCGAACGCCGGGCCGATCGCGACGGCGCTGGCCAGGAAGTCCTCGTAGCGGGCGTCGTGGAAGTGGCGGCCCGGGGAGACGTTTCCAGGCTTCGGCGCGCTGACCTCCAGCAGGCACGCAAGCTGTGCCGCGGCCGCCACCTGGTCGGGTGATCTCACGGCGCCTGCATGGTGAGCTGCTGGACGACCGCGTCGGCCACGTCCACCCCGCTCGCCTCCTGCAGCCCGCGCCATCCCGGAATCCCGTTCACCTCGAGCACGTAGACGGTGCCGTCCCGCGCCGGGAGCAGGTCCACTCCGGCGTACTCCGCACCCACGGCGGCGGCGGCGCGGACGGCCAGCGCGGCGAGGGGCTCCGTGAGCCGCACCGCGCACGCCGTGCCGCCCCGCGAGAGGTTGGTGCGCCAGCCATCCGACCGGCGCTCGATCGCGGCGAGCACCCGGCCACCGATGACGAAGGCGCGCAGGTCGCGGCCCTCGTGCTCGATGGCGCGCTGGAGATAGTACACGCCGCGGATCTGCTCGATCGTCTTGAAGACCCGGAACGCCATGTCCTCGTCGCTGACGCGGATCATGCCGAGTCCCATCGAGCCGAACAGCGGCTTCACGATGACGTCGCCGAGCTCGCGGAACGCGGCGAATGCCTCCTCGTTCGTCTCGCAGACGACGGTGTCCGGGGTGGGGATGCCGCACTGCTCGAGCAGCGCCGAGGTCCAGAACTTGTCCACGGTCCGTTCGATGGCGCGGGGGGAGTTCATCACCCGGGCGCCGCGCTCCTCCAGGCGGTGGAGCGCGTCGACTCGATAGATGATCTGTTCGAGCGAACCCGAGGGGATGATGCGGGCGAGCACCGCATCCGCGCGGTCGAGATCGGCCGCGCGGCTCCGGAGCCCGGAGCGGCGGCCGATCGAGGCCACCAGCCCTTCGTAGGGCACGATCGTCCCGGTGTGCCCGCGCCCTTCGAGCGCGCGGGTCAGCTCCCGGGTGTGCCAGCCCTCGCGGGCGGCGAGGATGGCGACGTGCAGGCTACTGCTGCTCGCCGATGAGGGCGGTGAGGCCGCCGGTGGCGAAATTCTTGAGGTCGTCGCCCACCTGCTTGAACCCCGGTGTGGCCGTGCCCTTCTTGAGCTCATCCATCGAGTTGAAGCAGAGTGTCGCCTGCCGATACTCGGCCGGGGCGGAGCCGTCGAGGGCGGATTCGAACCGGACCAGGTCCGCGCGGGTGAAGCCGATCTCCGGCTGGACCCTGCTCACCAGGGGCAGATGGTTCGCGCTGTAGTACTGCTCGAACGCGGCGCTGTCCTTGGGTGTGTTGTAGATGACCGTGACGAGCGCGGGACACGCGGCCGTCCCCTTGTCGCCGGTTTCCACCGCCACCAGGCCGATCAGGCCGCCCGTCGCGAAGTTAGCAAGGTCCGCTCCCACCGCCTTGAAGCCCGGCGTGGCCATGCCCTTTTTCGCGGCATCCATCGAGTCGAAGTAGAGCTCGGCCTGACGGTAGTACGTCGGCTTCTTCCCGTCGAGCGTGGTGGTGAACTTGGTGAGCTCGGCCTTGGTGAAGCCGATCTCCTGCTGCTTGGAGCTCACCAGCGGCAGGTGCTTCGCGCTGTAGTACTTCTCGAAGGCGGCGGGGCTCTTCGGGGTGCGGTAGATGACCGTCACCACGGCTTGCGGTGCCGCCGGGGCCGGCGCCGCGGCGGCCGCCGTGTCGGCGGCGGGCGCTTCCGCCTGCTTGTCCGCCGGCTTGCTGCACGCCGCCGCGAGGGCCAGGGTGGGAACCAGCCAGCTCGAGAACCGTCGCATCGATTGCTCCTGGGATGGGGTAGGGGAAACGGTCAGCTCGGGTAGCACGACGCGGTGAGCACCTCGGGATCGAGATGCCCCGCGTGGAACGTCCGCCCGCTCTCGGTGCTCGTGAGCCACACCTCGGCCGGGCTGAACAGCAGGGGATCGATCTTGTAGAAATCTCCCTCGTACCGCTGGAAAATCTCGTAGAACGGCGTCCCGTAATCCCGCGATGCCGACGCCGGTACCCGTTCCACCAGCTCGGCCAGCTCGGCATCGCTCGCGCGGACCGTGTACCGCGCCTGGCCCCCGTAGAGGATGCAGTCATTGGTGCGCCCGATCGCCCGGAGATCGTTCTTGGCCACGGGCGGCACCGGCGCTGTGCCGATCCCGCTCACGATCCGGCGCACGTCGAACCCAAGCGTCTCCATCTTGTGGAGCCCGGTCTCGAGGATGCGGGCGGAAATCTGTACTCCGCCCGCGAGGCTGGCCGTGGGGGCCACGACGAACGTGAGCTGCGACGGCTCGAGCCGCGCCTTCTCCGCCACCCAGGCCGCCACGGCATCCGTCGGCAGCGTGCGCCCTTCCAGCACCAGCACGCCGTGCGCCGCCTCCTCGGCGTAGCCGAGCTTCTCGAACAGCTCTCGCTCCACCCGGGCGTGCGCCCGGAGCGGCCCGGAGCCCATCGCAAAGAACTTCTCGACCGAGATGGCCCAGCCCGCGTACTGCGACGCCATGCACGCGACCGCCGGATGGTCGGTCCAGACGGTGAGCCCTGGCCAGGAGGCGTCCCCGATCTGGACCGGCGTGTACCCGATGCTGCCGAGCCCGCCCATGCAGATCTCCGCCAGCGCGAGCCCGGCGTCGTAGCCGCCGTCCACCTCCACCCCGGCGTCGATCACGCGCGCGCCGCCCGGGAGCCGCAGTGCCTGGACCCGGAGCAGCGGGGCGTGCTCCTCCAGGTCGTCCACGATCTCCGTCGCGAGCTCGTTCATGCCCAATGCGCTCATTCCGCTGTCCATTCGAGAATCTCTCCCTTGCCCAGGTCGGCCAGGTCGCCGCTGTAGCGGCGAAAGCGTCCGGATACGTGCCGATCCTCGACCGGGAGCCGGTAGCGCTCCCGAAGCCGGGTGAAGAGCAGGCGGAGGTGGATCGGCTGATAGGTGCAGGCGTACCGGTAGGTGGACGGGACGGTGACGGCCCCCAGTGCCACGAGCGAGCCGCGCTTGGACCAGAGGCCGGCCGCGGGCCCCAGCGGGCCGAATGCGACGATGGTGCCCGCCAGCATCCCGGCCCCGGCATGGTGGCCGACGGCGCCGCCCGCCGCAAGCAGTCCTCGGCGCATGAGCGCTCCCGCGCCTTCGCCGACGGAGCCGTGGACCACCAGCTCGCCGCCCGTCATGCCGCGGCGGGCCTCGAGCGCGGCCGCGCCGGCGCGCGCGCCGGCATCACCCCGCACCTCGATGGCGCCCCCCGCCATCCCCAGCCCGACCTCGTCCCCGGCTGTTCCGTCGATGACTACCGTCCCCTCCGCAAGCCCGGCGCCCAGCCGGACTGCCTGGCGGAAGTCGCCCTCGAACCGGATCGTGCCGTCCGGCTCGCCCGAGACCGAGCACAGGTCGCCCAGGGGAACGGTCCCGGCTCCGGCAATCTCCACCGGGCGCGTGGCGAGCTCCGTGGCCGGCGCGAGCGCCCAGCCGCCGGCGAGCACGGCGGAAAAATCCGCGGGCGCGGCCAGCGGGCTGATGAGCCGCGCGAGCAGGCCGCTCACGCCGCGCTCTCGGCCATGATCCGGCGCAGATGGAAGTGGTGCGGGCCCAGCTTGCCGCCGTAGTTGCCGGCCGAGATCGACACCACACCCTCCCGGCAGGCGGCGTCGATGCCGAGCCGCATCGCCCGGGTGATCGCGTCCGCGTCGACCCCGTTGATGACGATCTCGAGCACCGAGTTGACGGAGTCGGGAAGCGCCGAGTCGGTGACCGCGCGCAGCGTCGGGCAGAAGGCGTCGTTGGTCGAGGCGATCATGCTCTTGATCCGGCGCGAGCCGACCTTGCTGCCGCTCCGCACCACACCGCCCGGAAACGGCAGGATGATGCCGGGCTGGCCGGCCATGGCGTCGGCCGCGGCCTCCGCCGAGGCAAGGGCGGCGTCGGCGCTCCGCGCGAGGATGAGGAAGTTGCCGCCTCCCACGCCCTTCACCATCCCGAACTTCTCCTGCACCAGGAATTCCCCTTCCATGACCGGAATCCGCCAGAAACGCTCGCCCCCGATCACCTTGCTCGCCTGAAAGCCGTCGCCGAAGAAGCGGAGGGCGGAGCCGACGCCCACACGGTCGGGCGCCTCGGGTAGCCCGTCGTAGCAGGCGGTCGTGGGGCAGGTCAGCACCGTCTGGCCGATCCGCTCGATCAGCCGCTTGGCCATGTCGTCCTTGCTCATGGTGAGCAGGAGGATGCTGATACCCGGGCGTGCGTCGGGCGTCTCGGACTCCGGCAGCACGCGCTCGATGCCCGCCTCGACCTTGCAGCCGATGACCGAGGTGGCGAAGCCGGTGAGCTTGAGCGCCGCCTCCCGCGCCCAGCGCGGGCTCCGGGCAGTGATGATGATCCGCGCCACGCGCATGGTGAACGCCTCGGCGAACGTGTCCTCGATGAAGGCGCCGCGGAGGTTCATCGCGGCCCCCTCATCCGATCGCCACCGGCTCGCCCGGCACATCGCGCACCGGGTAATTGTCGAATGCCACGGTCGAGTACCGGTCGAAGTGGCGGCGCAGGTCGCGCAGCACCGTCTGGTCGTACCCCGGGGCCACGTGCAGCCGCCGGCCGGCGGGCGCCCGCCGCAATTGCCCCTCCTCGACGATCACCGCGCCGCTCTTCACGACGTAGCGCGGGGTCGAGAACATCTTCGCGATGTCGGGATCGCGGCTGTAGATCGTGACGTCGGCATCGGCGCCGGTGCCGAGGTGGCCCTTGTGCGTGAGCCCCAGCAGGCGGGCCGGGCCCGCGCGAGTGATGATCGCGATCTCCCCCAGCGTGTACTCGCGCGCGAGACCGTCGGCCAGCGCGCTGCCGGCGAGGAGCTTGGGGTTCACCTGCTTGAGCCGCTCGTCCCGGACGCTCCGGTCCATCAGGAGCTCGATCAGCGCGGGATACGCCAGGAACGAGCCGCCGTTGGGATGGTCGGTCGAGAGCACCACGCGCCACGGGTCCGTGCTCAGCAGGAAGAGCTCCAGCCCGATCGCCCACTGGAGCGCGCTGACGGCCGCCTTGTCCTTGTAGGTGAGCGGCACGATGCCGCACCCGGTCTCCAGCTCGATGTCGATGTTGGTCCACCGGCGTCCGCTGCTCTTGTGCAGCAGGTACTCCACCGGCGCGTCGGCGGTGATCGTCATCGCGGGGCCGAACATCACCTGGCCCACGTCGGTGCTCACCTCGGGGTGCGCGTTGACGTATTCGATGATCCGGGACGCCGCCGAGCTCCAGGGCTGGCCGCCGCCGCCGCCATAGCTGTGGAACTGGATGTGGGTGAAGTGCGCCCGGCGCCCCGCCAGCGCCTCCATGCTCGCGAGCGTCGTGGCATAGTTGCCCGCCACGCCAAGATTGTTGCAGTGGATGTGGACCGGGTGCGGCAGCCGGAGCGCGTTCGCCGCGTCGGCCAGGGTCTCGAGGATGGCGCGCGGAGTCACCGAGCGGCCCCCGATGGGGTCGTCGAGCCCGGTGACGTTTCGCTGCCCGGTCTTCCAGGCCTCGACGCCGCCCGGGTTCACGATCTTGATGGCATACGCGCCGGTGGCCTGGAGCAGCCAAGCGGCGTAGTCGCGCGCCCGGTCGCGCTCGCCCGCTTCGATCTGGCGCAGCAGATACTCGTCGTTGCCCATCAGGACGAAGATCCCGCCGTCCACGCACGGGGTATCGTCGAGCTCGCTGTGGCTGTGGCGCGCCGTGAGCGGCGCGACCGCGGCGTCGAACGCCGTGGTGTAGCCGAGCCCGGCGTAGCGGTAGCCGGTGGTGAAGGTGCTGGGCACGGTGCCGCCGGTGCCGGAGCGCGGCAGGCCCTCGCCCTCCGAGAGCGCCGGGGCGGGCGCCGGATCCGCCGCGTGCTCGTCCGGGGCCAGCCGCCGAGCATGATTGCAGCTCGAGCTGGCGAAGTGCGCGTGGATGTCCACTCCGCCGGGCATCACGACCATGCCCCTCGCGTCGAGCGTCGGTGCGTCCGCCGGCAGGCGCTCGACGATCAGTCCACCCTCGATGCACACGTCGCGGATCTCGCCATCCACGCCGTTGGCCGGATCGTAGACGGTGCCGCCCGTGATCCGGAGCCGGTCGGGTGCGCTCATGGCCGGGTCCCCCGCGCCTGCACGGCTGTGAGCAGCGCGGACAGCGTCTCCGCCGCCGAACGCTGGCCCGGAAGCGGCGGGCGGAGCGGCAGCGGCACATCGTCCATCCGGTAGGCCGTGCCGCCCTCGTGTATGCCGGCGACGCCGGTATCGATGGCGACCCGAGCCGGAAACGGCGCCTCGGTCGCGCGGGGGCCGACGACGACCACCGGAGTCCGGCCGGCGACGTCCGTCAGCGTGCTGCCCAGCGAGGCCGCGGCGCCGACCACGAGAATGGCAGCCGCACCGCCCGCCACAGCCCAGCCGACGCCGCGGCTCGCCGGGGTGTAACGCGGAGCGCCGTACCGGTACGTCACCGCCATGGGGTACCCGGTCTGCCAGGTGAGCACCGCCTCGGCGCCGGAACGATTGCCGCCGGCCCGGAGCGAGCTGAGCGCCGCGCGCGTGGGTCCGTTCAGCGCCTGCGCCAGCGCGATGAGCCCCTCGGCGCGGTAGGGATCGCGCCGCGGCTCGTCCCCGGGCTCGGCATCGTGTACCACGACGGCATAGCGCGCGTTCACCAGCCGCGTGGCTGCCTCGGCGACCGGCGCCAGTGCTGCGGGGAGTTCCCCCAGGGTGTTGCCCATGGCGGCGGCCCGCATGACCGAGAGCGCGGCGACTTCGTCGTCAGGCGCGAGCGCGATGGTCACGTCTGCCTCGGCGGGTCCGCGGTCGGCGCCGATGGCCACGGAGATGACCGTGCGCCCCGCCCGTCCGGCCGGCACGTGGGTGCCCACCGGCTCGACCGCGTAGCGGGAGAGGTAGCGGGGATATCGCGGAGTGGGGTCCACACCCCAGAAGAGCAATACGTCGGCACGGTTGCGGATCTCGCCCAGCGTGGCCGCCGCCCGGCCGCGCCTTTGCGCCGCCAGGAGGCCGGCCGCGGCGGGCTCCGAAGTCGCGGTGTCCACCGCGGCGAGCAGGACGTCCGCGAGCCCCAGAGCGGCCTGCTGCGCCTGGGTGCTGATGTCGGGTGCCAGCACCACGAGCACCCGGCCCCGCGCGGCGGCAAGCGCGTCGGCCGCATCGGCGAGCGCCGCATCGAGCGTCGCCGGCTGGCCCGCCCGGAGGATCGCGGCCGGCACCGTGCCGTCGCCGAACCAGGCCCGGGCGAGGGGGCAGGGTGGTGCCAGGTCCACGATGCGGCCGCCGCTCACGCTGATGGTGAGGTCGTCGCAGCCGCAGCCGCAGCCGAGGCAGACCACCGGCGCGATGGTCGAGCTCGGGCTCACGCGGCACCCTGGGCACGGGGCTCGAGCGCGCGATAAATGCCGGCCGCGGCCGCCGTGAGCGCGCGCAGGCAGCCCGTGGCATCCGCGGCGTCGGCCAGCACCGTGCAGATCGGGTGTCCCCGCCGGATGCGCTCGCCAGGATGGGGCACGTCGGCGATGCGCGCCCGGCTCCAGCGGCCGCCGGGGACCACCACGTCGTGCCGAGCGAAGATGATCGCCTTGCCGTGCGTCCGACCCGGCGGCCGGGGCGCGCCCGGGAGCCGCCCGGCACACGCCGCGGCGTGCAACTCGAACAACGAGGGGCCGCCGGCGCACTCCACCAGCTCCATCGAGGCCGACCAGCGCGGATTCACCTCGATCGGCAGCGGCACGCCGGCCCGGGCGATGAAGTCGACCCCGCCCAGTCCGCGGAGACCGAACGCCTCGGCGGCCGCCGCCGCGAGCGCCGCGGCTCGTTCCAGCAGCTCGTCCTGGCGTTCGAAGAGCGGCGTGCGGCCCGATGCCAGCAGACTCCCGCAGTAGCGAAAGCCGCGCGCGCCGAACGCGGGCTCGCCCACCAGTTGTCGCGAGAGTCCGAGCGGCACGGCCCGGTGTCCATCGGCCGCGAACACGATGGATCCCGGCACGCCGTCGATCCGCTCCTGCAGGTAGGCCCCGCGCGGGACCCGCCGCCCGCGCCGCCACGGTGACGTCCCGTGGCCGCCGCCGGATCGGCGCGGCTTGAGCAGCCAGCGGCGCCCGTCGGCCGGGGGCGCGCTCGCGCGGGTGTCAGGCGTCGCGAGGCCGCGCCGCCGGAGCGTGCGCATGAGGGTGATCGGATTCCGCACCTGCTCGAGCACGGTGGGCGGGTTTCCCAGCAGCACGCGTCCTCGCGCGAGCGCGGCCACGGCGGGGGGATCGTTCTCGAAATTGGAAGTGTAGGCCACCAGGTCGGCGCTGACGGGCCGCGTCGCCGCCGTGGCTGCGCCGGGGCTGAAGCCGGGGCCGGCGTCTCGCCGAAGCGTTATCACCTCGGCCACGGCACGGAGGTCGAGATCGCCGAAGGCATCCACCGCGGTGACGCGGTACCCGCCCCGGGCGGCGGACGCGGCGAAGGCGCGCACCGACACGCCGGCGATGAGCACGTGCCGCCGCTCAGCCATCCAGCAGTCCGAGCCGCCGCCGCGCGGCGGCTGGCGAGATCACGTGAAGATGGTCGAGCACCGTTCCCCTGGCCTCCCGTATCCCGAGTCGTTCCACCAGCCCCCGCCGCGTGCCTCCCGCGAGCCCGTCGGCGAGCAGCGCCGCTCCCTGCGCACCCTGCTTGGCCCGGGCGGCGAAGCCGGTCAGCGAAATGACCTCGCCGATGTCGGCCAGCGCCGCCGCCAGCGCGTCGCGAACCGCCGGCTCGGCAGCGATCCGGCCGGAGAGCATGACCTCGTCCGCCGCCGGCGCGGCGGCCCGAAGGCGGCGCGCCGCCCGCACAGCGCCTTCGAGGTAGGCTTCGAGCGCCACGGCACCGAGCGCGGGGTCGTCCTCGATGACCGAGGAGACGCCGCCGCGAAAGATCAGCGCCTTGGTCACCTCGCCCGCGAGAAAGGCGACTTCGCCGTCGAGCGCGCCGGCAGCGCGCCAGCCGATGGGCCCGCTGCTCCCGCCGAGCCCGTCCACGATGCGGCCGTACTCGATGGCCAGCCCCGCGGTGAACGCGCCGCCCAGCTCCAGCAGCACCAGCGACACCGCGTCCACCGGCCGCGACCGCCGCTCGCTCTGGTCGGCCACGGCCAACGCGGCCGCGCAGACCTTGTCGGCCGTACCCAGGTCCACCCGATTGAGCTTGCGGTGCCGCGGCACCGTCTCCAGGTGGATCACGCCGGGCGTGAACAGGAGCGGCAGACCGGCCGCGTCGAGCCGGCGCGCCAGCGCCCGCAGCCCGCCGATCCCGCCCGCCTCGCCGGGCGGCGCGAGAAAGGCGAGCCGCAGCTCCTCGTCGCTGACGTCGTGGGCCGGGCGGAGCGGGAGACCGTAGCCGGAAGGACCGACGACCAGGTCGACGGGCCCGGCGGCCAGGAGCCCGTCGAGGAGCGGACGGGGGTCCGCCAGCAGTTCGGCGGTGGGCCAGGTCGCATCCAGGTAGAGTCGGCCGTCGTCCAGGCCGCAGGCGTCCAGGCTCAGCGTACCCGGGTCGATTCCCGCGACGCGCGGCACCGCGCTACCGCTTCTGCGGCACCATCTCCCGGGCCACGTCGGCGATGGCCTCCGCGTCGAGCACGAGATCGTTGCGGGTGAACAGCCGCGCGACGCACGCCTTGTGGAGCTTCGTCTTGAAGTTGCCGATCCCGAACGCGCCGAAGACGGCGACGCCGTCCCGCTGCTTCCCGGCATCGGACACCTCGACTCCCTCGATCCCGAGTGGCGGCACGGCGTTGAGGTCCACGGCCACCTCGAGCGACTTGAGGGCAGTCCAGGCCGACCTGGGTACCATCTGCACGCCGGCGGGGCCCGAGTTGAGGAGGATCTGCACTCCCTGGCAGATCTCGGGAAGCTGGGCCGGATCGTTGAACGTGACCGCGTCGACCTGCACGTCGAACCGCGCGCTGATGAACTGGCGCGCCTTGTCGCCCTGCTCCGGCTTGCGCGAGGTGATCGTGACCCGGGCACCGTCCCTCGCCAGCAGGCCGGCCGCACGCTGCCCCACCGGGCCCGTGCCGGCGAGCACCAGCACCTGCTTCCCCTGCAGGTCGCCGACGGTTTCCTCGATCTTCACCACCGCCGCCACGGCAGTGGTGTTCGAGCCGTTGGAGTCCAGCATGATCGACACCCGCAGGGGATCGAACATGGCGTCCTGCGCCAGCGCGAGGAGCTGTTCGCCGATGGACATGTTGCTGCCGCCGATCCAGACGGCCGTATTGTGCAGGTCCCTGGGGCCGCGGGTGAAGATGCAGCCGTGGATGAGATCGCGGACGTCGCCTTCAGTGACGCCGCCGTAGCTCATGATGGCCTCGGCCCCCGCGTCATACGCGACGACCTGGTCGAAGACGCTCGGCAGCCTGGAGCTGTCGAGCTGGAGCAGGAGCTTGCGCATTGCCGGACCGATCTCCCTCAAGGGGCTCGTCGACTCGTGGAAACGGACGAGGGGCGCGCCCCGACGGCGGGCCGCCCCTCGTGTACACTCCAGTGCAGCGGGGCTGTACGATCAGCCCTCGGCGCCGCTGGCGAACGGATGCCGGGCGGCCTTGTACTTGGCGAGCACGTCGTCCACCGATGGCTTGCCCTGCAGCGCGCGGGCGATGGACTCCTTGGTGGCCTGGTAGTTGTACTGGTAGATCTTCTTGTCGTCCTCGGCCTGCCAGTGGATGAACACGCCCACGAGGATGACGATATCGTTGGCCTGCGACTTGGAAATGACGCCTTCGCTCACCGAATCCATCACGGCGCGGGCTACCGCGGCCTGGGCCGGGCCGAACATCTGGACGGCCTGCTTGGCCCCCTTGATCGTGACCTTGTTGAACAGGACCGTGTCCGGCTTGCAGGGCAGGTTGGGGGTGACCACGGCGAGCAGCGTGGTGAACCCGTCGGTGTTGCTCGAGAGCGCCTGGGTGAATGCCGCTCCGGCCGGGCCGGTCTTCGACCCGATAATGAGGTCGATGTGCGCGATCTCGTTGCCATCGCCGACGAGCGATTCACCGATTGAGAAGTCCGCGGCCATACCTGCCTCCATGTGCGATTTGGTGAAGAGCGAAAGGATTTGCCGAAACATTCGCAGCTCGACGAGAGAGTGAGCCGGCAACTGGAGCGACGTGGACGGGAGCGAAGCCACGCGGTCCCGCAAGGCGGGTAGCTCGAACTGGGCAATGCAGCTCGTGCGTAGAGGCCCCTAGTATGGCCGCCACCCATAGACCTGTCAAGGAGTCCGCCACCCAGGCATGCCGGGAGCGGTGCGCGATTGCAGCGGGGCTGTGTTCGGTGTATATTCGGTGATCGGCAACCCGAACGCAAGTGGTTCATGACAAAGCGCTTAGTGCACAAGAAGCGCCCGCGTGAGCGGGCCAACCGGTTCCAGACCTACCTCCGGCGGCTCCGGGCCGGCGGCCGCAGCAACATGTACGG
>DATAHW010000037.1:0-14204 GCA_036262935.1 Gemmatimonadales bacterium | reverse complement strand
TGGGGCAAGTACGTGATCGCCCTCAACAAGATCACCAAGGACCGCTATCTGCCCACCGGCCCGATCATGGATCAGTCGGCCCAACTGTACGACATCAGCGGACCCAAGATGCAGCTGCTGCTCGATTTCCCGACGATCGGCGAGCCGCACTACGCGCAGGCGCTCCCGGCGAGCCTGATCCACTCGGTGAAGTTCAACACGCTGTCGGAGAATGCCAATCCGTGGGCGGTGAAGGCCGAAGCCGAGGGCGGCATCTCGCGCCAGGGCAGGGTCGTGCACGTGAAAATGGCCGCGATCCGGTCGCACTTCTCGCCCGACAACATCGAGGGTATCACGGTCGGCGATACGGTCTACTTCCATCTCACGAACATCGAGCAGGACTGGGACATCGTGCACGGGTTTGCCGTGTTAGGCAACACCGATGCGGCCGAGCTGATTCTGGCGCCGGGTGAAACGCGCACGCTCAAGTGGATCCCGCGCGCGAGCGGCGTCTTTCCGTTCTACTGCACCGACTTCTGCTCGGCGCTGCACCAGGAAATGCAGGGATACATCCGGGTGTCGCCCAAGGGGTCGTCGGTGGCGCTCAAGTGGAACAGCCCGAGCTACAAGGCGGGCGACGCGGACGACGACCACAAGAAGGGCGACGATCACAAAAAGGGCGACGATCACGACCAACGCGGGACCCGCTGACATGCGACGCTCCTCACGCCTGGCGGTCGCCGCCGCCTCGCTGCTGCTGCTGGCGGTGTACGTGCTGCCGCTCTGGCACATCGACCTGATCGCGCCCCAGTATCCGGAAGGGCTGGGGCTCAGGATCTGGGTGGACCAGATCACCGGCCTCAAGCCGAACGACGTGAACAGCATCAACGGGCTGAATCACTACATCGGAATGCGGGCGATCGAGCCCGACATGATCCCCGAGCTCAGGCTCATGCCGCGGCTCCTCGCCGCCGCCATCGCGGCGGGACTGCTTGTGGCGCTGGTGGGCCGGCGTCCGCCGCTCTATGCCTGGGCCGGCCTGTTCGCCCTGGGCGCCGCGGCCGGACTGGGGGACTTCTGGAAGTGGGGCTACGACTACGGCCACCAGCTCGACCCGCACGCGGCCATCAGCGTGCCGGGCATGAGCTATCAGCCGCCGATCATCGGCAGCAAGCAACTGCTCAACTTCCATGCGACTTCGTGGCCGGGGCCGGGCGGCTGGATCGCCATCCTGGCACTCGCCACCGTGGTCGCGGTGGCCGTGCTCGAGTGGCGCCGCGCGCGGGCACCCCGGCCGGCGGCTGCCGTGAGCGCGAGCATGCGGGCAATGGAGGCCGCGTGACGGGGCGGCACCTCCGCCCGCTGGCGGCCCTGGCCGCGCTGGCGCTCGCGGGTGCCTGCGCGCCTCCGGGGCCGCGGCCGATCGCCCTCGGAAAGGAGAACTGCCGTCACTGCCACATGACCATCGCTGACCCGAGGTTCGCGGCCGAGCTGGTGACGGCAAGGCGGATGGTCTACGTGTTCGACGACGTCGGCTGTCTGCTCGCTTTCGTGCGGCAGGGGACGGTTCCGGAGGAGCAGGTGCACTCGCTCTGGGTTTACGACTATCTGCGGCCCGACTCGCTGCTCGACGCGCGCCACGCGCTGTACCTGCGCGTGGACGCGCTGGGAACGCCCATGGGCAGCCACCTGGCGGCGCTCCGGGCCGGCCGCGCGGCGGACAGCCTTCACGCCCTGCTGGGCGGCGAGCTGCTTGCCTGGGACCAGTTGCCGGCCGAGGGGCACGGTGGGTAGTGCCGTCCTGATGTTCGCGCTCATCCTGGCGGCGGCGCCGCCTCGCCGGATCGTGGTGGCGCCCGGCGGGCCGGTGCCCACCGTGGCCGCGGCGCTCAGGCTGGCGCGCGCGGGCGATACGGTGGTGGTCACGGCCGGCATCTACCGGGAGCCGCGGCTCGAGGTGCGCGTGCCGGTCACCCTCCTCGGCGCGGGTGACGCCGTGCTGGACGGCGGCGGCGCGCACGAGGTGCTCACCATCCGCGCGGACGACGTCACGGTGCGCGGCCTCACCATCCGGAACGTCGGCACCAGCTTCACCGACGACCGCGCGGGGATCCGGATCGACGGGGTGCGCGGCTGCGTGATCGCGGACAACCGGCTGCTCGATACGTTCTTCGGCATCTATGCCGAGCGCGCGGCCGACTGCGTCGTGTCAGGCAACGTGATCGAGGGGCGGGCCCGCCGGCAGACGACGTCGGGGAACGCCATCCACCTGTTCTACTCGACCGGCTTCACGGTGACCGGGAACCGGATCAGCGGGCACCGCGACGGGATTTATCTCGAGTTCTCGCACGGCGTCTCGATCAGGGACAACGAGAGCCACGGCAACGTACGCTACGGTCTCCACTTCATGTACTCGGACAGTTGCGAGTACCGGCGGAACGTCTTCAGCAGCAACGCCTCGGGCGTGGCGGTGATGTACAGCCGGAGCGTGACGATGGTGGGTAACCGGTTCGAGGACAACTGGGGGCCGGCCGCGTACGGGCTCCTCCTCAAGGAGATCAAGGACAGCCGGATCGAGGGAAACCTGCTGGCGCGCAACACGGTCGGGCTGTTCGCCGAGTCGGCCGACCGGCTGGTCATCGAGCGCAACCAGTTCCTCAGGAACGGCTGGGCGGTGCGCATCATGGCCAACGCGACGGACAACCGCTTCCGGTGGAACCGGTTCGAGGGCAACACCTTCGATGTGGCGACCAACAGCCAGGGGAGCAGTCCCAGCACCTTCGCGGAGAACTACTGGGACGGCTACGCCGGCTACGACCTCGACCGCGACGGATTCGGCGACACGCCGTTTCGGCCGGTGCGGCTCTTCTCGGTCGTCGTCGAGCAGAACGAGCCCACCCTGATCCTGTTGCGCAGCTTCTTCCTCGACCTGCTCGAGGCGGCGGAGCGCGTCATGCCCGTCCTCACCCCCGAGGCTCTGGTGGACAGCCGGCCGCTGATGCACTGGAGGGTCTCGTGACCAGTCCCGCGCTCGTCTCGGCGCCCGCACCGCTCGCCCTGCCGCGCATGGTGGTCGCGTCCGCCGGGCTCACCAAGCGGTTCGGCCGCCTCGAAGTGCTCCGCGGAGTGGACTTCGCGGTGCGGGCCGGCCGCGTGACGGCCATCCTCGGGCCCAATGGCGCGGGCAAGTCCACGCTGATCAAGATCCTGCTCGGCCTGGTCAGGCCCGACGGGGGGTCGATCGCGGTGCACGGGACGAACGTCGGCGAGGACCCGGCGTATCGGGCGCGGATCGGCTACATGCCGCAGCAGGCGCGCTTTCCCGAGAACCTCACCGGCCGCGAGGTCGTCCGCCTCCTGCGCGACCTGAGGGACGACGCCGTCCCGGAGGACGACGACCTGTTCGAGGCGTTAGGGCTGGCGCGCGAGCTCGACAAGCCGGTGCGAACGCTTTCGGGCGGCACCCGGCAGAAGCTCAACGCGGCGGTGGCGTTCATGTTTCGCCCGTCGCTCCTGATCCTGGACGAGCCGACGGCGGGGCTCGATCCGATCGCGAGCGGCGTGCTCAAGGCCCGGATCCTCCGGGCCCGGGCCGAGGGCGTGTCGGTGCTGCTCAGCTCGCACGTGCTGAGCGAGCTGGAGGAGCTGGTGGACGACGTGATTTTCCTGGTGGAGGGACAGGTCGAGTTCCAGGGCTCGCTTCGGCGGCTCAAGGAGACGACGGGCGAGACCCGGCTCGAGCGGGCCATCGCCCGGCTGATGCAGCGGGGGACCAGATGACCGCCGTCAAGGTGTTGCGCTACGAGCTGCGGGACCTGCGGCGGAGCCGCTGGCTGCTGGGCTACGTGCTCCTGCTGCTGGCGCTGACGGATGCCCTGCTCCGGTTCGGCGGCGGCGGCCCACGCGCGGTGCTGAGTCTGATGAACGTGGTGCTCGTCCTCGTGCCCCTGGTGAGCGTCGTGTTCGGCACGATGTACCTGTATGGAGCGCGCGACTTCATCGAGCTGCTGCTGGCCCAGCCGGTGGGGCGCGGCTCGCTGTTCGCGGGCCTCTATGGCGGGCTCGCCGCGCCGCTCGCGATCGGGTTTCTGCTCGGCGTCGGGCTCCCGTTCCTCTGGAGCGGGCAGGGTGACGGCTCGCTGGCCGGCGCGCTCGCCATGCTGCTGGCCACGGGCGTCCTGCTGACGCTGGTTTTCACGGCACTGGCGTTTCTCGTGTCGCTGCTGTTCGAGGACCGGGCCAAGGGTCTCGGCGCCGCCATCCTGGTCTGGCTCGCCGCCACGGTGCTGTACGACGCGGTGATCGTGCTGGTGGCCACCGCGTTCACCGACTATCCGCTCGAGCTGCCGATGCTCGGCCTCATCGTGCTCAACCCGGTGGACCTCGGGCGGGTGCTGCTGCTGCTGCAGTTCGACACCGCGGCGCTGATGGGGTACACCGGAGCCGTGTTCGAGCGGTTCTTCGGGACGTTCGTCGGCGTCGCTGTCGCCACCGGGGCGCTGGCGCTCTGGTGCGCGGGGCCCCTGGGGCTGGCACGAGCGAGGTTCCGGGGGAAGGACTTCTAGGGAGCTCCGGGACTGAGAGGTTGTCGTCGTGAGGGCGCACAACCGCCGATTGTCATTGTCAACGGTCATCCCGAGTTCAACGGTCATCCCGAGTTCAACTGTCATCCCGAGCGAAGCGAGGGATCTCGCGCGGGAATGGCTCGAGCGTAGCGAGCAAGATACTTCGGTCGCTACGCTCGCCCAGTATGACAGTTTCCGTCATGCTAGGTTCACGACCCCTCAGCTCGCCGCCAGCACGACCGCCGGCAGCTCGCCCAGCCCCACATCCCCCAGCGCCGCCACCGCGCCGATGACGATCACGACCGGACTCCGGAGCCCGTCCCGCTCGGCCGCCTCGGCGATGGTGCCGAGCGTTGCCCGGGTGACCCGCTGCTCCGGCGTGGTGGCGCTCTGGATGCAGGCCGCGGGCGTCGCCGGCCCGCGCCCGGCCGCCATCAGTTGCGCCGCGAGCGCCGCGAGGTTTGCCATGCCCATCAGCACCACCAGCGTATCCACGCCGGCGACGCCGCCGAGGTCCGGTTTCTCCCCGTCCGCGGTATGCCCGGTGACGACCGCGAACGACCGCGCCAGCCCGCGCGCCGTCACCGGAATCCCCGCCGCCGCCGGCCCGGCCAGGGCACTCGACACCCCGGGGACCACGTACACCGGCACGCCCGCCTCGCGGCACGCGGCCGCTTCTTCGCTCCCCCGCCCGAAGACGAACGGATCGCCCCCCTTGAGCCGGACGACGCTCTGGCCGAGCCGCGCGCGCGAGACGAGCAGCGCGTTGATCTCGGCCTGCGAGTACGGCGCGTGGCCCGGGCCCTTGCCGGCGTCGATCAGCTCGGCGTCCGCGCGGGCTTCCCGGAGGAGCTCGGGTCCCAGCAGCCGGTCGTGTACCACGACATCCGCGGAGCGGAGGAGCTCGAGCCCGCGCGAGGTGATGAGCCCCGGATCGCCGGGGCCGCCACCAACCAGGTGCACGGGGCCGGGCTCCCTCGGGACGATGGTTGTCATGCGGGGCCGGAACCTCGGCGCCGGCGGCGGAGTGTGCTTCCGCGCCAGATCCACGACGATCTCTTCGAGCCCGGAATAGCTCCCGATCGGCGCATCCACCAGCACCCGCCGGTTCGCCTCGCCTTCGCGGAGACTTACGAGCCGCGGCACATCCGGAGCATGGCCGCCGCCGCCGATCAGGAACGGCACCACCAGGACGGTCTCGTGCCCGAGCTGCTGCAGGACGGTGTCGACCGCCGGCTCGTCGTCCAGAAAGGCGGCGACGACCTGGCCCGCGACCCGCCGGCGGCGCAGCATGTCAGCCAATTGCTCGGTGGCCTCGCGGCTCCGCGGGTGCCGCGCGGTGCCGTGCCCCACCAGCAGGAGGGCCGCATCGGTGCGCTCGGCGCCGCGCTCGCGCAGGAGCTCGGTGACGCGCCGGGCCACGAGCGGCGCCACGCCCGGATGTGTCCCTACCGCCGGGGTCTGCCGCAGCCGCACCTCGGCGTACCGGCGGTTCCGCGCGAGCGCCTCGGGGAGCACGACCTCGGTGTAGTGACCGGCGCTGGTGAAGAACGGCACCACCGTCACCTCGTCCGATGCGAGCTCGTCCAGCACGGTGTCGAACCTGGGCTCGCCTTGGTGGAACGCCGCCGCCACCTCGTCGAACAGCCGCCGGCGGCGGAGCGACTCCGCCAGCCGGCGCACGAGCGCGTTGGCGGCCGGGTCACGGCGCGAGCCGTGGGCGGCGAGCACCAGCGCGCGACCGCTCACGGCGCCACCGCCTCGGGAAGCAGATCGACTGTCGGCAGCTCGCGGCCGGTGACCACGGTCCGTCTGGCGCGGAGGCCCATGAGCCGCTGATAGAAATCGCCCAGCCCTTCGCCGGCGGTGCGCTCCGCGGCCCAGCGCTGAAGCAGCGGCCGCACGCTCTCGAGCAGCTCCTCCAGCGGCACGTCCGCGCGGTAGAGATCCACCAGCCGGTCGCCGGCCAGACCGCCGCCCACGTACACGTTGTAGAGCCCGAGCGAGCGGCCGACGAACGCGAGGTCGGCGGTGTAGGGCCGCGCGCAGCCGTTGGGGCAGCCGGTCATGCGGATGGTGAGCGGCGCGTCGCGCAGGCCGAGCCCGTCGAGCTCGGCTTCGAACCGTTCGAGGATCCGGGGGATCGCGCGCTCCGATTCGGCGACGGCCAGCCCGCAGGTCGGAAGGGCGGGGCAGGCCATGGAGTAGCGCCGCGCAGCGGAGAGGGCCGCGGGGAGGGTGACTCCGTGGGCCGTGAGGATCCGCTCCACCGTATCCAGGTCACCCAGCTCGAGGTCGGTGAGCAGCAGGTTCTGCTGGCCGGTGAGGCGGATGCCGGGGCGCAGGTGGGTGACGATCTCGCGGAGCGCCGTTCGGAGCGCGTGCCCCGCGTTGTCCGCGATGCGACCGCTCTGGATGAACACGCCGTAGAACCAGCGGCCGTCGCTCTGGCGGTGGCGGCCGAGGTGGTCGTGAAACGGCAGCGTGGGGAGCCCGACGGCCGGGCCCAGGGCGAACGACGCGCGCCGCTGGAACTCCTCGCGGAACCGCGGCGTGCCCCACTCGGCGAGCAGGTACTTGAGCCGGGCGTGGCGCCGGTCGCTCCGGTTGCCGTGGTCGCGGAAGATCGAGGCGACGAGCCGCACCGCCTCGACGCCGTGCTCCGCCGGCACGAAGCCGAGCGGCTCGGCCAGGCGCGCGGTGGTATCGCCCTTGTTGTGGGTCATGCCGAGCCCGCCGCCCACGAGCAGGTTGAACCCCTCGAGCCGGCCGTCGCGCACGATGGCGAGGAGGCCCACGTCCTGCGCCCAGATGTCCACGCAGTTGTCGGTCGAGAGGCCGACGGCGGCCTTGAACTTCCTCGGCAGGTAGTGATCGCCGTAGAACGGCTCCTCTTCGGCGCTCGAGAGCTGCTTCTCGCCGTCGAGCCAGATCTCGTGGTACGCGCGGGAGCCGGGTCGGAGCTGGAGTGCCAGCGCTTCGGCCACCTGCCGGACCAGCGTGTGGTCGGCGTCGCCCAGCGGGGCGGCGCAGCCCATGACGTTCCGCTGCACGTCGCCGCAGGCGGAGATGGTGGTGAGGAGCGCGTCGTTGATTCCGGCGATCGTGGGCTTGAGGTCTCCCTTGAGCACGCCGTGGAACTGGAAGCCCTGGCGTGTGGTCACGCGCAGGGTGCCGTTCCCGTGCTCCGCGGCGATGCGGTCGAGCTCGAGGTACTGCTCGGCGGTGACGGCGCCGGCCGGGATCGCGACGCGGACCATGAACGCGTACGCCTTCTCGAGCCCCGCGGCTTCGAGCTCGCGGCGAGCATCGCGGTCGTCCTGCTGGTAGGTCCCGTGGAACTTGAGCAGTTGCAGATCGTCATGGCCGAAGTGGGTGCGGTCCGACGCCAGCGTCTCCGCGATCGTGCCGCGGAGGTGCCGACTTCGGCGCTTGGCCAGCTCGACCTTGGACTCGGGTGCGCCAGTCATCTGGGGATCACGCCTTTCTCGCGAAGTGTCGCGGAACGTCCCGGTGGAGTCCGCATTCCGTCTTCGACGTCCCGGCCCACCGGCCGGTGCGCGAGTAGTCCCGCGGACCGGCGCCCGGTACCGGCACGGTGCAGTGGGTGCAGCCCAGCGTGGGGTAGCCGCGCTCGTGCAGCTCGTTGTAAGGGACATCGTGCGCGCGCACGTACTCCCAGACCCGGGCCCGGTCCCATGCGGCCAGCGGGTTCACCTTGACGAGCTGGTATTTCCAGTCCCACTCGACCACGCGGAGCGCCGCGCGCTCGGCGCTCTGGCTCCGCGTCAGGCCGGTGAGCCAGACATCCACTCCCTGCAGCGCGCGCCGCATCGGCTCGACCTTGCGCAGGACGCAGCAGAGGTCGGGGTCGTGCCGCCAGAGCTCGGGCCCGAACTGCTCCGCCTGCGCCTCGGGGGTCAGCGTCGTGCCCCGGTTCTCGAAGCTGAGGTGCGGGTAGCGGGCCGCCAGCCGGTCGCGCAGCGCATAGGTCTCCGGGAAGAGGAACATCGTGTCGAGCCAGACCACGGGGACCGTCACCCCGTGGCGCGCCACCATGTCGATCAGCGCGCACCCCTCCATCCCGAAGGAGGTGGTGACCACCAGCTCGTGGCCCGCGAACCGGCGGAGGGTCCACGCCACGATCTCCTCGGGCGCGGACTCCTCGCCGACCGGCTCGGCGCCCGGCGTGTCGCTTGCCATGCCGTCTCCGCTCCAGGGCACCAGAAACGAAAAGGCCCGCAGGACATTGCCTGCGGGCCTCACACGAATGCGCGTGAACGTCGAGCCGTCAGGTTGTCCGGTCGGGTGCGAGTCTCCGCATGCAACAACACGCCATGGCGCCCGCTGGGGGCGGCAGGGTGGCGGACCGGGACCATACGGCGGAACGCATAATCATACGGATACGTTAGCGGGCGGGGGCGGGGTTGTCAACGGGGACGGAAGGACGGGAAGACGGAAAGGCGGGAAGACGGAACGACGGAAAGACGGAAGGACGGAAGGGCGGAATGCGGCGTACGGGCGGCACTGTCATCCCGAGCGCAGCGAGGGATCTGCTCCGCGGGGTCTCGAGCCATTCCGGACAAGATCCCTCGCTGCGCTCGGGATGACCAGGTCGGGGAATGCCGGCCGTCCTCCGGTGCTTTCCTCATTCCCTCGTTCCATCCTTCCATCTTTCCGTCCTTCCGTCCTTCCCTCCTTCGGTCCTTCCGCCCTTCCCACTGTCGCTAGGTTACCAGGCAGGACTCTTACGACGGAGCTGTCCCGATGTCGGCAATTCAACTCGCTTCTTCGAAGCGCCTGAACGCGGCGCTGATGGTACTTCGGGTGGTGGTCGGCGCCGTTTTCGTGGCTCACGGCGCGCAGAAACTCTTCATGCTAGGCCTGCCGGCCGTCAGCGGCGGCTTTGGTTCGATGGGCATCCCATTCCCCGGGCTGGTGGCGCCGCTGGTGGCGGGGGTCGAGCTCCTAGGCGGCCTCGCGCTCATCTTCGGCCTGGTGACCCGACTGGCCTCCGTGGGACTGGCGCTCGACATGCTCGGCGCGATCCTGCTGGTGCACCTGCCCGGCGGCTTCTTTCTGCCGACCGGCATCGAGTTCCCGCTGTCGCTCCTCGGCGCCACGGTGGCGCTGGCGCTGGCGGGGCCCGGCGAGCTCTCGCTGGACGCCGTCCTCGCGCGGCGGCGCGTGGGTGGGCTGCCGCCGAGGATGGTGGAGCGCCGGACAGGCCAGCGAAGGGCGGCGTGAGGGCGTTCTGGCGGTCGGGCGGTCAGATGAACTGTCATCGCGCGTGGAGCGAGGGATCTTGCCGGGCCGAGTTTGAACAACGGGTGAGTAGATCCCTCGCTGCGCTCGGGATGACAGTTGACAGTTCACCCAAGCCGGCCATCCGCCCGCCCGCCCGCGTGACTCCCCGCCCCCCTCCCCTTACTCTTCACCTGCCGCCAGGGGCATCCCTCCGCGCACCCGCGCCGACGGATTGAGACGTCACCCTTGGAACCTGATCCGGTTCATACCGGCGAAGGGAGTGCGGCGCCCGCGCCTCCCGCGCCAGCGCTGCGCTTCCGTCGCCCGACCCATGGAGCGACAGCGATGGCCACGCGCACTTCCCGCCCCCGCCGGTCCCGTGTCACCAAGCCCGTAGCCCCACCCGCCGTGGAGAGCTACGCCGAGGCGTTTCCCCGGTCCACCAAGGTATACATCGAAGGCACCCGCGGGGTCCGCGTCCCGATGCGCGAGATCGCGCTCTCGGGCGGCGAGCCGCCGCTCCGGGTGTACGACGCGACCGGTCCGCAGGGCTGCGACGTGCGCCAGGGGCTCCCGCCGCTCCGGCGCCCGTGGATCCTCGCCCGCGAGGTCGAGGACACCGGGCGGCGCACCGGCGGGAATCCGGAGATCGTGCCGGAGGGCCTCCGTCGCGCCGTGCTCCGCGGCCGCGGCCCCGTTACCCAGCTCCAGGCCGCCCGCCGGGGCGAGCTCACCGAGGAGATGGAGTTCGTGGCCCTCCGCGAGGGGATGCCGGCCGAGCTGGTGCGGAGCGAGGTGGCCCGCGGGCGCGCCATCATCCCCGCCAACATCAACCATCCCGAGCTCGAGCCGATGGTCATCGGCCGCGCCTTCCAGGTAAAGATCAACGCCAACATCGGCAACTCGGCCGTGCGCTCGTCCATCGAGGACGAGGTGGAGAAGCTCCGCTGGGCCACGCTGTGGGGCGCGGACACGGTGATGGACCTCTCGACCGGCGCCGACATCCACGAGACCCGCGAGTGGATCGTCCGCAACTCCGCCGTGCCGATCGGCACGGTGCCGATCTACCAGGCGCTGGAGCAGGTGGGCGGGGTGGCCGAGGACCTGACTTGGGAGGTGTACCGCGACACGCTGATCGAGCAGGCGGAGCAGGGGGTGGACTACTTCACCGTGCACGCCGGGGTGCTGCTGCGCTACGTGCCGCTCACCGCCAACCGCGTCACCGGCATCGTCTCTCGGGGCGGCTCGATCATGGCCAAGTGGTGCCTGGCGCACCACCAGGAGAGCTTCCTCTATACCCGCTTCCGCGAGATCTGCGAGATCATGGCGGCGTACGATGTCTCGTTCTCCCTGGGCGACGGGCTCCGGCCCGGCAGCATCGCCGACGCGAACGACGAGGCGCAGTTCGCCGAGCTCCGGACCCAGGGCGAGCTCAACGAGATCGCGTGGGAGCACGGCGTGCAGGTGATGAACGAGGGACCGGGCCACATCCCCATGCATCTCATCAAGGAGAACATGGAGAAGCAGCTCGAGTGGTGTAAGGAAGCGCCGTTCTACACGCTGGGCCCGCTCACCACCGACATCGCCCCGGGCTACGACCACATCACCAGCGCCATCGGCGCCGCGATGATCGGCTGGTTCGGCACGGCGATGCTGTGCTACGTGACGCCCAAGGAGCACCTGGGCCTGCCGGATCGCGACGACGTGAAGGCGGGCGTGATCGCCTACAAGATCGCCGCGCACGCGGCGGACCTGGCCAAGGGACACCCGCGCGCGCGGGAATGGGACGACGCGCTCAGCCGGGCGCGGTTCGAGTTCCGCTGGGAGGACCAGTTCAACCTGGCGCTCGACCCGGTCACGGCACGGGCGTACCACGACGAGACGCTCCCCGCCGAGGGGGCCAAGGTGGCGCACTTCTGCTCGATGTGCGGGCCCAAGTTCTGCTCGATGAAGATCACCCAGGACGTGCGCGAGTACGCGGCGGAGATGGCGGCCAAGGCGGAGGAGTTCCGGGAGCGGGGCGGGGAGATCTACGTGACGCCGCAGGCATGACCGCCCGCGCCCGCGTCGCCCGGGCGCTGGCGCTGGAGCGGAACACGGCGTCGGTGGTCGGCGCGATGTTCCTCATGGCGCTGGGCGAGAACCTCTGGCGCCGCTTCGTCCCCAAGTACCTCGAGGCGCTCGGCGCGCCGGTGGTCGCCATCGGCGCGTACGGCAGCACCGAGGATCTGCTCGACGGCCTGTATCAGTACCCGGGCGGCTGGGTGGGCGACCGCTACGGCCGCCGCCGGGCCATGCTGCTCTTCGTGAGCCTCGCCGCCGTGGGCTACGCGATCGTGGCCGCCGCGCCCGCCTGGCCGGTGGTGCTCGTGGGTCTCGTGTTCGTGATGTGCTGGACCAGCATGGCGAGTCCCACGCTGTTCGCCGTGGTGGGCGATGCGCTGCCGCGCGAGCGCCGGGCGGTGGGCTTCTCGGTCCAGGCGATCCTCAGGCGGCTCCCCATCCTGGTGGCGCCTACCCTCGGCGGGCTCCTCATCGTATCGCTCGGCGTCCGCGGCGGGGTGCGGGCGGGGCTCATGGCGTCCATCGCGCTCGCCGGCATCACGCTGCTGGTGGTGCGCCGGATGCGGCTGGATGCCCGTCCGGTGCCCGACACCACCGGAGTCGCCGGCGTCTGGCGCTCGCTTCCCACGCCGCTCCGGCGGCTCCTCCTCTCGGACGTCTTCATCCGCACCTGCGACGGGATGGTGGACGTCTTTCTCGTGCTCTACGCGGTGAACGTCGTGGGGATCGGGGCGCCGGCGTTCGGCGTTCTGATCGGGATCCAGGCGGCCACGGTCATGGCGTGCTCGCTGCCGGCGGCGCGCCTGGCCGACCGACTCGGGCGCAAGCCGTTCGTCGTCGCCACCTTCATCGCGTTCAGTTGCTTCCCCCTGGCGGTGGTGGCCGCGCACTCGTTCGCCGGGCTGGCGCTGGCGTTCGTCGTGGGCGGACTGCGAGAGATCGGCGAGCCGGCGAGGAAAGCGCTGATCCTCGAGTTCGTCAGGCCCGACCTGCGTGCCCGCGGAGTCGGGCTGTACTATCTGATCCGGAGCCTGGCCATCGCTCCGGCGGCCACGGTGGGCGGGTTGCTCTGGAAGGTGACGCCGGCCGTGCCGTTCCTGCTGGCCGGTGCGATCGGGCTGGTGGGAACCGTGCTCTTCGCGCTCACGGTGGAGGAGCGGCATGCGGGGTGAGGCGCGGCGCCCGCGAACCGACAGAACGGAAATGAAACGAGAGGCTCCCATGCGCGTGCTATCTCTCAGCCTGCGGTCCGCCGTGCTCGCCGGCGCCGCGCTCTCCGTCGCAACCTTGACGGCCGGCGCCCAGGCCGACTGGGCGCCGGTGGATCGGGCGATGGGCCGCCCGGGCACGACTCAGCCGGGCGAGGTCCACCGGTACAGCTTCCCCCGGACCGACCTTCGGGTCATGGCCGGCGGCGTCGCCGTCAAGCCGGCGCTCGCGCTCGGCTCCTGGGTGGCGTTCAAGCGGATGGACGGAGCCGGCGGCCGGGCGATGGCGATGGGTGATCTCGTGCTCCTCGAAAGCGAGGTCACGCCGGTCCTGACCAAACTGCAGGCGGTGGGCGTCGCGCTGACGGCCCTCCACAATCACCTCGAGCGGGAATCGCCACGCGTGATGTACCTGCACATCGAGGCCGAGGGCGATCCGGTGAGAATCGCCGAGTCGGTCCACGCGGCGCTCGGCCTCACGAAAACGCCACCGGCTTCACCGCCCGGGGCTGCCGCGGCAAGTGCCCCGGGCCTGGATACGGCCCGGCTCGCGAAGGTGCTCGGCCACGGCGGCAAGGTGAGCGGCGGCGTATACCAGGTGAGCGTGCCCCGGGCGGATCCGGTGCGCCTCCACGGGTTGGAGATCCCGCCTGGGATGGGAGTCGCCACGGGCATCAACTTCCAGC
This sequence comes from Gemmatimonadales bacterium, assembly GCA_036262935.1. Taxonomy (GTDB): domain Bacteria; phylum Gemmatimonadota; class Gemmatimonadetes; order Gemmatimonadales; family GWC2-71-9; genus CAVVWJ01. Next base: position 455 of record DATAHW010000037.1, on the reverse strand, counting down.
CGACCGGCGCCGGCAGGGCGGCAACGGCCGGCGACTTCGTGCTCACGGCCGACGAGGTGAGCCCGGTGGCCGCGGCGCTCCGCGAGGGCGGCATCGCGGTGACGGCGCTGCACAGCCACATGCTCGGCGAGGAACCCCGGCTCTACTTCATGCACTTCTGGGCCGTTGCCGACGCCGAGGTGCTGGCCCGCACGCTGCGCGCGGCGCTCGGGCACATGAAGGTGCGGATGCCGGGTGCGTGACTTGACCGCCCGGGCCGAGCGGCTTCGACTCCTGGAATTCGCCTCCGCCTGCGCGCTGGGAGCACTGCTCCTGTCGGCCGTGGATGGCGCGGTCGCGCTCGGGCAGGCGGTCCAGCCGCCGGATTGCGGGGCCCCGCCATCCGCCGCTGCCCGTGACACGGCCACCCCGGGCGGCGCCGCCTCGATCACCTTCACGACCGTCGCCGACATCCC
>DATAHW010000036.1:0-45834 GCA_036262935.1 Gemmatimonadales bacterium | reverse complement strand
CGCGCCACCACCCTGACCTTGCTCGAGTCGGGCAGACCGGTCACGTCGAACACTACGGCGCCGAGCTCGGCGTCGGGGCTTCCCTGCATGAACTGGAACGACTGCACGTAGTAGTACTTGTCGCCCTGCTTGAAGTACTTGCCGTCCATGGCGCCGATGCCGCGGTGCAGCTCGGGATTCTCGATGTGCCAGTCGAAGACCTTGCGCGGGCGAGACAGGTCCTTCACGTCATAGATCTGGGTATCGAAGTTGACGAACCCGGAGACGTAGACGTAGGGGCGGCCGGCGTCCTGCTCCATCTCGATATCGGCCGCTTTCCACGGGCCGGGATTGGTCACCACGTGCCCCAGCAGGTGCACCGACTTGCTGCCGCCGTGCTTCTGATCGAACGGCCGCACGGCCATGCCGGGGTCCTGTGCGCGGGCGGCGAGTGGGATGGCGCACAGCGCCAGGCCTACGAGCGTGCGGTACATCGGGCATCCTCGGATGACGGTGGATGGAAGATCGAGAGCGGTCACGGGGCGCAGTTCCCTACGCGCCCAGCCGGAACGGCGGGTACCGATCGGTAGTGAGCAGGAACGCGTACGCCGCCACGCGAAGCCACCAGCGAAATACGCCCACGACGAAATCGAAGAGCGTGCGCGGGTAGCGCCCGGTAAAGAGGATCGCGAACCACGCGATGAGCACACAGAACACCGCGGCAACGCTCAGGAACGCCAGCACGACATAGTGCGGAATCGCGAGGAGCCACTTGACCAGCGGGAGCCAGCGGTTCAGCTCCCATGCCGCGTCGGGGTAGGGGATCTCGACGTAGACGGCCTGGTGCTCGTCGGTCGAGGGATACTCGTCCCGCAGGAGCGCCAGGTACGCCAGCACCCGGATGCCGAACCGCGTCAGCTCCAGGCTCCAGTCGAACCACCAGCGCGGGTACTTGCGGCGGAACACCAGCATGAGCACCGTCGCGAGAAAGATGCTCCCGCTCCCGGCCAGGGTGTAATCGGGCGAGTGGCTCCGTCCTTCGGAGCTGGACAGCAGCGCCAGGATCACGGCGATTGGGATGACGAGGATCGGCCGGAAGAAGCTCGTGACCCAGTTCAGCTCGCGGTCGGGGTAGTCGATCTCGAGCAGGGCCGGATAGCCGGTGGGGAAGACTTCGGTAGGGGTGTCGGTCACGAGGTGAAGCTACGGGCGCTCGCGCGGGAGGTCCAGCCGGGGACGCCCCGCGCGAGCGCGAGCCGCCTCACATCGGACCGACTACGGCAACCGGCGTAGGATGATCCTCCTTCGTCCCGTCGCCGAGCTGGCCCCACTCGTTGTTTCCCCAGCAGAACGCCCGGCCCGACCCCGTCACGCCGCAACTGTGCCTCCAGCCGGCGATCACAGTCTCCCATCGCCGACTGCCGGTCACGCGCGACGGCAGCCGAACATCGCGAGGAGAGCCGCGGCGAGCGCGGCGGGCATGCGACCCGGCCGTCTGCGGGATTGGAACGGGCGACAGGAGCCGCTCATCCCACCCGCGTCCCGCCGGTCCCACGCGGCTGGTTCATGGGCCCTGCCGGGCCAAGATTCGTCTCACCTCAACCCGGACCGACCCGTGAGACCCACGCTCCCTCTTGTCGCCGCTGCCCTGGTCGCTGCCGCCGCGGCATCGCCACGCGCGCTCGCGCAATCCGCCGCCACGAGCGAGTGGACCGCCTACGGGGGCGGCCCGGGCGGTGCCCGCTTTTCCCCGCTGCGCCGGATCGATACCGCCAATGTCGCCCGGCTCCGCCTGGCCTGGGTATACCGCACGGGCGATCTGTTGCGGCGCAGCGGCAGATTCGAGGCGACACCGCTCCTGATCGACGGTGTTCTGTACCTCTCCACGCCGCTCGGCCGGGTCTCCGCCCTCGACCCGACCACCGGCACGGAGCGCTGGACCTTCGACCCGCGGGTGGATCTCGGCCGCGACTACGGCGACCTGGCCAACCGCGGCGTCTCGGCGTGGCGCGACCCCCGCGCGCGGGCCGGCGCCGCCTGCAGCCGGCGAATCTACGTTGCGACGATCGACGCCAGGCTGATCGCGCTCGACGCCGCGACGGGCAAGCCCTGCGAGGACTTCGGCCGCCGCGGCACCGTGGACCTGAGCCGGGACCTGCTCAACGCCCCCGCATTTCCGGGGGAGTACGAGGTCACGTCGCCGCCCGTCGTGATCGGCGGCCTGGTGATCACCGGCTCAGCCATCGGCGACAACAACCGCACCGACGCGCCGAGCGGCGTCGTGCGCGCCTATGACGCGCGGACCGGCGCCCAGCGGTGGAGCTGGGATCCCATCCCCCGGCGCCCCGGCACCCCGGGCTACGACACCTGGCAGGGGCCGGCGGCCCACGGGACCGGAGCGGCCAATGCCTGGAGCATCATGTCGGCCGACCCGGAGCGCGACCTGCTGTTCGTGCCCGTCGGCAGCGCGTCTCCCGACTTCTACGGCGGCGAGCGGAAAGGCCGGAACGAGTACGCCAACTCCGTCGTCGCGCTGCGCGCCTCGACCGGAGCCGTGGTGTGGTCGTTCCAGGCCGTACACCACGATCTCTGGGACTATGACGTGCCCGCGCAGCCCGTGGCGTTCACGCTCGAGCACGACGGGCAGCCGGTGCCGGCGCTCGCCGTGACCACCAAGATGGGACACCTGTTCATCCTCGACCGCCGCACCGGCCGGCCGCTGGTGCCGGTGCGTGAGCTGCCGGTGCCCCGTTCGGAGGCGGCCGGCGAGGAGTCGTCGCCGACGCAGCCGTTCCCGCCGCCGGCGTACCGGTTCGTGGCCGAGTCGCTCGCACCATCAGAGGCATTCGGACTCGGTGCCGAGAGCCGAGCCGCGTGTGAGCGGCGGATCGCGTCGCTCGATTACCAGGGAATCTTCACCCCCTCCTCGGTTCGGGGCGCCATCCACTTTCCCGGCCACCTCGGCGGGTTCAACTGGTCCGGCGCGTCGGTGGACGAGGCCGACGGTCTGCTCGTCGCTCCCGTCAACCAGCTCGGCATGGTGGTGACGCTGATCCCGCGCGACTCGATGCATGCCTTTCGCATGCGCTACCCGGACGCCGAGATCAACGACCAGCGCGGCACACCGTTCGGAATGATGCGCGAGACGCTCGTGGGGCCGGACCACGTGCCGTGCAATCCGCCGCCCTGGGGCGAGCTGGTGGCCTTCGACCTCGTGCACGGCGCGGTCCGCTGGCGAGTGCCGCTCGGGGACGTCAAGGGTCTCGAGGGCCGGGGCTACGGCTCGCCCGAGCTCGGCGGCGTGCTGCTCACGGGCGGCGGGCTCGCGTTCGTGGCGGGCACGCTCGACAGGCATCTCCGCGCGCTCGACCTGGCCAGCGGCCGGGAGCTCTGGAGCGCGCCGCTTCCCGCCGGCGGCCACGCGCTGCCCATGACCTATGTGGCCGGCAGCCGGCAGTACGTCGTGATCGCCGCGGGCGGGCACGACCGGCTGACCGTGGGCCCGGCTTCGCTGGGCGACTACCTGCTCGCCTACGCGCTGGACGCACCCGGTGCCGCGCGGCCGGCCACGGGAGCAGCCCCGCTCGAGGGCCGGTGGGCCGGCGAGCTGCGGGTGGATGACCACGAGCGCTTTCCCATCAGCTTCGCGCTCGCGGCCCGGGGCGACTCGCTCGTGGGGCAGGTCGCCCCGGGAACCGGGCGCATCGCCGGGCCCATCGTGCTGCGCCGCGCGGGCGCCGGGGTCTCGCTGCGGTTTGCGTTCGCCTATCCCGCAAAGCATTGCGACGGGGAAATGTCGGGCAAGGGAGATGAGGCGAACGGGGGCGCCCTGCTGGTAGGTACGCTCGAGGTCCGAACGCGCTGCGGCGATCGCCATGAGCTGGCCGGCACCTTTTCGTTCCGGCGCCCGGCGCGGTAGCATTCGCGCGATGCAGCGTGCGAGTCTCAGGTTCGGGGTGCTCTGGTTCGGGGCGTTCGCCGCCCTGGGGCTCCTCATGTTCGCGCACTTCTATCTCGATGTGCTCGCCCGGGGCGGCTCCGAGCCGGCCGGCGTGAAGCTGGTCGAGGAGTTGACCGCCTCGCTCGGCGCCGCCATGTGCCTGCTGCCGGCCGTGTGGCTGGCGCGGCGTGGGCGGGCGGCGGGCTGGCCGCCTTTCCGCGTCGTCGCGGCACACGCCGCGATGCTGCCGGTGTTCTCCGTCCTGCACACCTCGTGGAACTGGTCCACGCGCAGTGCGCTGTTTCCGCTGTTCGATCTGGGCCGCTACGATTACGGCCGGATGCCGCTGCGCTACGCGATGGAGTTACCGACCGACGTGGTCCTCTACGCGTTCGTGATGGGCCTGCTGTACCTGTTCGAGCGTTTCCGCGAGGCGCGCGAGCGCGAGGTCCAGCTCGGCCAGGCGCGGCTGGAGGCGCTGGAAGGCCGGCTCCGCCCGCATTTTCTCTTCAATGCGCTCAACACCGTCTCGGCGGTGATGTACGAGGACGTCGCCGCCGCCGACACCATGCTCGCTCGGCTGGCCGAGCTGCTCCGGCGCACGCTCCGGCGCCCGGCCGGTGGCGCAGTCCCGCTCGCGGAGGAGCTCGAGACGCTGGACCTGTACCTGGACATCATGCGGGCCCGTTTTGCCGAGCGGCTGCAGGTGAACGTCAGAGTGGACGAGGCGGCGCGCGGCGCGCGGGTGCCGCCGCTGGTGCTGCAGCCGCTGGTGGAGAACGCGATCATCCACGGCGATCCGGGTCCGGGCGCCGCGGCGCGCATCGGGGTCCGGGCGCGCCGGGACAACGGCCGCCTGCTGCTCGAGGTGGAGGATAACGGCCCCGGTCTGGCTGGGCCGCTGGGCGACGCGGTGGAGCGGGGCGTCGGGCTCGGCACCACCGCCCGGCGCCTGGCACAGCTCTACGGCGCACGCGCCGGCGTGTCGCTCGAGAACCTTCCGGGCGGCGGCGTCCGGGCGGTGATCACACTCCCGTTCGAGGCGTCTACGTGAGCGGGATCAAGCTCCTGATCGTGGACGATGAGCGTCCGGCGCGGCAGAAGCTCCGGCGACTGGCGTCGGCCGATCCGGACGTGGGCGCGGTGCTCGAGGCGGCGGACGCGCCGGCGGCGGTGGAGCTGATCCGGGCGGAGTCGCCCGACATCGTGCTGCTCGACGTGGAGATGCCGGGGATGGACGGCTTCGGCGTGGTCGAGGCACTCGACCCGGCGGAGCGGCCCCACGTGGTGTTCGTGACGGCGTACGACCAGTACGCGCTCCGCGCATTCGACGCACATGCGGTAGACTACGTGCTCAAGCCGTTCGATGCCGAGCGGCTGGCGCGCGCGCTCGCCCGTGCCAAGGCGGCCGTGGCCGGACGGCAGGACCGTGAGGCGCGGAGCCGGCTGGAGCGGGCCCTGGCCGAGATGCGGCGGGAGCGGCCGCAGCGGCTGGAGCGGCTGCTGGTCGAGGTGGACTGCCGGGCGTCGCTGCTGCCGGTGGAGCAGGTGGAACGGTTCGCGGCCGCGAAGAACTACGTGACGGTGCACGCGGGCGGCGCACGATACCGGCTCCGGACCACGCTCGACCGGCTGGAGGAGCGGCTCGACCCCACGGCGTTCGTGCGGGTGCACCGATCGAGCATCGTGCGGGTGGACCGCGTGGCCGAGCTGCAACCGTGGTCGCACGGGGATTACGTGATCGTGATGCGCGGGGGCGAGCGCGTCCGGCTCAGCCGGCGCTATCGGGATCGGCTGGAGCAGTTTCTGCCGTGACGCCACCCGCAACAGCCGAACCCCATCAGAAGCCTTTCCGACATGTACGCCATTCTCCTGCTCGTCACCGCCGCCGCCGCTCGATCCCCGGACCATCGTCCCACGGACGCCGACACCGCCCGGTGGGCGCGCGAGGCGAGAGCGGTCACCATAGTCCGGGACGACTGGGGTATCCCGCACGTCCGCGGGAAGACCGACGCCGACGCGGTCTTCGGGATGATCTACGCCCAGGCGGAGGACGACTTCAACCGGATCGAGACCAACTACCTCAATGCGATGGGGCGCCTGGCCGAGGCGGAGGGGGAGAGCGCCGTCTGGCAGGACCTGCGGATGAAGCTGTTCATCGATCCGGACAGCATGAAGGCGAAGTACGCTTCTAGCCCCGCGTGGCTCCGGCGATTGATGGACGCCTGGGCCGACGGGCTCGACTATTACCTCTATACCCACCCACGGGTGAAGCCGCGGGTCATCACCCGGTTCGAGCCATGGATGGCGCTCACGTTCAGCGAAGGCAGCATCGGCGGCGACATCGAGAGCGTCTCGCTCGAGGCGCTGCAGGCGTTCTACGGCGATAGCGCCGGCCGGCCCCGGCCGGAGGAGGAGAGCGGGCGGACCCGTGAGCCGTCGGGCTCCAACGGCTTCGCCATCGCACCGTCGAACACCGTCGATCACCGCGCGCTTCTGCTCATCAATCCCCACACGTCGTTCTTCTTCCGCGCCGAGCTCCAGATGGCGAGCGACGAAGGCCTAGACGCCTACGGCGCGGTGACGTGGGGCCAGTTCTTCGTCTACCAGGGCTTCAACGACCGCGCCGGCTGGTTGCATAGCTCGACCGGCGCGGACGCGATCGACGAATATGCCGAGACGATCGTCCGGGGCGGCGGCCGGCTCTATTACCGGTACGGCCGCGGCGAGCGGCCGCTCACGGCGGTCCGGATCACGGTTCCCTACCGGACCGGCACGGGCACGTCGAGCAGGACGTTCACCGCCTACCGGACTCATCACGGCCCCATCGTGCGCTCGGCCGCCGGCAAGTGGATCAGCGTCCGGCTGATGGAGAGGCCGGTCGAGGCGCTGAGCCAGTCCTTCCTGCGCACCAAGGCGCGCACGCTCGCGGCGTACCGCAAGGTGATGGAGCTCCACGCCAACTCGTCGAACAACACCGTCTACGCGGACGCGGACGGACATATCGCCTACTTCCACCCGCAGTTCGTGCCCCGGCGTGACGACCGGTTCGACTGGACCCGCCCGGTGGACGGCAGCGATCCCGCCACCGAGTGGCACGGCGTGCACGGAGTGGAGGACAGCCCGCACGTGGTGGATCCGCCGAACGGCTGGATCCAGAACACCAACGACTGGCCGTACTCGGCCGCGGGGCGCTACAGCCCCAGGCGGGAGGAGTTCCCCGCGTACATGGACAATGCGGGCGAGAGCCCACGCGGGCTGCACGCCATCCGGGTGCTGGAGGGGCGGAAGGATTTTACTCCGGGGCGGCTCCGCGACGCGGCCTTCGACAGCTATCTCACCGCGTTCGCGCGGCTCGTGCCGCCGCTCGTGGCGGCGTACGATTCGATGTCCGACGCGGCGCCGGGAGCCGACTCGCTCCGGCGGAGCCTGGCCGGGCCGATCGCGATGCTCCGGGTCTGGGACTATCGCTGGTCGGCGAGCTCTGTGGCGACGTCGCTCGCGGTGTACTGGGGGGATACGCTCGCGGCGCTGACGCGGGCGGATGCCCGCGCGGCCGGCATCACGGGCTACGAGTACATGGCGACGCGCGCGCCGGCGGAAGAGCGGCTCGCCGCGCTCGCCGCCGCGACCGCCCGGCTGACGCGCGACTTCGGCACCTGGCGCACGCCGTGGGGCGAGATCAATCGGTTCCAGCGCCTCACGGGCGACCTCGTCCAGCCGTTCACCGACGCCGGGCCAAGCATCCCGGTACCGTTCACTTCGTCGCGCTGGGGGTCGCTGGCGTCGTTCGGCGCGCGCACGTATCCGGGCACGAAGCGGATGTACGGGACGAGCGGGAACAGCTTCGTCGCGGTAGTCGAGTTCGGGAAGGACAGCGTGCGGGCAATGGGCGTGACGGCGGGCGGGGAGAGTGGCGACTCGCACTCGCCGCACTTCAACGATCAGGCGAAGCGGTATGCCTCCGGGAACCTCCGGGCGATCTACTACTACCCGGGACAGCTCGAGGGGCACACCGAACGCAGGTACCATCCCGGCGAGTGAGCGGGCAGCGGTGCGGCAGCCACGAACCGCTTGATATCGGCTCGAGGGCTTGGGGATAGAGTAGCTTCCAGTTCGTGCGAACGGCTCTTCGCCGGGCCGCCCGGCACCCCTCAACCACACCGAGTCAGCCGTGAGCCGGTCGTACGACTTCCTGCCCTGCTCGCGTTGTTCTCCCTGGCCGCTGCTCAGGGCTGCGGGGATGACGCCACATCACCGACGGCACGTCGACGCAGCGTACGAAGCCCGTGGCGGTGGGTCCATCATCACGGACACGCTCGCGAAGGTGGCAGGCGGCTGTTTTTCACGGGTGTCAGCGCCGGGCCCGGCGGGGACCACACCTGCGGCATTACCCCGGGTCACGCGAGCTATTGCTGGGGGGTGAACACCAAGGGCCAACTCGGCGCGGTTGGCCGGTCCCTGAGGGCTGCCGAAGCCCGCTCACCACTCTTCTACGGCGCTCGAGCGCCCGACCAATCACCAGTCGAGCGCTCGATGTCCATCCGCCTTGCCGGGTCGCTACGGGTGGCTGGCCTGCGGGTCGTCCGCAGGGTTCACGTAGGTCATCGCGAACGGTCCCATCGACGTGACCGAGACGACCGTTGCCCCCTTGGCGACCGCATAGTGGTGGTGGTTGGCGGGCACGTTCCCCTTGGCGCCGACGTTCATGGTCTTGGTCTTCGAGACATCCAGCGTATCTCCCATTCCCACCAGGAAGGTGCCCTTCTTCACCTCCACCTTTTCGTCGGTGGGATGGAAGTGGGGCGGGATGCGGTACCCGTCCGGGAACGAGAGCTCCACGGTGAACGGCTTTGCCTGCGCGGGATCGCCGCTGACCACGGCCATTTTCGCTCCCGCGGGGAACACGGCCGGGGCCGGCCCCCAGGAGAGTGTGGGCGACTTGTGGGCCGAGGCTGTCTGCCCGTGCAGCGTGACGGCCCACAGCAGCAGGCCGGCCGAGAGGGGAAGTGCGCGCATACCGAATCTCCGGAAGAAAGGTTGGGTGCCCAGGGCAACAGGGTACGTATTGCCGCGGTGGGCGACAAGTATGAGATTCGTACCGCCTCCCACCCGAGGGGTCCGATGACGAGCTGTCCTCCCCGGAGCTACGGCTCCTTCTGTCCGGTCGCCCAGGCATCCGAAGTCGTGGCGCAGCGGTGGGTGCCGCTGATCCTCCGCGAGATCATGGTGGGCTACCACCGTTTCAACGAGATCCGCCACGCGCTGCCCCTCATTTCCCCGTCGGTGCTGTCCCAGCGGCTCAAGTCGCTGGAGGAGGACGGCGTCATCCGCCGGCAGAACGACGCCGAGGGCGTGGCCTACCATCTCACCGCCGCGGGCGAGGAGCTCCGGCCCATCGTGGACGCGCTCGGCCACTGGGCGAGGAAGTGGATCACCCGCGATTACCGGTCGTACGAGCTCGATCCCGGAGTGCTGATGTGGTCGCTCCGGCGCCACGTGGTCCCGACACGCTTTCCTCCCGGGCGCACCGTGCTGCATTTCCAGCTCCAGGGGGAGGCCCGGTCCCGCCGCTACTGGTGGCTCGTCGTGCAGCACGGGGAGGAGGACGTGGACGTCTGCCTCACCGATCCGGGATTCCCGGTGACCCTCACCGTGGCCGCCCCGCTGAGGGTCCTCGTGGACGTGCTGATGGGAGACACGAAGCTTGCCGACGCCCTGCGGCAGGGGCACCTCGTGCTGGAAGGAGAGCGCGAGCTGGCGCGACGGTTCGAGACGCTGTTCGAGTTGGGGGCATCGGAGTCGTTCACGGGCGGCGACGGCCGGCCGGCCGGGGCCGGTAGAGCGGTGCCAGCTGGGTGAGACGCGGTCACGGCGGGCCGCCGCTCACGATGAGCACGATCGCCGCGAGCGCGCATCCGACGCCCGTGATCTGCCGGCCGTTGAGCCGCTCGCCGAGGACCACGCGCGCGAGCAGCACGGTGCTCGCCGGATAGAGCGACGACAGCGTCACCACCACGCTGAGCGGACCGGACCTCGCGGCCAGCAGGTAGAGCGCATTGGCCGACATGTCCACCACCCCGCAGACCAGCGCGAGCAGCAGCGCTCCCGGCACCCGCAGCGAGCGCCGGCCGGCCGCCGCGGCCGCGCCGAACAGGGTCACCGATACCGCCCGGGACACCAGGATCGGCCACATCCCCGCCTGGGGGCTGGTCCGCGCGAGCGACAGAAAGAACAGCCCGATCGCCACGCCCGACACCAGCGCGAGCGCGATGCCCGGCGGGAGTCGGCCCGCAGGCGCGTGGCCCCCGGCGCCCTCCGCCGTCTGCTGGCTCACCAGCACGATGGAGCCGACCCCCAGCAGGATGCCGGCGGCGGCGGGGAGTCCCGGCCGCTCCCCCAGCAGCACCGCCACCAGCACCGGGATGGCCACGGCGCAGACGGCCGTGGTCGGCGCCACGACCGCCATGCGGCCGACGGCCAGCGCGCGGTAGAGCAGCGCGACGCCTGCGCCCCCCGTGAGCGCGGCCGACACGCTCCAGAGGAGATCGGCGCGCGAGAGCCACGCGGGTGGAAGAAAGGGCAGAAACAGCAGGAGCAGCACGAGTCCGCTCGACTGCGACACCACGACCACGGGCAGCACGCCCGCACGCCTGGTGGCGAGGCCGCCGGTAAAGTCTCCGGCGCCATAGAGCAGTGCGGAGCCGAGGGCGAGAAAGTAGGGCGCATTGCCAAATAGTGACATTCGGTCGTTCCCATCCGAGACGCCGCACCGTTGCCCCTCCACGCTGGACCTCCAATATTGCGCGGCCACCATTCAGAGTCACAGGTGGCACCCGGCTCCGCCGCCTCGGCGGATGATCGTTGACTTCGGACGTACCGGCGAGCAGAATCTTCCGGCGCCGATCAGTCGTCAGCATGTCCACCAGTCGAGGAACGGTCATGCCGGGTGATGCAGACGGGCCCAGCGACGCGCAGGACAGTCGAGGGCGGGAGGGCGACGTCCCGGGCTATCGGGCCCTGCTCGAGGCCGCGGCGCCCTGGCGCGCCGTCTTCGAGAACTCGGCCATCGGCGTCGCGCTGACCGATCTCGAGGGGCGCTTCTGCACCGTGAATCCCGCATACGAGAAGATGCTGGGCTACACCGAGCAGGAGCTTCAGGCGCTCACCTTCCTCGACCTCACCCACGAGGACCACCGCGACTTCAATTGGGCCCTGGTCACCGAGCTGCTGGCGGGGAAACGCGAGCGATTCCAGATCGACAAGCAGTATCGCCGCAAGGATGGCAGCATCATCTGGGTGAGAAACACCGCGTCGCTGGTGCCCGGCGCCGGGCCCGTGCCGCGCTTCCTCATGGCGGTATCCGAGGACATCACCGAGCGCAAACGCGGCGACGAGGCGCTGCGGCGGAGCGAAGAGCGGTGGCACACGCTGCTCGAGATCAACAACGCCATCATCACGAACCTGACCCAGGAAGGCCTCCTCAACGCGATCTGCGAGACCTTGCAGCGTGTCATGCCCATCTACCGGGCCGCCCTCACGCTCTACGAGCCCGAGCGAGACACCCTGCGCATCCTCGCGGTGTCCCCTCACTGGGTGTCGGACTATTTCCAGGTCGGCGCGGAGATGGGCCGGCAGGACAGTCATTCGGGGTGGGTATTCGAGCACCAGCGGCCGCTGTTCCGCCACGATCTGGAAACCGAGGCACAGCATCCGATCGAGCGGCGGCTGCTGGAGGAGGGGGTGCGTTCGTACTGCGTCGTTCCCCTGACGCTGGGGGGCAAGACCCTGGGCACCCTCAATATCGGGAGCCAGCACAAGAACCAGTACTGCGAGGACGACGCGGAGTTCCTCCGCGAGGTGGCGAGCCAGGTGGCGCTCGCCATCGGCAATATGCAGGCCTACGAAGAGATCGCCGCGCTCAAGACCAGGGTCGAGTGCACGGCGGAGCGCTACCGCACGCTGCTCGAGATCAACAACGCCATCGTCACCCACCTCACCCGGGACGCCCTGCTCCACTCGGTGTCCCAGGCGCTGCATCGCATCATCCCGTTCGACCGGGCCGCGTTCACCTTGTACAACCCGGCGCGGGAGACGTTCCGCTATCTCGCGATGGAAGGTCCGCTTCCCTCGGACTACTTTCACGCGGGGATGGAGTTCCACCGCACCGAGACCATGGCCGGGCGCGTCTTCGATCAGCAGCGCCCGGTCCTCCGCCGCGACCTCGAGCGGGAGCAGGAGTATCCCAACGACCGCCGCCTCGTGGCCGAAGGCATAAGGACCGACTGCCTCGTCCCGCTGATCGTGGGCGGACGGAGCATCGGGACGCTCAACGTCGGGAGCAGGACCCCCGAATGCTACTCGGAGACGGACCTGGATCTCCTGCAGGAGCTCGGGAACCAGGTCGCGCTGGCCGTGGAGAACATGCAGTCGTACGAGGAGATCGCGGCCCTCAAGGCCAGACTGGAAAAGGAGAACGTCTACCTGCAGGAGGAGATCCGCACCGAACACAATTTCGAGGAGATCGTCGGCGGCAGCCCCGCGCTGCTGGCGGTGCTCTACAAGCTGGAGCAGGTCGCCCGGACCGATTCCACCGTCCTCATCTGCGGCGAGACGGGGACCGGCAAGGAACTGATCGCCCGGGCCATTCATGCCCGGAGCCCCCGCAGCAACCGACCTCTGGTGAAGGTGAACTGCAGCGCGATTTCGGCGGGGCTGGTCGAGAGCGAGCTCTTCGGTCACATGAAGGGGGCGTTCACCGGCGCGATCGAGCGGCGCATCGGCCGGTTCGAGCTCGCCGACGGCGGCACCATCTTCCTGGACGAAGTCGGCGAACTGCCGCTGGAGACGCAGGTCAAGCTGTTGCGCGTGCTGCAGGAGCAGGAGTTCGAGCCGGTCGGAAGCAGCCGGTCGCTGCGGGTGGACGTGCGGGTGATCGCGGCCACCAACCGTCACCTTCGCGAAGCCGTGCAGGCAGGCGCGTTCCGTTCCGACCTCTTCTACCGGCTCAACGTGTTTCCGCTGGAGGTGCCGCCGCTGCGCGAGCGCCGCGCCGACATCCCGCAGCTCGCGGTGTTCTTCCTGTCACATTGCGCCAAGAAGCTCGGCAAGCACATGGAAGGGATCTCCCGGGGGGCCATCGACAGCCTGACGAGCTATGACTGGCCGGGAAACGTGCGGGAGCTGCAGAACGTCATCGAGCGGGCGATCATCCTTGCCCGGAGCCCGATCCTGGAAGCGGAGCCCGACCTCGTCTCCATGCTGACCTCGGGCGTGTTCCCCGTGGTGTCCCGGGAAGCCGAGGAGCAGACTCCCATGGCCGCCCACGCGGGGTCCGCGTTCGCGACGCTGAAGGACGTCGAGCGCGGCCACATCCTCGCCGCGCTGAAGCAGACCGGCGGCGTGGTCGAGGGTCCGAAGGGCGCGGCGAAGATCCTGAACCTCCATCCAAACACCTTGCGTCACCGAATGGCCAAGCTGGGGATCAAGCGCCCGACCTCCCGCATATCGTAGTTGCCTCCCGGAAAGCATCCCTCGTCCCACCAAAGATGGTGGACCTGCCCCGGCACGGCTCCCACCGCTCTTTCCGCAACGCACACGCCGGCATCTAGATAGACCGAAGGCTCCCGCGAGTTCGTACGCGGCACACGACCTGCTTTTCAGAGCGACGGCAGGCCATGCGCCGGCGTCACGATGTGAAGGAGGCCGAGCGGTGCTTCGGATCTCACGGGTAACCGCGGCGGGTCCTCAGGTGGCGCTCAAAGTCGAGGGGGATCTCATGGGCGTATGGGTACCGCTGCTGGAAGCGGAATGCCTGTCTCACCTCGAGGCGCGGAAGCAGGTCGAGGTGGATTTCGCGGGCGTCGGCTTCATCGATCGGAACGGTGTCGCGATGGTGCACGACCTGTTCGCCAGGGGTGTGCAGGTGGTTCGGGCGACCGCCCTGGTGAGCACCCTCCTGGGGCGGAGCAGTACGCCATGAGGCACGCGGGGACGCCGTCGCGATCGAACGAGGGTCACATGCTCTTGCACGATTCACATTCGAAACGGGGGATTTCATGACTACGCGATTCCTAATGGCCGCAGCGCTGGCGATGCTCGCCGGGTGCTCGGGCAACTCACCGTCTGCACCGGATGGGGGAGGCGGCCCGACGGGGGGCGGTACCGGCGGACCGGCTCCGTCCACCGCGGCCGTCACGGTCGGCAACATCTTCTTCAAGAGCGGACAGGATGGGACGACCAACCCGGCCCAGACTACCGTGGCCGTGGGCGGGACCGTGACCTGGACCTGGACGGGTACGGGCAGCACACCCCACAGCGTCCAGTCGGAGGGCTCACCGAGCTTCACGAGCAGCGCCGTCCAGACGGGCGACGGGAGCACCTACCAGGTCACGTTCGCCACGGCGGGCACCTACCGATACGATTGCGCCGTCCACGGCGCGGCGATGTCGGGAACGATCGTCGTCCGCTGAGCGCGGCCAACTGATGTTCACCCCTTCACGACACGAACCCAGCAGCCGGAGGTACCGCATGAGCCAGCGTTCCGATGTTCTCGCCGACCGCCTCGAGCAGGGGGCCCGCGCGCTCGCGAACGTCGCGAGCACCCTCACCGACGCGGAGTGGCGCATCCGGGTGCCCGGCGACGGGCGCCCGATCGGCGTCATCGTCCACCACGTCGCCAGCATGTACCCGCTGGAGATCCAGTTGGCGCAGCAGCTCGCCGCCGGCACGCCGGTGACGGGCGTGACGTGGGCGGATGTCCATGCGTTGAATGCCGAGCATGCCCGGGAGAACGACGGCGTCACCAGGGCGGCCGCGCTGGAGCTGCTCGAGCGGAACAGCCGGGCGGCCGCGGCGGCGATTCGGGCGCTCAGCGATGCGCAGCTCGACGGCGCCGCGACGCTCTCGCTCAACGCGGACGCGCCGCTCACCTGCCAGTTCATGCTCGAGGACCACGCGGTACGGCACAGCTACCACCACCTGGCCGCCGTCCGGGGGACGCTGGGCTCGCGACTGGCAGCCTCGTCGGCGGCGTAGCCTGGAGCGGAGCGACCGGGCGTGAGCAGACGCACGATCCGGTCGCCTCGGCTCTCACGACGCACGTCAGGTCCCACGGGCGGGCGTCACCAGATGTGGACCCGATTCGCCGGCGCCACGTACAGGCTCTCCCCGGGCTTCACGTCGAATGCGGTGTACCACGCGTCGACGTTCCGGAGCGGCCCGTTGACGCGGAAGCGTCGTGGGCTGTGCGGGTCGCTCACGACCTGCTGCTTCACGTAGTCGTCGGTGACCTTGCCGCGCCATGCCTGCGCCCACCCGAGGAAGACACGCTGCTCGCCCGTGAGCCCGTCGAGCACCGGCGCGGACCCGCCGTGCAGCGACGCGTGGTACGCGTCGAGCGCGAGGGTCACCCCGCCCAGGTCGGCGATGTTCTCGCCCAGGGTGAGGGAGCCGTTCACGTGCAGGCCCGGGAGCGGCTCGAAGGCGGAATACTGTGCCGCCAGTTGGTGTGCGCGGGCCTCGAAGATTCTGGCATCGGCCGGCTGCCACCAGTCCCGCAGGGTTCCAGCCGCATCGATCTTGCGGCCTTCGTCGTCGAAGCCGTGCGTGAGCTCGTGCCCGATGACGCTGCCGGCCGCGCCGTAATTGACCGCCATGTCGGCATTCGGATCGAAGATCGGGGGCTGCAGGATCCCGGCCGGAAACACGATGTCCCGCAGCGCGCCGTTGTAGGCGTCGTTCGTTTGCGGCGTCATCAGCCAGTCCGTGCGATCGACCGGGCCGTTCAGCCGCCCCACGTAGAACCGCCAGTCGAGCGCGCCCGCGCGCTGGACGTCCCCCAGCAAGTCGTCATCGCGAATGAGCAGCGTGGAGTAGTCGCGCGGGTGGTCCGGGTAGCCCACCTTGATCGTGTAGGTGTCGAGCTTCTTCAGGGCTTCCCGCCGCGTGGCCGGGCTCATCCAGTCGAGCCGTTCGATGCGTGTGCGGTAGGCCGCTTTCAAATTGGATACCAGTTCCTCGATCCTGGCCCGGGCAGCGGGTGGGAAGTATTTCGCGGTGTACAGTTGCCCCACGCCGAAACCCATGCTGCCGAACCGGTCGAAGCGGCTGCCCGTGAGGACGTCCCCTCCGCCCACCGCGTGCACGGCGCGCTTCCAGCGTGCGCCCGGCGCCTGCTGTCCGCCGAGGGTCTTCTGCCGCATCTCGAAGTATGCGTCCCCGAATGGCCGGGCCAGAAACGGCGCGGCGTTGTCGGCCAGGGTGAACGCCTCCCAGGCCTGCAGCGTCCGCACGGGCGTGCTCGCGAAGATCGCGGCGATCCTGGGGACGGCGCTCTTCTCGCCGACGATGACACGGGTGAGGTGCGGCAGACCCGCGGACGCCAGATACCCCTGCCAGTCGAAGCCGGGCGCGAGCCGGACGAGGTCGGCGACCGTCATCGGATTGTATTCGGCCCTGACGTCGCGCTGCTGCACCTTCGTCCAGCTCGCCCGGGCAATGGCAGTCTCGAAGGCGAGGATGTCCGCCGCCCGGGCATCCGCCTCCGGCCAGCCGGTCAGATGGAGCAGGGTTGCGGCGTAGCGTTGGTACGCCGTCCGCGGTGCCGAGAGCGCGGGCTTCAGGTAGTAGTCGCGGTCGGGCAGGCCGAGCCCTGCCTGATTGAGATAGACCGAGTAGATCTTCGGATTCCTGAGGTCGGCTTCGATGTAGCTGCTGAAGATGGTGCCGTTGAAATCCAGATTGTTGCGGCCCATGAGCGCGGCGATCGCCTCGTGCGTGCCGGCAGCGCTCACCCGGGCGAGCTGGGGCGCGAGCGGGGAGGCGCCGAGCTGCTCGACCCGGGCCGAGTCCATGAACGCCTTGTAGTAGGCGCCGACCTTCCCTTCGAGATCGGCCGGAGCGTGGGCGGCCCGGGCCGCAGCCGCTTCCATGATGGCGTGAAGCCGGGCCTCCGTCGTGTCGCTCATCAGGAGCCGGAGAGTGATCCCGGTCTTGTCCGCGGGGATGGCCGTGCGCGCGAGCCAGCCGCCGTTGGCGTGATCGAAGAAATCATTCCCTGGCCGCACCGTCGTGTCCCGTCCCGCCAGGTCGATGCCCCAGGCGCCGTACTGGGGCGTGAGCGGCGCCCGGTGCGAGGGCCTGGGCGAGCAGGCGCCCGCGAGCAGGAGCACGGCGCAAGTGGACAGTCGAGCCATGGGGAACCTCCACTGGATGTCACTCTGTCGTGCCGAAACCAGCGCGCAGCCGCTCGGCGCCGGCGTCCGGGCCCACTTTCCGGACCTCGCTCAGAGATAGCTGAGCCACCAATCGCCTCGGCGCCGCTTGAGCCCGGCGAACCAGCGGCACAGCGGATAGAGGGCGATCACGACGCCGGCCCAGATCAGGTACACCCAGGGCAGGCCGAGGGGCCATCCGGGTGGCTGGGTGACGGGGAACTGCTCGATCCCGTTCGACTGGAACATCCAGTGTACCGCGCCGTAGCGGGCATAGCATACGGCCACCGCCAGCAGGTGAATCAATGGGACATGGAGCAGATAGTAGAAGAGCGGCACCCGGCCGAAGACCAGCGCGGGGCGGAGCAGGCGCGGGGTTCCGGCATCCAGCGCCCTGAGGAGCAGCAGAATCGGTCCGAGGGTCATCAGCAGGAACAGCAGGGACGGCGGGTACTTGTTGGCATTCAGAAAGGAGAGCACCGTGAAGCCGGCGGACTTCTGGGGCGACCAGGGGCGGGGATCGCCGTAGAAATTCAAGGTCCGGAGCACCAGGAACGCCGCCACCGCGGCGAGGCCGAGCTGAAGGAGGAACCGCCGTCTCCGCTCCGGCTCCCACCGGTACACCTCGCCCAGCCCGTAGCCGACCGCGGTCACGCCGATCCACGGTATCAGGGCATAGGCCAGGAAGACGACGTGCCGGGAATCGTCCAGGACCACGCCCGGGGCGTGCAGGACGTTCCACAGAGGGGCGAGCACGCCGAGCGAGGCCGCCTGGACGCCATCGAGCAGATTGTGGGTCGCGATCATCACGGCGCCGATGGCCGTCACCATCCAGGCGGGCAGACGAAGCAGCGCCGACAGGAAGATCATCGCCCAGCCGAGCGCCCAGAGCACGTTGAGCACCGTGAGGCGGTAATCGAAATTGAACTGCCACCCGAGATCGCGGACGATCACGATCTCGAGGAAGATGAGCCAGAGCCCGCGGGTGAACAGGAACCGCGCCAGCTCCCCTCGCGACAGTCGGCGCAGCGTGAGTGCCGCCCCGACGCCGGTAAGCAGAAAGAAGCCCGGAGCGCAGATGTGGGTGATCCAGCGGGTGAAGAACAGCGGCACCGTGGTCGTGGCGGGATCGGTCGGGTTGACCGCGGCATTCCCGAAAAAGTCGCGGGTATGATCGAGCGCCATCAGGATCATGATGATGCCGCGGAGCACGTCGACCGACTCGATCCGGGTGCGGCGCGAGGACACGCCGGACGCGGATGGAGAACGCTGCGGGTCATCCAGTACTACGTCCGCTTCGGTCATCAGAGCCTAACCCTCGAGCGCTCGCTCCGCTGCCGCGACCGCCCGGTCCACGTCCGAGGTAGTGGTTCGCCAGCTCGACACCGAAACGCGCATGCAGCGCATGCCGCGCCAGGTGGTACCGGTAAAGAAGGCTTCGCCGCGGGCGTTGATGGCGGCCAAGACGGCGTCGGTCCGGCGGTCGTGGTCCTCCTCGGTCGCTCCCGGCCTGGCATCATAGAAGCGCACCAGGCCCTGGTTGATCCGGGGGACGCACATGACGCGGGCGTTGGGCAGCGAACCGATCCGGATCGCGATGTCGTGCGCGTACCGGCAGCAACGGGCGACGAGATCGGACAGACCGCCGCGCCCGAGCTCGCGCAGCGCGGCCCAGGTGGCAAAGCCGCGCGCGCGGCGCGAGTGCTCCGGTGTCCAGTCGAGCTCGTCACGGGCGTCGTCCGCGTGGACCAGATAACTCGCCCGGTGCTCCATGCCGGCGCGGTGGTGCTCGGGGTAGGCGACGAAGGCGTACCCGCAGTCGTACGGCACGTTGAGCCACTTGTGGCCGTCGGTGGCCCAGGAGTCCGCCGCCTCGGCGCCCGCGAGCAGGTGACGCAACTCCCGGGATGCGTTGCACCAGAGCCCCATGGCGCCGTCGATGTGCACCCACGCTCCGGCCTGGTGCGCCAAGGGGACGAGGTCGGGGAAGGGGTCGAACGCGCCGCAGTTGACGTCGCCAGCCTGGAGGACCACGATCGTGGGTTTTCCGGCCTCGCGCGACAGGGCCTCGTTCAGGACTGTCGGCGCGAGGCGCGACGACGGGTCGCTCGGCAGCACGACCATGTTCGCGGTGCCGATGCCGAGCAGCTTCACGGCGCGCGTCGTGGTGCCGTGTACTTCGCTCGACGTGAGCACGCGAACGGGCGGCGCGCCGGCGAGCCCGTCACGATTGACGTCCCACCCGGCGCGCGCGAGCACCGCATGTCTGGCCGCGGCCAGGCAGGTGACGTGGGCCATCTGACAGCCGGTCACGAGCGCGAACGACGCGTGGGCGGGGAGACCGAGCAGGTCCTTGAGCCAGGCGCCACAGACCTCCTCGACCACCGCGGCCGCGGGCCCGCAGGCATAGAGGCCCGCGTTCTGATCCCAGGCCGACGTGAGCCAGTCGCTGGCGAGCGCGGCGGGCAGGCCGCCGCCGATGACCCAGCCGTAGAAGCGGCCACCGGCGCTCCCGAGCAGACCGCCGGCCACGTCGCGCGAGAGCTCCTCGATGACGGCGACCGGGTCGGCGCCCTCGTCGGGCAGCGGATGCGCGAACCGCCGGCGCAGCTCGGCGAGCGAGGCCGTGGCGCAAACGGGGGCGGTGTCGAGCGATTCGAGAAACGCTAGGGCGAGCTCGGTGGCTCGCTCCAAGGCGAGCTGCTGACGGGTGGCGTCGTGGGTGAGCATGGACTCGTCGGTGGCGCTCGGGCGCAGGTTCCGGACTCGGCCGCAACCCTGCTACCGGCCGGCGGAGGTCGAGGGAGTTGCCTGGTGGCCGCGCGATGGGCAGTAAGTAAGCGCCCGATGCGCGCGAGCGCCAGCAGGCTCCGCCAGGTCGCCATCATCGACGGCACTCGCCAGTGGCTCGCTCAGTGATGATGCGGCCGGTGCTCGACGTGAGTGTCGATCCAGTCGAGAAGCAGGTCGGCGATCTGCAGATTGTTCTTGTCCTGCATCATCATGTGACTGTTCCCTCTGATGCCGATATCGGGCAGGTGCAGCAGGGTGACGTCGCCGCCGGCCGCCTTCACCTGGGCAACGTAATTCTCGCAGTTGGCGAAGGCAGTAGGCCACTGGGTGGAACCCACGATGTCGTCGAGGTGGTCTCCAAATACGATGAGGGTCGGGAACCTGGCCAACTTCGTGATCTCATCCGGCGTGAAGGTGTCGCAGGTATGCTCCACCGAGATGAGGCCCCGGACCCCTTTCGGATTGATCAGCGCAGCATGCAGCGGGAAGAAGCCCGACTGTGAATGCCCCATGAGCACCGCCCCATTCAGCTTCTCCGCGAGGGTGCCCAGATTGGTCCACGTCGGATTGGGCGTGGGCAGCTCGGCATTGATGTCCGGAATCATCTGGTTGAAGAGCTCGTCCACGTGCTTCATCGGGAACTGCTCGTTGGGGAATACGGCCCCGTATGTCGGCCCGAACCGGAACACCGACCAGGCGAACTGATAGCTCGCCTGCGTAACAGGCGGGAGCTCGCTGGCCGGCAGGTCGCCCGTGCGCGCCCGATTGATCGGCGTCGCATCGTACCCGGAGCGTCCCCGTCCGGACTGGTCGGGGATGTACACCGCTCGCCCGTGGCGCAGGAAGTACTCCGCCCATCCCATGCGGCCGTCCGGTGTGGTCTCATACGTCTTTCCACTCAGGCAGCAGCCATGCAGCATCACCACGGGGAGGTGCCCCATGCGCTGGTCGGGGATTTGATACTGCACGTACATCTGGTAGATCGTGACGTCCGCGTCGGCGCCGACGTGCTTGGTCTGTCCCCCCACGAAAAAGCTCCCCTGCTCGCGGATCACGAGCGGCGGCATGGGGTGCTGCCGCAGCCAATGGTGGTAGTCGAGGACGTCCTGTGCGCTCGCGGGCCGCGCGGCCGCGGCGAGTGCGACAAGCAACGGCACGACCCTTCGGATTACGTCCGCAGCGCGACACTTGAATGGCATGGCTCGCCCCGGGCTCTGGGGAATCCCGCATGACCGCCTCGTGCGGCGCGGGTTCCACTATGTGAGGCGCACAGGCTCATGGAGCAACCGCAGAACGTCCCATTCGGCTCCAAAACGTGTCAGCGAACTTGGACCGCTGCATGCGGCGGGCGGGTTTGACAGGCGACGCCCCGCTCCGCATGATTGGTTTGCATGCGCCACTTATCGAAGAGCCGGGGCTTCACGCTGATCGAGCTGCTCGTGGTGCTCATCATCATGGGAGTGGCCGCCGCGCTCACCGCGCCCGCATTACTCAAGGCGCCGCCCAGGAAACCGCCGCTGGAAGAGCTGATCGCCACGGCTCGGCAGGTTGCGGCGCGGCGCGGAGAGACGATGTATCTGAGGGTGGAGCAAGGCGGGGCATGGCGATTGGAAGGGGCCGCATCGGAGCCGGCCGCCCTGGCGGCGGCCGGTCACGTGCCTGGCTTTCCTGGCTTGCCGGTGGCACTGGCCATCTCGCCTCTGGGTAGCTGCTCCTTCGAGGTTGCGGTGCCACCGACCGCCCGACCCTTCCGTCTCGACCCGCTCACCTGCAGGATCGACCAGCCGTAGAGCGGGTCCGCTTACCAGCTCGTCACATCCGCGTCATCGCCTTCGCCTCCTTGCTGGCCGTCGCGCCCGTAGGTCCAGAGGTCGTAGCCATTCGGCGTGTGCTCGCCGGGGCTGCCGTAGCCGTACGCCTTGCCCCAGGGGTCGGCGGGAATCGCCCGCTTGAGGTAGGGGCCGCGCCAGTTTGCGGGAACCGGCTCCTGCACGGGCTTCGTTTGCAGAGCGGCGAGTCCCTGCTCGGTCGTCGGGTAATCGCCGTTGTCGAGCCGGTAATTGTCGAGTGCCAGCCCGAGAAGTTCGATTTGAGTGTGCGCCGCGGCGGTTTTGGCCTCCGAGACCCGGCCCAGAATGCGGGGTCCGACGAGCCCGGCCAGCAGCCCGATGATGATGACGACCACCAGAATCTCGATCAGCGTGAATCCGCCGGTGCCGCGTGCCCGCGGCGACCTGACGATCCGGTCAGAGGGCATTGAGATTGATCCCGTAAATGGCCTGCAGCATGGCGAGGGCGACGAACCCGACCAATAGGCCGAAGCCCAGGATCATCGCCGGCTCGATCAGCGCGATCATGGTTCTGAGGCTCCGCCGCACGTCTCCGTCGTACGCATCGGCCACGCGGAGGCACAGTGTCTCGAGCTGCCCGCTTTCCTCTCCCACGGCGAGCATCTGCAGCGCAAGCGGCGGCAGCGTGCCCGCGAGGGCGGGCGCGAGCGTGCCCCCCTCGGTCACCGACGCCGCGGCGTGATCCACTCCATCCTGAAAAACCAGGTTGGGAGCGGCGGCGCGCGCAATGCGCAGGGCGGGGAGCACGGGAATCCCGCTCCGGAGCAGGAGGCCTATCGTGCGGGCGAAGCGCGCGGTGAGGTATTTGCGCTCGAACTCGCCAATCCACGGAAGCGCCAGCCGCCACGCGTGCAGACGGCGGCGTGTCTCGGGACGTGCCAGCGTCGCCGGTACCACCATTGCCGCGGCAGCGCCCAGCAGCAGCCACAGCCACCAACCCCGGGTGATGAGCGCGCTCATGCTCATGAGCAGGCGGGTGGTGAGCGGCAGCTTCCCCCCGGCGTCGGCGAGCACGTCGGCGAAGCGCGGCATCACGAAGCCGAGCAGCACGACCATCCCCACCGCGGAGACGATGGACATGATTACCGGATAGAGGAGCGCGGAGAGCACCTGGGACCGCAGCTCGGCGCTTTCCTCGAGGTGGTCTGCCAGGCGCTCGACCACGGCGTCCAGGGCGCCGCTGGATTCTCCGGCGGCGATGGTGGCCACGAAGAGCGCGTCGAAGTACCGGGGGTGCCGGGCCATGGCGTCGGCGAGGCTCGCGCCCGACTGCACGCCTCGTCGCACGTCGAGCACGGCGCCGGTCATTCCCGGGTGTCCGGTCTGGGCAGCCGTGAAGGCGAGCGCACGGTCCAGCGGAACCCCGGCCGTGAGCAGCGTGGCGATGCTCCGGGTCCAGAGTGCCACGGCGGAGCGGCGGCCGATGCGCCGGGTGCCGGTGCGCACCGGGGCGCCGGCGACCTCGTCGAGCGCCACCGGGTAAAGCCGTTTGCGCTGCAGTTCCGCGAGGACCAGGTGGCGAGACGAGGCCTGCATCGTCCCCTCGACCACTCGGCCGTCGGCACCGGCAGCACGGTAGCGGAACCGGGCGGTCACAGCAGCTCGTCCCGGGTCACACGAAGCACTTCCTCCACCGTGGTGACCCCGGCGGAGGCCTGGGCCCATCCGGCCGCGCGCAGCGATACCTGCCCCTGCGTCTCGGCCAGCGCCCTGAGCTCGCCGATAGACGCGCCGCGAAGCACCAGCGAGCGGATCTCGTCGCTGACCCGGAGCAGCTCGTAGATACCGGTCCGGCCACGGTAGCCGGTGCCGGCACAGGCCTCGCAGCCGCGCCCCCGGCGGAAGCGGGCCTTCGGGATGTCCACCGGCCGACGCTCGAGCTTGGCGATGGTCTCGGGCGGCGGGTGGTATTCCTCGGCGCAGGCATCGCACACCAGGCGCACCAATCGCTGGGCCATGATACCCACGACAGTGGCCGTGACCAGGTAGGGCTCGATTCCCATGTCCACCATGCGGGCGACGCCGCTCGGGGCGTCGTTCGTGTGCAGGGTGGAGAAGACGAGATGCCCCGTGAGCGCCGCCTGGATGGCGATCTCGGCGGTCTCCCGGTCGCGCATCTCGCCCACCATGAGGATGTCGGGGTCGTGCCGGAGGATGGAGCGCAACGCCGCGGCGAACGTCAACCCCACCTTGGGATTCACCGGGATCTGCGACACCCCGTCGATCTGGTACTCTACGGGATCCTCCACCGTCACGATCTTCACGCCTGGACGGTTCAGCCGGCCGAGAGCGCCGTAGAGGGTGGTGGTCTTTCCCGAGCCGGTGGGGCCGGTCACGAGTACGATGCCGTGCGGCTGCCGGATCAGACGCTCGAACCCCGCCAGGACACCCGCCGAGAGGCCGAGCTCGGCCAGGTCCCGGATTCCGGCGCCCCGATCCAGGATCCGGAGCACCACGCCTTCTCCATGGAGCGTCGGTGTGATCGACACGCGCAGGTCGAGCTCACGATCCGAGAGCCGCAGCCGGATCCGCCCGTCCTGCGCCAGGCGTCGCTCGGCGATGTTGAGTCCGGCCATGATCTTGATGCGGCTTACGACCGCCGCCTGGTACTGCCGCGGCGGGTGGGAGATCTCCTGCAGCACCCCATCGATCCGGTACCGCACCCGCAGCCCGTCCGGCACGCTCTCGATATGAATGTCGCTGGACCGCGCTCGAAGTGCCTCGAGGATCATCAGGTTGACGAACTTGATGACCGGCGCCTGGTTGGCCAGCGCGCGGACGTCGTCGAGCGCCTCGTCTTCCGGCGTGAGCAGCTCCAGCTCGGTGCCCCGTGCATCGATGTCCTGCAACTCGGGGCCGCTCGACTGGGCGGCAAGAATGGCGGAGTGGATCTCCGACGCCGGCAGTCGGACCAGGCGGACGCGCCGGTCATATACCCAGCAGAGCTCGTCCACCACCGTCGGGTCCACCTCGTCCCCGGCGGCAACCAGCAGCTCGTCGCCGACGATGGCCAGGGGCAGCAAGGTGTGCTCCTCCCAATACTTGCTCGAGAGGCGCTGGGCGAGCGGCTGGCCGGCCGCGGTCCTGAGATCGGCGCCGAGCCGCTCGTTGTCGGGCGCGGCGTTGGCGGGGATGGACGCGAGGCGACTCATCGTCCGAGCAGCGGATTGCGGGGCGTCGGGGCCTGGGCCGGCGCCGGCGGGGGCTTGGCCAGCACGCTGTCCACGCCAGCGCGCGAGGCGCCGAACCGGGCGCGCTGCGACTGGAGCAGCGAGTCGGACTGGGCGTCCGTGAACACCACGTGCGGTGTCACGAAGAGCGCCAGCTCGGTACGGGTGTGGCTGGTGCCCCGGCTGCGGAACAGTCCGCCCAGGATGGGGATATCCTGCAGGATCGGCACTCCGCTCTGGGTGGTCTGCTGTGATTCGTCGATCAGCCCGCCGATGATGATGGTGTGGCCGCTTTTCACGATCGCGCTCGTCTCAGCCTCACGGGTGCTGATCACGGGCGCGTTCAGCGCGGACTGGATCGTCTGCGAGGTGAGGGCGCTCACCTCCTGGAGAATGCGGAAGGTGACGTAGCCGTCGGTGTTGACCGTGGGCACGATGGTGAGCTGGGTGCCGACCTTCCGGAACTGCACCGTCTGGTCCACCACCACGTCCAGCCCGGTTCGGGTGGATTGATTGAAGGGCACCTCGCTCCCCACCAGGATACGCGCCTGCTCGTTGTTGAGGGCGAGGATGCGGGGGGTCGAGAGCACCCGCACCTTTGTGCGCGAGGAGAGCGCCTGGAGGATGGCGCGCACGCTCAGGTCGGCCAGGCTCACCACGCGCACGCCGAGCCCGCCGAGCGAGCCGAGCGCGGTGTCACCGAAATCCTGCAGGCCGAATCCACCGGTGATGCCGCGCGTGGAGTCTCCGGAGACGAGTCGCTGGGTGAAGAGCTGCCAGTTGATACCGTACTGGGTGGCCCGGTCGAGCGTGACCTCGGTGATGAGCACCTCGAGCAGCACCTGCGCCGGTCGCACGTCGAGACCATCGATGGTCTCCTTCAGCAGCGCGAAGTTGGGCGGTGCGGTGCGAATCACGAGGGAATTGGTGGCCGGGTCGGGCACGATCGTGGTCTGTCCCACCAGGGCGCCCTTCGTCGCAGGCTCCTCGGTGCTGTCGCTCTGCGCTTCGGTGGGGGCCGGCGCGGCCTGCATCGTGGGAATCGGGGTCTCGCGGCGCTGCTCCAGGGATTCCATCTCGCGGCGGCGGAAACTCTCGAGCTCGGACGACAGGCCCTTGTCTTCCAGCGCCTTGACCCTGGTGCGCCCGGTGGGCGCCGTTCCACCAGTGCCGAACACCTGTCCCAGGGTGCCGGCGAGTTCTTCGGCGCTGGCGTGCTTGAGCGGATACACGTACGTGCGGAGCCCGGACTCTCCACCAGTCTTCACGTCCAGGTGCCGCAGCAAATCGAGATAGCGTGCCAGGTTGACGCCGCGATCGGTGATCAGCACGGCATTCGAGTGCGGCACCAGCTCGACCCGCGCCATCTTGCTCGCCGTCTGCTTGAGCAATCCGACCGCCTCGTCGGCGGGGACGAAATCGAGCGGCACGATCTGCGTGGCCAGCCCGAGCGGGGGCGGGTCGGGCAAGTCCTTGCCCATTCGGATTGGACCGGTGGCCGGCCGCTTGGCCTCCGGCATGACTTGCGCCACCGGACCGGACTGCACGAGGACGAGCCCCTGGCTTTCCAGAATGGACTCGAGCACCACGCCCACCTGGTTTGCCGGCACCGGCGCGGGCGTTTGAAAGGTGAGATGCTTGTCGGGCACGTCGCTCAGCACCACGTTGACCCCGAGCACCTGCGCGAGTGAGCGGATCACGTCCGGCAGATTGGCATCTACATAGTTGATCCGGACCGGGGCCGTGCCCTGCGCCGGAAGGGAGCACGGCGCGACGGCCACGAGCGCGAGCAGGACGGCGGATCGGACGGGTCTCATGGCCGTGGCGCCTCTGGGAGACGGAGCACCACCCGCCCGCCACTTCCCTGCAACACTACGGTGGAGTCGGTAATCGCAGCCA
The DNA here is from genome assembly GCA_036262935.1 of Gemmatimonadales bacterium. GTDB lineage: Bacteria > Gemmatimonadota > Gemmatimonadetes > Gemmatimonadales > GWC2-71-9 > CAVVWJ01. The sequence goes on along the minus strand of DATAHW010000036.1, from coordinate 18,989 downwards.
GCCGGTCGCCGCCGACTCGATCGCCCAGCCGGTAGAACTCGGCGCCGGGGATCTTGGGGTCGGCCTCGATCAGGGCCACAACCCCGTTCGAGCTTCGGGTGATGCCGTAGAGCCGGGCTGCCGGTCGGACGACTTTAGGAGGCGCACGCCGTGGAGCGGGGGCCCGCGCCTCGGGCCGGTCGTCGGGCGAGAAGCGCTTGGCCGGCGGCGTTCGGCTGGGGGAGAAGGCGTTGGTCGCGGCGATCGAGGCATACACCGTGACGCTCTCCGAGGCCGGGGTGGCCCGCGGCCGCGGACGGGACACGAGTGGCAGAGCTGGCAACGCGTCCGGAAGCTGTGGCGGTTGCGTCCGGAATGCGATGCCGGCCACGCCCAGCCCAAGAGCGCACATATAGAGGATACGGTGGACGATCACGGCTCCCCCGGCGCGGCGGCAGGATAGAGCCCGTGAGCCCGGACGTTCCAGACCAGCCGGTCCCTGTCGGTCGGGGCGTAGCCCTCGGCGGTGTAACCTCCGGGTGAATACCCGGCAGTCACGGAGATCTCGTCGAGTATCAGCAGTCGCTCCCCGTGCTGCAGGCGGAAAAGGAAGTCCGTGAGCCCGTAGATGTCTCCCTGCCCCTGCAGGCGCACCGGGATGGCGAGGAGGCCCGGCCGGCTCGGCGTCGGCTCGGCGGCCACGTCCACGCGGTCGAGCTGGGTGGAGCTCTGCTCGGCGTAGGTTCGAAGCAGCACCTGCAGGCTCGACGCGCCCAGGGCGGGCGTGGCACCGGTGGTCAACAGGCCGCCGGCATCGCGATCGGCGCGACGCTCGGCATCGACGGCCCGTCTGAGCAGAGCCTCGCTCGCGACCAGGCCCTGAAGCCGCTGCCATTGCCCGCGCTCGGCGACATAGGCGTGCTCGCGCGCCGTCCAGCGATCCACGAGCGGCAGAATGCCCTGGGTGATGCCGAGCGCGGCAACGCTCACGGCGGCGCCCAGGGCTACCACCCATCGCTCTCGCCGGCTACGGAGCCGGAACGAATCGGAAAGCGATCGAGAAAGTTTCATACGTCCGTGAGCCCATCTGGGCCCGGTTGGTGGCGGCCAGGAAGCGCACTGCCTGGAACTCGGGCGCGCTCCCGAGCGCCTGGGTTACGCCGGCGGCCTGTTGTCCGTACCCGTCGATCTGCCATTCCGCGCCCGAGAGGCGGAGGGCACGGAGATATGCGCCCGGCGGAAGGTGGCGGGAAACCGCCAGGAGCACGCGCAATGGATCGGGGCGCGTCCGCTCGATCTCTGCAACTGCCTGCGCCCGGCGCTGCATGGCGGTGAGTTCGTGCTGCAGCCCGAGCGCGGCGGAGGCACGGGTCTCGAGCCCCTCGATCCTGGCCGCAAGATTGTCGTGTATCCGCTGGCGCCATGCGTCGTAGGAGGTGAGGGCGAACAGCGCCGCCGCGACGCAGGCGAGCGCGGCGCCGGCAAGGCTCCGGTGCCGCCGCCGCCTGCGGCGGGCGCTCAACTTCTCGGTCATGAGCGAAGCGCCGGGCTCGCTGCCCACACCGAGCGCCGCACCGTAGGCGGAGAGAAACGGGGGAGCCACGCCTGCGAGAGCCTGGAGCGGCAGGACGCGTACGCCCCGGAGGTCCGCCGTGAGCAACTCGGCGCGTTCCTCATCCCAGCCCGCCAGGTAGACGGGCGGCATCGGCCTGCCGGAATCCGGCTCCAGCGCCGCCGCAACACCCGCGAAGCCGCCGTAGATCCGCCGCACCCGCGCGATCTCTCCCTGACGGAGCTCGATCAGGCCCACCCCGCGCTCGGCGTGATCGAGCAGCACCAGCCCATCCCTCGTGCCGGCTTTGCCGAGCGCCCGGGCGAGCGCGGCGGGCCCGGGCTCGAGCAGCTCGATGGGCCCGAGGCGGCCGAGCTCCTTGATCCAGGTGGTGAGCGGGGCCTCGCGGGCGGCGAAAACCATCTCGTGATCGGCGACAGCGATGACGAGGTCTTCCAGCCGTACCGGAAAGAAGCGTTGCGGCTCGAGCTGAAGCACCCGGCGTCGCTCGGCCGGGGGCAGCGGGGGCAGTTTGACACGCTTGGCCAGCAGCAGGGGCAGGTGAACGGCGACGGCGATCCGTGCCGCCGACCCCAGCGTCTCGCGGAGCACGCCCACGCCTTCTCCCGGCTCGTTGGGATCCCACGCGGTTTCCATCACCCGGGCGCGGCGGCCGCGCCAGCCGTCGACCCGCACGGCGCGGAGCATCCGGGCATCGAGCTCGATGCCAAGGAGGCCGCTCACAGGTCGCGCTCCTGCGATCCCTGGAGCACCAGCTGCGTGCCGACCACGGCGTAGACCGACTGCAGCTCGTGCGTCAGCGGCGAGCTGTCGTCCCACCCGCGGGCGACAACCAGCAACCGTGTCGGCACCGTGGAGACCAGCCGGGCGGGCGTGAGTGAGGTCACCGTCACGCGCATCCCTCCGTCCTCGGGCGCGCTCGTCCCGCTGAAGAGCTCTCCCGCGTCTCGGCGCTCGATCAGGCTCTTGGCTTCCGCCGGACCGAGCCCGGGCAGCGCCGCGAGCACTGCTTCCGGCGCCGAGTTGATGTTCACGATGCCGTCGCTCCATACCGTGACATAGGGTGCGACGTCCACCGCGACGGCGTCGCCGACGCCGGGCACCAGGGGCAGGTCGCTCACCCGCACGACTGGATTGGCCTTGAGGGCGGCCACGATGAGCTCGGCACGGGTCGCCCCGGTGAACTGTCGGAACAATCCGACCAGCGTGGGCGCCTCGGCCCGGTTGAGGTCGATACGCGCGTTGAGGTCCACCACCGCGATGCCGAACCTGGCCCGCCCGAGGCGCACCTCGGTCAGGTCGCCGAGGCGGTGGCGGAGGTCGCGCATGATCTCCGAGCGCTCGGCGGGACTGTCGGCGGAATCGAGCAGCGCCTCGATCCTCCGCTTCGCGACCACGGTGCCGCTCTCCGCGACGTAGCGCGCGACTGTGCGCGCGCGGAGGCTTGCGACCATGTTCGTCTCCAACCGGGCCGTGCTTCCGACTTCCGTCGCAATGACGCCGAGGAACACGAGAAGCCCCAGCACGAAGATCAAGGCGACGCCTCGCCGGTCGTGCCGCCTCATGGCAGCCGGACCTGCGCCGTCTCCAGCCGGTACAGATCGAACCGGCCGCCGGTGGGCAACGTGACGGTGACCGTGACCAAGTCCAGCCCGGGCTGCCATGGCTGCAGGGAGACCTGCCGCCGGAAGCCGTCCGGCAGGCGCTCCGATGGCAAATCTGCCAGCGCGGCCGGCCCAAGCTTCGAGCGCTCCATGGCGTCGACGGCATAGCCTACTGCTTCGTTCCAATCCCGTGAGCCGAGCAGAAGGGAGTAGGCGCCGTGGAGTAGCTGGAGGTAGCCGGCGAGCACGAGACTGAGCAGCACCAGGGCCACCATGACTTCGAGCAGAGTGAGCCCGCGTTCGGAATCGGTCCGCACGCTATTGATCAAGGGCGTCCTCCACGATCGACGTGCGGGTGGGTGAGAGGGCCAGGAGCAGCGGCATCCCCGCGGGCGTTCGATCGTCCCACATGGTGATCTCGATTCCCCGAGGGGTGGTTCGGGGGGAGGACCAGTCGGGCCGCCAGTCTGTGCCGTTGGGGGCGAGCACGCGGACCTCCCACCGGGTCACCCCGGCGAGTCGGAACGCCACCCGGCTGGCGGAGGCCCGCCCCACCGGCTCGGCCCGGAGTGCCAGCCCGCCCGAATCCGGACCGATGGTAATCCGCCAGTCGTACTCGGGGTCGAATGGCGGCCCGGCACCGGCGGCAGTGAACGAGAGCCGCTCGTCGCGCAGTGCGAACCCCGGCTCGCCCGGGAGCTGCGGCGCCCGCAGGTTCCGCAGCACGTCGCGCAGCAGCTCGCGCGTGGCGCGCTCGGCCTGCGAGGCGCCGGTTGCCACCCCGACCCGGGCCCGGGCCTCGATGCTCACCCTCGCGGCCGCGTACCCCACGAGCGCCACGATCCCGGTGAGCAGGATCGCAACCATCACTTCGAGCAGCGTAAACCCCGCGCTCGACCGGGGATTCGCTACGGCGGGAGCATGATCCGACATTCTCCGCTAAGCTGGAGATCGACGGGATGGTCCGCAACAGCAAAATGTCTCACGCTCGCCCGCGGACCCACTCGAGGATCAGGTCGGCGATTTCGCTGCTGTTCCGGTCCATCATGAGCATGTGGCTGTTGCCGCGGATGCCGCTCTCGGCGAGGGCGACATGACGGGCCTGGCCGCCGGCCGCGTCGAGTCGCTCCGACAGCTCCCGCCACTCCTCGGCGAACTCCAGCCACATCGTGCCCTCGAGGTAGTCGCCGAACAGCGTCAGCAGTGGCACCCTGGCGAGGGCCGCCGTGTCCTCCTCCCGATAACGCCCGCGGCAGCCGACCGGCTCGAGCGCGACGAACCCGGCGAAGAGCTCCGGCCGCCGGATGAGCGCCGGCAGGATCGCGTCGCTGGCGCGGGAGTGTCCCACGACGACGGCGCGGCCGAGCCGCTCGAGCAACGCGACGAGCGCGTCGGTGGTGGCGAGATCCGGGCGGTCGAGCAGACTCTCCGTATTGGGGATGAGCTGGGCGTAGTAGTGCTCGACCGCGTCGATGGGAAACTGCAGGTCCGGATGAGGCACGCCGAAGCTCGGTCCGAACCGGAACATCGTCCAGACGCTCGCATGGGACAGGAAGAGAAGGTGGGGGAGCGACGACGCGGAGCCGCTCGCCGCGGCCTCGTGAATCGGCGAGGGGTTGAACCCGGAAGGCCCGCGCCCGGCCCACTCGGCGAGGTAGAGCGCGTATCCCCGCCGCAGGAAGTAGCTCCGCCAGCCTTCCCGACCATCCGGAGTTTCGTCATAGGCAGCGCTCGTGTGGCAGCCGCCAGGCAGCAGGACCACGGGTGGTCCCGGCGCCCGCGCGGCGGGGATTTCGTACTCGACGTACATCTGCTCCACCGTCACGGTACCAGCGGGAAAGAGTGGCCCGTGCCGATAGTTGACGAAGAAGACGCCCCGCTTCGCGAGCACCAGCGGCTGCTCACTACTCGAGGCGTGCACGACCTGGCGTGTTGGTGGCACCTCGACTCCTTGGAACTCTGGACTCGGCGTGGGGAGTTTCACATCTTGAACGACACATGCAGACACGGTGAGTTTCGTGGAACTCCGGCATCTGCGGTACCTGGTCGCGATCGCCGACGAGGGAAGCATTTCGCGCGCGTCGGCACGCCTCCATGTGGCCCAACAGGCACTCTCGCGTCAGATCGCGGACCTGGAGCACGAGCTGGGGGTCCGCCTCTTCGTGCGGCACGCGCGTGGGGTTCGTCTCACGTCGCGCGGCGCGGCGTTCGCCGAGGACGCGCGGCACATGCTCGCGGAGGCGTCCCGGGCGGTGCTCCGAGTTCGCTCCGCGGATGACGACTGCCGGCAGTCGCTCCGGATAACCTACACTCCGGCCGGACGGACCGAGGAGTATCTGGCGGAGCTGCTACGGCGCTTCGCCGGAAGCCATCCCCAGATCTCGCCCCAGTGCGATCCGCTGACCTGCCAGGCCCAGGTCGGCGCGCTGCGGGACCGGACCGTCGATGTCGGTTTCCTCTTCGTGCCACCCGACACCGACGAGTTCGACAAGGCGGTGGCCTGGGTTCTCTCGTTCGATCGGGTGCTCCTGCCCGCCGACCACCCGCTCGCCGACCGCGAACCGCTGTGGCTGCGCGACCTCGAGTCCTCCCCGATGCTGTGGTCTCCCCGGGAGCCGTACCAGAGTGTCCTCGCGGCGCTCGCCGACCTGGGCGTACGTCCGGCGTTCGCGAGTTTCCGGGTGTCGCGCACCAGCCCCGCGCTGGTGGCCGGCATCGGGGCGTGGGCGCTCGTGCCGGGCGACGGGCCGTGCGAAGCCGGTGCGGTGCGCCGCACGTTCGCCGATCCGCCGATCGAGGTGCCGCAATGGGCCGTCTGGCGCCGGGATGAAGCCTCCGCGGCGGTGCACCAGTTTGTCGCAACCTGTACGAGCATCGAGCACGAGCTGGCGGAGGTGTAGGCTGCCGGCTCAGCTTCGCGGCCGCCCCACGAGCACACTCAGGAGGAACTGCTCGTCCGAGCTGCCCAGCCCGAGCTCGTGATTCAGCAGGTCGTCGAACACGCCTCCGAAAGGTCGCGCTCCGAGCTCCAGCGCGGTGGCCGCAAGTACCAGATTCTGGGACAGATGGCCGGCCTCGGCCACCAGCATCCGGTAGGCCCCCTGCCCATACTTCCGCTCGTGCCGGAGAAAATTCCCGGCCAGGCAGATCATTGCCGAGATGCCGTGGAGCATCCCCCGCTCGGTGGGAAGAGCCGCATCGATAAATCGCGCGTGCTCGATCGGCCGCTTCACCACCTCCAGCTCGTGCTCGAGGGCCCGGAAGTGGTACACCCCGGGCTCCAGTCCCTCGATCCGGAACACCACGGGATATATCTCCACCGCGTACAGCGCTCCGCTGGACGGATAGGCGCGGAGCGTCACCTCGCCTTCCGCCCAGGGGAGCGCGCCCGTGATGCCGCACGCGGTGGAGAGGAGCGCATCGAACTCCCCGCGGGAGAGCGGCAGCCCTGCGTAGTCGCGGATCGACCGCCGCGAGCGGGTGAGCGCGTGGAAGGTGCCGAGGCGGCCGGCCGGCACCTCCCGGCCGATCGCGACCCGTGGCGCACCGGGGTAAACGCGATTGTCCCCGTCCGAAGCCAGTCGTAGCGCGCCGTCACCCTCGAGGCCGCCGGCGGGCAGGACGCCCTTTTTGGTGGCCCAGTGGAGGAACCGTCCGACGGAGCGCCCGGATGTGTCCACCACGCCGGCGGCAGCGAGCCGGGCAAGGAGCGTCGCCCCGGCTTCGCGCTCGTCGGGATGGAGACTGCCGAGCACCTCGCTCACTGTGGAGCGACCGTCCAGTGCCTCGATCAGCCGCCAGAGCACGACGGTATCTCCCGAGACCGCCACCTCGCGGCGGGTACGACGCATGAGGGTACATCCCGGGTCGGGTGTGACGAGCGGCTCTGCCGGCGGAAGGGCAAAGCGAACCGCTCCTTCGACATCCTGCCAGGTACGCACACACGGCAGGAGGGCGGGGCGCAGATGACCCGGCAGGGGCTCGGGCGTGTCACCGACCAGCGTGATCGTGCGCTCGTGCGGGCCGTCGGCTAGCAATCCTGACTCGAACACGTATTCCGTGCTCGCCTCGTCCTCGACCTTCACTCCCGGAATCCGGGGCGCCCCGGCTTGTTGCTCCGCGGTGTTGTCGGCTCCGGCTCCGAGCCGCTCGAGTGCGCGCGCCTGGCCGAGCGTGTCCCGCCGCTCGATCGCGAGGGCCAGCGCCGCCTCGTACTCCAAGGTCGCCTCGTCGGCGTGGCCCGCCTCGCGGAGCAGCTCCCCGAGCTCGGCGTGCAGCATGCCGCGAAGAGAGGAAGCCTCGTCTCTCGGCCCGAGCGAACCGGCGATGCTAAGCGCTTCCCGAAGGTACGCGGCCGCCAGCTCCGCGCGCCCTGCCAGACGATGGCAGCGGCCGAGCCGCTGGAGAACGACGGCGCGGCCGCAGCTCGGTGTCTGGGGGAGCGCGGCGGCCGCCGCCAGAATGAGGGGCGCACGCCGGTGCAGCTCGCGGGAATCGCGGGCCCGGCGCAGCAGCACCGCCCGGCGGTCTTCGTCGTCCGCCGTCGCGGTGGCCTCGGCTTCGCAGATCTCCGCCAGGATCCCGTGGGCAGCCCACACTTCCGGCCCGAGCGGGTCGAGCCGCTCAGCAATCGCTAGTGATTCCTCCGCCAACGCGCGGGCTTCGGCTAAGCGGGGAGGCAGCTCTCGAAGCAGGTCGGCGAGCTCACGCAGCAGCGTGGCGAGCGGACCCGCCTCGCCGGCCTCCTGGCAGGCCCGCACGGCTTGGCGGAGCCACGACTCGGCTATGCTCGGCCGGCCGGCCTCACGGTGCAACAGGCCGAGCTGGTGCAGGCTTCGCGCGGCGCCCCCGCCATCACCCAGTTCGGCGCTGAGGCGCGCCGCGGCCTGGAACTGAGCATCGGCGTCGCGCCACTGATGTAGCTCCCGCTGCACCCGCCCGAGCTGATGCCGGGTCACCGCCACCTGGGCCACCTCGCCGAGTGTCTCAAACAGGGAGAGGGACGCCTGGTAACGCGCCAGTGCTTCATCGAGCTCTCCCCGCGCGAGCGCCAGGGCGCCGAGCCGCCCCTGCTCGACACCCTCGGCCCGGCGGTCCCGCACTTCCTTCGCGATGGCGAGCGCGGCCCGGTATGCGCGTTCCGCCTGATCATATCGGCCCAGTCCGCGGAGCGCGTCACCGAGCTCCGACCGCAGCATGCCGCGAAGTCCTTTTACGCCCTTGCTGGGAGGGAGCCGCCCGGTGAGTTCGATCGCCTCGTGTAGCTGGGCCAGCGCGGCGTCGGGTCGGCCCTGGAGGCGCGCGCAGCGGGCGAGCCGGCCCAGCACGACTGCCCGGGGATAGCTCGGCGCGGCCCCGAGCCGCTCGAGCATCCGGGCGAACACCGACGCCGCCTCCGAGGGGCAGCGGTGGTCGAGCAGGCGCTGCCCGTGCTGCGCCTGCTCGAGATACCACGGTTCGCTGGCGGGACCGTTCACGCATGCACCGTCCGCACCTGTGCGTTGAACGGCACACAGATGCGGGGCCGGTTGCCCTGATAGAGTCGCACGCTGTGCTGGAGGTACCCCGGGAAGAGGATGAACATCCCGGGCTCGGGGCGCACCAGACGGGCGGAGGGTAGGAGCCCGGGGAAGAAGGTCATCACGGATGCCATGCTGGGGTTGACGAGTTCCAGCACACCCCCCTGCGCCTCCGAGAGGTCGTCGCCCGGGTCCACGTAGTAGATCCCCGACCACGCCGCCATCGGATGCACGTGTGTGGTGTTGTAGTGTCCCTTCCGGTTTACCGCGGCCCAGGCGGAGAGATAGAATTCCACCTTGGTACCGGGCGGCAGAGGAAGCCGCGAGGTCGCGACTTCCACGGCACGGCCGGCGAGCTGCCGGAGCCGCTGCACGGCCGTGCTTTCCCAGGTGAACGGGTCGGTCGTCGACTGCCAGCCCCCCTGGTTGCTCTTGACCATCGAGGGTTCCTCGCGCTCCTGCGCCAGGATCTGGTCGCGGAGCTCGACGTTCAGCGGCTCGAGTCCCCTCGGGATGCAGCAGTAGATCGGAGTCGCGAACAGGCCCTCCATCCGGCCGCTGGCCGCCAGCTCGACCATCGGATCGAGTCCGGAGTTCGCGGGGCGCGGTACGTCCGATATCGTCGGGCTCATGGCCGCACCGCGTACTCCGGACTTTCGCTGTTCTGCCCCTTGTGGCAGCAGGAACCCAGAAACGCCGGCCGGTACGGGTTGCTGGAGCTGTTGTTGCCTGGCGGGATCGAGCCGACGGCCGAGCTGCTGTTGATCCGCGCGAGCACCCGGTCGCGCGCGTTCTCGATGCGCTGGATCAGCCGCTCGACATTCCAGCCTACGAGCTGGCCATTGCGCACCGTCTGCCTGCCCGCAACGAAGACATCCCGCACATAGCGAGTATCCATCATGGTCACGATCGCCCCCGGCACGTTGTTCATCGGGGCGATGCTGATGTTATGCGCGGAGAGCACGACGATATCGGCCTCCTTGCCCGGCGTGAGAGTCCCGACTTTGTCGAGCACGCCGTTTCCGGCCGCCGCGGCAATGGTCGTCATCTCCAGCACCTGGCGGCAGGTGAGCGCCTGCGGAGTGAGCAGATTGCCCGGGTCGCTGAGGGCGAACCAGAGATCGTTGGCCAGCGCCCGCTGGATGCAGAACGCCGAGCGCATGAGCGAGAAGGGGTCGGGCGTCATGTTGGTGTCCACGTCCGGGCTCAGGCTCGGCAGGATGCCGTGGTTCAGCGCCATCTGGATAGGGGGCATGCCATGCTGCATCTGCTGCTCGATGGCCACGGCGATCGAGGCGTGCCCGCCCCGCTCGGAGAAGATCTCCCACGCGGTCGACTTGGAGCTGTTGGGGTAGCCCGCTTCGCCGCGAGCGCCCTGACCGATCTGGGCGAGCTGATGATCCTGCCAGCGAACACAGTGGATCTGGGTCACGTCCGACCAGTCGTTGCCGTTGCGGGGATCGGCGGCGGCGTCGATGATCAGGCCCGGGTTGCCCACGTTGTGAGCCACCAGTTGGGCGCCGAACTCGCGGCCCAGCTGCCAGCCGGTATAGGGAGCGCCGTCGAATGCGGGTCCCGGGCCGCCGGCAAACCCGAGCGTGACGAGCTGGTCGCTTGAGTTGAAGTAAGTCTTCGCCAGGCGGCCGATACCGGTGCTGGTGTCGCCCTTACGCCCCGGATACTCGGACTGCCCTCGGTCGGTGCCGTTGCTGTAGTCGTAGAGAGTGCGGCGGCCGGAGGCCATCAGCCCCTGGATCATCGCGTCGGAATACTCGGGCGAATGCGATGCCTGGGAAGTATCACACCCCATCGTGATGCCCTGCGTCATCTGGCTCAGGCAGGCAACCAGCTCGGAGATGTAGCAGTCTTCGGGGTCATACGGGGGGCGGCCCAGGTCCCAGATGAAGTTGGCGGGATTGGCGGGGTCCGGAAGCCGGCCCGCGGTCCAGATGTCCTGCACCACCGAGCTGTAACCTTCGTGTGGCCAGTACCGTTCGGGGGGTGGCGGATCTCCGAACACCGGCGAGAATACGATGAAGCCGTCGGGGATGATGCTGCGCTGCAACGCCTCGTACTGGTGGTTGTGGGTGGTGATGAAGCCGGGCATGACGATGCTGCCCGAGCAATCGATCGTCTGGCCCCCGCCACGCCCGAGATCGGGGCCGACCGCCACGATCTTCTTGCCGCTTATCAGCACGTCGGCCCGCTCGAAGTCGCCCACCTTGGGATCGAGGCTCAGCACGATGCCGCCCCGCAGCACCTTCCGGTGCGGGTCGCTCTCCCGCACCACGGGGAGCCGCTCGGCCACGAAGGTCTTGGCGGCGGTGGGGGGTAACCCGGGGACCACGCCGGCAGCGACCACGGCGGCCGCCCCTGTCTTCATGAAGTCGCGCCGCGAGGTGGGCGCCGCGCCGGGTGCGAGGCGATCCGGGTCGGCCACGATCGACTCGGTCTCGAGTGTGCTGTCGGTGGCCGGCTCGGCGCCCTCTGGGCGGCGGAGGCCGGTGGTGCGCGTGAGGAAGGCTCGGCGCGAGGATGGGTCGAGCTCAGACCCGCTGCTGTGTGAGCCGGCACTGCCCGAATCACCAGGGCTCCGGATACGATTGGCCATGGGAGTTCTCCTGACGCTGGTGGGCTGACGAGACGAACGAACCCGCCGTGGCATTGTCCGGAGCGGGCGCGTACCGGGCAACCGCAGATTGTCTCCGAGCGCCCAATTTGTCCCTCAGGTGGTGCGGGCTACGCGGACTGGGCCAGGGTAGAGCGCGTTGGTCCGAGCGGCGCCGCGGCGGGACCGAGCAGGGAGGTGAGGAACTGAGCCTGGCAGCGGAGCGTGAGCGTGAGCTGGTCTGCGGCGGTCAGGGTGCGGAGCCGTCGCCCTGCGAGCCGGGCCGCGATCCGGCCGAGCGTGTGGGGGTGGACCTGGAGCTCGGTGGCGAGATAAGCCCAGCTCTGTCCCGGCATCTTGCGGCCGACGGCGTGGAGCAGCAGGAACCAGTCGAGCATGTCCTCCAGGCGAAGGGGGGACTCGTCTCCGAGCGCGACCCGCCAGTGGCGCCAGAGAGTCCGCCGATCGCAGGCGAGCGCCGAAGCGAGCTGCCCGATGGAGCGGAGGGGCGGCTTCGCACGGCACGCATAGACGATGGCCCGGCCCAGCAGGTGATCCGCCGGAAGAGCCCGATCCATGGCTGCAGCGACCTCCTGCAGCAGTACCTGAGCGCGCCCCCGGCTCACCGCGGGCCAGAGGGCGTGCTCGACCTCGGAGAGCCAGACCACTTCTTCTACCGCCACCCATCGAATGGCAAGCGCGTTGTCGGCGTTCTTGCTCGTCACCAGGATGAGCGGATGGAGAGGGTGGCGGCACCTGAAATCCCGGAGCCTGGCCTCGCCGGCGGTACCTCGCAGCCAGCCAAGGACCACCACGGTGCAGGTCGTGGAGGGAAGCATCTCCTCTAGTTGATCCCAGGAATCGACCTTGACGGCGGTCTCGTGTGCCGCCACGGCGGCGGCCGCCCGGGCCGCGTACGGCGGCTCATCCGCGAACACTGACAGCATACGATATCCGTCACGGGTCCGAACTTCGCAGGCAGGCGTTGACACACCTACAGTAATGTCCTCCCGGGAGCGGGAGCCAACACCATTTTGTCCCTGCCGTGACAACCGGCTGTTGTAGCCGGCCCGCCCGGCGAGCCCCGGCCGCCTTCCGGCCGGGGCCGCGATCACACGAACCTCACTTTCCGGACTTCTCCGCTGCCTTCACCTGCTTGAAGTCGCTCATGGGCGCCATGTACCCGGGCGGACTGCTCGCCGCCTCGAGCCGCAGAATCGAACGGTCGGCGCTCTCGACCGCCCCCTCGACCACCGCTCCCTTTGCGATCGCGATGCATTGGCCGTACGTCACCAGCTCCAGGAAGCGGTTCTGGAACGTCTTGGGATCGGAACGAATGCGCTGGAGCTCGGCCACCTCCGTGCTCGAATTGCAGCCGAAGGTCAGAACCCGGGCCTGGTAGTGCGCTTGAACGGCGGCGAGGAGAACGGCAAGAATCAGGGACATGTCACCCTCGAGTGGCGGGCAGGTCAGGACTGCTAGTGCTTCTTCTCCACGTGCTTGTCGATCCAGTCGATGATGATATCGGCGATCTGCAGGTTGTTGTTGTCCTGCATGAACATATGGCTGTTGCCCTGGATGCCGAGGTCGGGCAGCGCGATGAACGTCATGTCACCGCCCGCGGCCTTGAGCTGCTGCATCTCGGTGATGCACGACTCGGGGGGCTGTGGTGTGCTGAAGTGATCGCCCACCATGACGAGGAGCGGGATCTTCTTCAGGATGTCGATGTACGCGGGCGTGAGATTGTCGAAGCATCCCGTCTCGAGTTGGATCATGCCTTTCACGCCGGTCGGATCGAACAACGCCGCCCGGGTCGGGTAGGAACTCGACTGCGAGTGGCCAACCAGGATGGCGCCGCCCAACTTCCTCGCGAGCTTGGCCATCTGCGAGGCGCTCGGCCAGACGTCCCCCGGATCGATCGGTCGGCTGCCGGTGCCCACCGTGGTTGACAGGTCGGGGATCACCTGCTTGTAGAAATCAAGCGACGAGTGCGGGCCCACCCCCACGGTCTGCATGGGGAACCGCTCGTCGGGCCAGGGCGTCTTGGTCGCGAAGTCCCCGAAGCGGAAGACGTTCCAGGCGAACTGGTCGGTGGCGATCGTGATGCGCGGGTTACTGGTGCCCGGGTCGACCCCGGCTTGCACACGGTTGTATTCCAGGGCGTTGAAGCCGGAGCGGGCGCGCCCGACCTGGTCGCCCATGTACGTATCGAAGCCCTTGCGGGTGAAGTACTCGTACCAGCCCATGCGGCCATCGGGCGTCGTCTCCCAGGTCTTCGAACTCAAGCAGCACCCGTGCACGAACACGATCGGGTACTCGTCGTTGCCCGTCGCCGGTTTCTGGAACTGGAAATACATCTGATTGATCATCGAGCTGCCCTCGCCACCTGAGCCGAAGGCGCTGTCGATGTGCTCGGGATGCCCTCCTACGAAGAAGCTGCCCGACTCCTTCAGGACCAGGTTGCTCTTGGGCGGCTTGACGTCCGTAACATCCTGGGCTCGCGCGCGCGCAGGCAGCATCGCGGCGGCAACGAGCACTCCGCTCAGCAGGGTCACGGGCAGTTCACGTCTCAACGACGCCATGATTTCCTCCGGTCAGCAGGTGCATTTAGCGATCATCGGCGCCGCGAATCGCGCGCCGTGCACCAGTCTCTGGCGGAGCAAAGTGGGGGACAACCGCAGAACGTCCCGCAGCGCCCAATTTGTCTCTTGAGCCACCTGGCGCGGCCGCCCACGTGGAGATTCAGTGCTGCGCCAAGCCCCGGCTCTCCACGTGCCGCCGGATCCAGTCGATGATGACATTGGCAACCTGGAGGTTGTTCGTGTCCTGCATGAACATGTGGCTGTTGCCATGGATGCCGAGGTCGGGCAGCGCGATGAACGTCATGTCACCGCCCGCGGCGTTGATCTGCTGCATCTCGGTGACGCACGTCGCGTCCGGCTGCGGGGTATTGAAGTGATCGCCCACCATGATGAGGATCGGAATCCTGGAGAGAGTCGCGATCTGACCGGCATCCAGATTGTCGAAACAGCCGGTCTCGAGCCCGATGATCCCCCGGACGCCGGTTGGATCGTGGAGCGCGGCCTTGGTGGGGAATCCGCTCGACTGCGAGTGGCCGATCAGAACCGCCCCGCCGAGCTCCCGTGCCAGGGTGGCCATATCCCTCACGGTCGGGAGTCGGTCACCCGGATCGCCAAGCTCGGCGAAGAGGTCCGGCACCTGCGTCAGGATGAGGTCCGGGATCACCTGCTTGTAGAGCTGATTGACCTTGTACAGCGGGAACTGCTCGTCCGGCCACGCGGTGCCGAAGCTGGGGCCGAACCGGAACACGCCCCAGGCGAATTGTGCCGTACCGATGAGGATCGGAGGCTGCGCGCTCAGGGGCTTCAGCCCTTCCTTGACTTCGTTGAAGCTCGTCGCGTCGAACCCGGAACGGGCGCGCCCGGCTTGCTCGCCGAGATAGGTAGGGAAGCCCTGCCGCGTGAAGTATTCGTACCATCCCATGCGTCCGTCCGGCGTGGTTTCCCAAGTCTTCGAGCTCAGGCAGCAGCCGTGGACGAACACCACTGGCACCCGCTGCCTGTGGGTGACGGGGACTTGGAACTGGACGTACATCTGATTCACCGTCACGTCGCCGGACCCGTACTGAGCCAGGGCGCCGGCCAGGTCCCAGCCCGCGGCGTCGCTGAACTGCTGCTTGCCGCCGACGAAAAAGCTGCCCTGCTGGGCGAGAACCAGGGGCTTGGGTGGCGGTTTCACGTCACTGAGGTTCTGGGCGGCGCCTGCACCGGGCAGCAACGCGAGCCCGGCGGCGACCGCCGCAAGTACAGCGGAGCCCCGCTCGAGCGTCGAGTGCCGAGTCCTGGTGGCCATGGTGAGTGCTCCTGTCAGAAGGTTGGGTGAGTCGGGCGTCTCGGACGCGGGGACCGCCGCCTCGAGCTTTGTCGCCCAGCGCCACGGAATCCAACACTTCTTTTTTGTGGGGGATACATCGGGAAGCATGGTCGTGCGGGGCACGCGCACCGCTATGGCGCGCGGGACAATTCTGTCACGGGTGGGACATTTTGTGGTTGCGTGCTCGGGCTGGCACCCGGAGCTTGGCTTTCTCTCAGCACCGTATCCCGGGCCCGATCAGCCGATCCGCGTCTCACGAGTGCCGACCCCGGAGGACTATATGGCTCGATTCACCCCATCGTTGAAGGCCTCGGCCTCAGGCGGCCTCTTCCTCCTTCTCGCGTCGGTACCCGCGTACGGCCAGCACCAGAAGGCGCACAGGCCGCTGCATCTCGCCGCACAAGGCACGTTCTACGTCGGCGGCAGGATCGAGTTCCGCAGTCCGAATTCGTCCACCGATATCAACTCTCCGAGATCGTTGCCCGGGAACATCGCGGTCCATCAGATGTACGTGGAGTATCAGGTGCCGGAGCAGACCAAGTACCGCTTTCCAATAGTATTCATGCACGGCGGCGGCCACACCGGCGAGTTCTTCAGGACGACGCCCGACGGCCGGGAGGGGTGGTTCACAAGCTTCACGCGGCGCGGATTCGCCGTATACGACGTCGATGGCCCCAATCGGGGGAGAGCCGGCTGGGACCCGACGAACAGATTCGCGACCACCCAGCCGCCATTCCTCCCGCCCACGGCGATGGAGGAGGCCAATATCTATTCTGAGCAGTCGGCCTGGACAGCGTTTCGCTGGGGGCCGACTTTCGGGACGGCTTATCCCAATCGGAAGTTTCCGCTCGCGTACGTCAAGAACTACCTGAAGGAGATCCAGCCGGCGTACCGGGACACGCCGGAGAACCGATACATACAGGAAGATCTGAAGGCGCTGGTGGACACGATCGGCCCGTGCATTCTGCTCGGCTGGTCTACCGGAACCGGTAACGTGATGGTCGCGGCGAGCGGGCGACTGTACAAGGTCAAGGCGGTGATCGGAATCGAAGGATTCCCGGGCGCCGAGGGGAACCGACCGCCCGATGAGCTGGCGGCGCGGACCCCGTTTCTCGGAATCGCGGGGGATAATCTCGACCCCGCGCCATTCAAGGCTTATACCGATACGCTCGTCGGCCTGGGCGGAGATGCCACGACCGTCTGGCTCCCCGACGCCGGGCTCTTCGGCAATGGCCACACCATGGCGTTGGAGCTCAACAACGAGAAGATCGCGGACCTGATCGAGAACTGGATCGTCCACCACGTGCCGAATGTGGTGGGACCGCTAAAGCAGAGGTAGGCCTGTCTCACGGGCGCGAGGGACCCGGCGTCTGCTCTGCGCGAGCGGCACGCCGTCCCGATAAGCCGCGGTCTCTCGCGCCCCCTTCTGGAAAATCTCGGGGGTGGCGTTCGGCTCAGGTCGCGTCCGTTCCCATCCTCCGCCGTCGGGCCAGGCGATTGGCAAGGCGCCAGCCACGCACGGCCATGAACAGCGAGCCGACCACCGTCACGGCCGCGGCGGTCACGCCAAAGGCGGGGCCCCGCACCCCGGCCACGGTCGGCAGCGCCGCGGCGAGCACCACCAGGAGGACGCCCAGGGCCACCATGTCTCGGCCGGCCACGGCATTGGCCTCGTACCACACGTGGGGATCGGCGAACGTGGCGGGCACGCGGAGGCCGTACCAGCGATTCGGTCCCACCCGCCGGCGAGCCAGCGGCCACCCGAGGCCGACCAGCAGCACGCCCAGCGCCGCGAAGAGAATCTCGGGGCTCAGATCGCGCCCCCCCGCTCGTGGAGGAGCATCCACGACGTGCCGAATCTGTCGCGGAGCATGGCGAAGCGCGACGCGAAAAAGGTCTCCTCCAGCTTCATGAAGATCTGGCCGCCGTCGGAGAGCAGGGCATACAGACGCTCCGCTTCCTCGGCGCTGTCGACGCTCAGGGTCAGGTAAGCGCTCCGCATCGGCTCCGCTCCGGGGATGTCGGCGCCCATGAGCACGGTCCTGCCGATCTCGATCCGGGCATGAAGGATGGCGTCCTTCCGGTCGGGTGGCACGTTGGCCGCGTTCGGCTGCTGGCCGTGCGTCATCATCATCGTGATCTTGCCGCCGAGGTGCCGCTCGTAGAAGCGGAATGCCTGTTCGCAGTTGCCGTTGTAGTTGAGATAGATGTCGAGTTTCATTGAATCCCTTGGTCGCCCGGGAGACCCTCTCCAGCCACCCCGGTCGGATTGCGCCAGGTTCGATGTCCGGAGGCACTTCTCGAACTCCGGCGTGTTGAACGCGAAGACGATCCTGCTCTCACGATCCGCCACCGTGATTGTCGGTGGCGTCGGTCGGGTTCGACGTCTGCGCGATGCCGAACGGCGCCGGCCGATTGGCACGCAGCTCCCCGGGGGACGACGGGGTATGCCCCTTATGAGCGTGCCATCGGCCGGGCGTCCATGCCGAAATCGACTTTCACTCTCTCATACCAGGCATCGTCGTCCAGGGCTCCCCAGTCCACCCACTCCTCGTCGCCCATCGCCCGGCGCCACCCAAGAAAGCCTTCCGCGTCAGGGCCCACCGGATGACGCAGTTGCCAGGTGCCGCTGTCGGCGATGTCAACCACCTTCGTTGCCACCACTGCGGGCGAGGCGGGGTTCGCCAGCGACGCCGCGAACATCGCGCCGAACCGGCGCTGCTGAGGATACCGTGAAGGGTTGGATGGACTCTCTATGCGTCTGGCCATCGGCGTGTCGATGATGCCCGGTTCCACGATCGCGACTCGGACGTTGAAGGGCTTCATTTCCTGAGCCAGCGACTCGCTCAACGCCTCCAGGGCGAATTTCGAGGCAGTGTAGGGAGCCAGAGGTGAACAAGCGATGCGCCCCGCAATCGAGGCGATGTTGATGATGCAGCCGCTCCGTCGCGCACGCATCGCCGGAATCACCGCCTTGATACAGCGCAGTGCGCCAAAGTAATTCGTCTCCATCACAGCTCGGAACTCGGCCAGCGCGAGCTCCTCTACCGAGCCACTGCGCTCGATCCCCGCATTGTTGACGAGTACGTCGATCGCCCCGCCATCGTTCACAATACGCTCGATGCCCGCATTCACCGACTCGTCGGAATCGACATCCATCGCCCCAACGGTGATCGGGAGTTCTTCCGATCTGGCGCGCTGCCCGAGCTCGGGTGCGCCAGTGGGATTCCGCATCGTCGCATACACCTTGTGGCCGGCCCTGGCGAAGGCCACGGCAGTGGCCAACCCGATGCCCGAACTGGTACCCGTAATGAGGACTCGTGCCATCACCCACCTCCTCTTCAGGGACAGAATCAAGAGACCCGACATGGCCGACTCTGGTGACTCCCGGTTGTGCATGTGCGGGCTAGGCTGTGCCCGCTACGACCTTCGTCCACTCGGCCCACGAGAGCACCCCCAGGTCGGGCCGGGGCGGCGCCGCGAGCGGCGCCAGCAGCTCCAGGACGTGGCCGTCCGGGTCGTCGAAGTAGATGGACGCTGCCGGAACGAAGCCGAACACCGTAGGGATTGTGGTACGCTGCTGGAAGAAGTCCCGGAACTCGACGCCCCGGTGCTCGAGCCGGGCCACGAGGTGTGGCAGCTCCTGCAGGCTGACCTCGAACGCAAAGTGCTGGGGACGAACTCGTTCAGGTGCACGTTCCCACAGGCCGAGTATGCCGTGCCCGGGACCCCCGATCCAGAGCAGCGCAAAGCGGCTGGCTCCCAGGCTGTGCGCGTCGGCGCGCGCTGCGTCCACCTCCTCCCGCCGCAAC
>DATAHW010000035.1:0-17341 GCA_036262935.1 Gemmatimonadales bacterium | reverse complement strand
CGCTTGCAGAGCTGCAGGACGTTATTGACGCCCGCCAGATTGGTGGAGACCGCCAGCGAGGCGGCCTGCTCGCAGACCATCCGGCCCACGGTCGCGGCCAGGAGGAACACGACGTCCGGCTGCCAGTCGAACGCCGCGATGAGATCGATCGGATGGGTGATGTCGCCGGTCAGGTAGTCATCCCGCCACCCCGGCCGCAGATCGAAGCCCAGCACCTCGTACCCTACCGACCGCAGGTGGGCCGCGAGGGGAGCACCGATGTTGCCCTCCGAGCCGATCACGAGCGCTTTCCGGGGACTGAGCAGAGACATTATTCGGGCTCCAGATCCGTGAGTCGGTAACGGGGACGCGGTTCACTCCGGGACGATTCGGCTGCGACGGGCCTTTTCCTCAGCCGGGCACCTGGAGCCCGTGCGTCCGCGGCTCGAGTACGGCCAGCCGCTCCTGCGCCAACGCCTGCGTGGCATGCGAGCTCATGGGCACCAGTGCGTAATGCTCCGCCAGCGTCCCGAGCACCTCGTGCACCAGCCGGCGCTTGACCGCGCTCGCCACGTCCATGCCGGGGAAGAACGCCAGCCCCGGCGCGTCCTCCGCGCCCAGCACGTCGAGGGGATGCAGCAGGAAGCTGGGGCTCACGCGCGCCCGCCGGCACAGCGCCAGCGCCGTGCGCAGATAGCCCCGCATGAGCCGGGGCGAGAATCGGTACAGGTAGATCAGGTAGCTCATGTGAAACGGAAACTTGACCACCGGGATCGTGGTCACCGGGATTTCCAGCAGCCCGCGTCCCGAGGGCAGCCGCCAGCGGTACGCCGAGACCGGCCGCATCCCGTCGGCGAACGAGCCGAAGAGGCCCTCGCGCTCACGGCGCTGCTCGCGGGTGAGTCGCGCCGTGGCCAGGAAGTAGGCCCGCGCGAGCGGCCCCAGATACGTTGGCAGGGTCGAGGCGTCGTAGAGGTAGCCCCGCTCGGCCAGCACCTCCAGCACCAGCGGGCTCCAACTGAAGCCCGGGCCCCGGAACCCCACCGTCCGCTGCCCGGTGGCCGCCTGGATGGCTTCCTCGGCGTTCTGCAGGTCGGCGGCGAACTGCTCCCGCGTGTAGCGCTGCAGCCAGCATTCGTGCTGGAAGGTGTGGTTTCCGACTTCATGGCCGCGGTCGGTGATCATGCGGACCCACGGTACGCTCTCGGGTCGCGCGGCGTCCGCGCCGACCACGAAGAAAGTGATCCGGCACGCCGCCTCGTCCAGCAGGTCCAGTAGCGGCGGCATGAGCGCGGGCAGGTACGACCGCCGCTCCTCCCACCCCGGATCGCCATGCGTCCGCTGGTAGGACCACAGGTTGTCGAGATCGAGCGAGACGCTCGCGATGGGCCGGTTCACGCGGCCCCCGCCTGCGCCCGGGACGCCGCTCGCGACCCGTGCAGGAGCGATCCGAGCTCCCGGGCCTTTCGATGGGCCAGGCCCAGAGTCTCGTTCACGTTCAGGGTTCCGTTGGCGATCTGGGCCGAGTTCGCGATGAACACCCGATCCACGGTGGTGACCGAGGCCGGAAGGAGGTTGGCGGAGTAGTCCAGCGTGGTCACCGCCAGCATTTCGCGGACGCGGGACACCTGGAAGGCCTTCACCTGATCCCGGCGGAAGCGGGGGTACATTCCCTCGAGCGCGGTGAGGAACTCGGTCTCGATCTCCGCGTTGGTCTTCTGCCAGAACGCGTCCTGCTGGGTGAGATACTTCGGCAGGTATACCAGTGCCTGCCCGCCGAAGCGGCTCGGATCGACCAAGGCGGTCATCTCGATGACGGCCGTGAAAGGGATCCGGGCGTCGGCGATGTTGGTGATGTAATAGTTGGCGAGCGGCTGTTCCAGCAGCACGGTGGCGCACACGATGCCCTGGTACCGTACGGCCCGGAGGCGGCCGCGCTCGGCGTCGGTGAGCTGAGGGCAGAGCTCGGCGATGCGGGCGCAGGGAACGGTGAGGACGACGTCGTCGAACTCGCGCTCGCCGGCCGGCGTCGACACGCGCACCGTGCCGGCCACGCTTTCCACCCGGGTGGCACGGGCGCCGAAGACGGTCTCGACCCCCAGCTCGTCGAGATGCTCGTCGAAGCGCCGCAGGACGGCGGCGTATCCGCCCTCCACGTAGCCGAAGGTCTCCCGCTTCATGCCGGTCCGGCGTGCCCCGTACATCCGGGCGATGATCGCCCAGATGAACGCCGCGCTCGCCGCCTCGGCGTTGTCGCCCAGCTTGGCGCGGAGCAGCGGGAGCCAGAGCCGCTCCCAGGCGCGCGGCCCCGACCACCGCTTGAGCCAGTCGCTCGCCAGCACCGACTCGAGCCGGCGCCAGGCGCGGATGCGGGACGCGTAAATGATGTTGGCGCCGAGTCGCGCCTTGTCGAGCAGGCCCAGGGCAGGGAAGGTGAGGAACTCGAGCGAGCTGGAGAGCGAGCGCAGCTGGCCGTCGATATAGAACCCGGTGCCCGTCGGGCGCCAGTGCAGCCGGTCGGTCAGACCGAGCTCGTCCAGCAGCGCCCGCAGGTAGTCATCCGAGAGCAGCACCACGTGGTAGAACCGGTCCCAGGTGTACTCGCCGATGCGCGCCGGCGCGGCGAGGCCACCGGAGCGCGGCGCCGCCTCCAGGATCGTGACCCGGTAGCCTTCTCGTGCGAGGTCCGCGGCCAGCGCCATGCCGAGCAGTCCGCCGCCCACGATGCCGACGCTCGTCATGCGCGCCGCGCCCGGAGGCGCACCAGCAGCAGGAGCAGGCCCAGATGGCCGGCGATCGTGCCGAGCACTTTCATCTTGGACCGGCCGAGCATGCGGGCTTCGAGCGTGGTCGGGAACTCGACGATCCGCCGGCCGTCCAGGTCGAGGCGGCCGAGCATCTCGGTCACGCCGAAGAAGCCGCCGCGCTCGACCGTGACACCGAGGGCCGCCTGGCGGCGGTACACGCGAAAGCAACTGGTGTAGGTGTGGAGCTTCTGGCGCAGCACGACGCGGTAGAGGCGCGACAGACTCTTGGAGAGGAACAGCCGCCAGCGCGGAACGTTCCTGACCTTCCCCTGCGGGTGATAGGGGGAGGCCGTCACCACGTCCACGCCCTCGGTGAGCAGCGGAATCATGCGGCCGAGCTCGTGCGGGTCGTACGTGCAGTCGCAATCCATCGAGCAGACGATCTCCGCCGTAGCCGCGCGCAGCCCCGTCTGGATGGCCGCCGCGACGCCCCGATTCTGCTCGTGGCGCACCAGCGTGCAGTCCGGCTGCGCTCCGAACGTCGTGCCCAGCACCTCCCAGGTGCGGTCGGTGCTGCGGTCGTCCACGAAGACGAAGCTGAAATCGTAGCGATGTCCCCACTTGCCCACCACGCTCCGGAGCGTATTCGCGAGATAGGGCAGCGACTGCTCTTCGTTGTAGCAGGGCACCACCACGGAGACGGCGGTGCGCACCGGCTGACCGTTGGCGCTCGCGCCCGCCGCGAGCGCGGCCGGCCGCGGCTTCACGACTGCTTCCGCAGGCGGCTGGTCCAGCTCGAAGTACTCCGCAATGCTGGTGAAGCGGTAGCTCTCGAGATAGTGCCGCAGCAGCGCCGGCATCTTCCGGAGGTTCCGATACTGCCGGATCTGCTGGCTGAGCGGCACGCCGTTGACGCGCGGCTGGTCGGGGTCGAGCTCCCAGGTGTGGAAGTACATCACGTAGGGGGCGGGACATTCACGGTCCCAGCGGGCCACCGCGCGCCGGACCAGGCCGTCGGGAAACTGGCGGAAGTAGTTGCCCCCGGCGATCGGCACGTGCAGCCCCAGGAGCCGGGCCGACGAGAGCGGAACTTCGAGAAAGGGCCGGCCGGCGGCCGTGATCCGGTACGGGAACTGCCGCCAGGGCTCGTGGGCATAGGTCCGGAACACCAGGCGAACGCTCGAGTCGTACTCGTAGCCGCACTCGGCGAGCGTCTCGAGCGCCCAGTCATCGGACGGACGGAGCCAGTGCTGGGCCACCCGGTAGCCCAGGACGCGCCGGCCCGTCGCCCGCTCGAGCGCCTCGCGGGCACGTACGGCGTCGTCCCGGAATGCCTCCCTCGAGAGCCGCCGGAAATCGCCGTGATGATACCCCTTGCTCGCGACCTCGTGGCCCCGCGCCACGACCTCCCTAACCAGCTCGGGTGCGGCGTCCGCGACCCAGCCCAGCACGAAAAACGTAGCGCGAGCGCTACATTCGTCGAGCAGGTCCAGAGTCCGCCGGGTGCTGGCCTCGAGCCGCATCTCGAACCGGTACCACCGGTCCTGATGGACGACGGACTGGAGTGGGGTTACATGGAAGTAATCCTCGAGCGCAATCGTCAGCACATGTGTCCGCGTGGAACCCTCCCGCGACAAGCGACCCGCCTGGGCAGCCCCGTTCCTTGCCGGCGTGTGCTCGGCAAGGAAACGGGGCCCCAACGCCGACCCGGGTGGGATCACAGGAGAGCGGATCATGAAGGCTGCATAACTCGCTATGTTACCGACTGTTCGGAATTCCGCCCCGGACCGCGGCGGATGGACGTGACTGATCGGCAGGTGCCGGGGAACCCTACGCGGAGGTTCGCGAGTGAAGGATGCCCGGCGGACCGATCGAGCAGGCGCGCTCGCCCGGCCGCCCTTGGGCACGATTGCGCAGCACGGGATGATCCCCCAATCTGAGTCCGATACCCCGGCACGCAAGAGGCCAGACGGCCCGCCGACTCCGGTGCCGAAGCAGAGTTGCAGTGCGGCTATGGACCTTGGCTTGAAACGGGCTGGAGCAAGTTGCATTCCGACTGACGACCTTGCCTGAGTCCTCCGTGGAGCCGCGCGCGCAGCCCGGATTCTGGCGCTGGGTGGACCGGCTCGAGCGGCTGATCTACCGCAACGGCTGGCCGGCGCGGCTGGCCCGGCGGCTCGGGCACCGGCCGGTGGTCCGGGTCGCCGAGCACGCGATCGAGCTCTCCGCCGGCGTACCCGAGGCGCGCACGCTCACGGTGGCCTTCGCCTCCGACTTTCATGCGGGGCCTACGACCAGCCCCGAGCTGTTGCGGCAGGCCGCGGAGGCGCTCGAGGCGGTGCGTCCGGACGTCCTGCTCCTGGGTGGCGATTTCGTCTCGCTCGACGTAGGCCAGATCGATTGGCTGGCACCGTTGCTGGGACGGATACCCGCGCCGCTGGGCCGGTTCGCGGTGCTCGGCAACCACGACCATTGGAACGGGGCCGACCGGATCGTCCGCGCGCTCGAGGCGGCCGGGATCGAGGTCCTGACCAATCGCAACCGGAGGCTGGCGCCTCCGTTTCAGAACGTGTGGATCTGCGGGCTGGATGACTTCGTGTCGGGCGTGCCGAACGCGACGCTGGCACTATCCGGCGCGGACGGCGCACGCCTCGTGCTGATGCACGCGCCCGGAAACCTGAGGAACCTGGATGGCGAGCGGTTCGACCTGGCGCTCTGCGGGCACACGCACGGCGGGCAGCTCGCGCTCCCCGGCGGGATGCCGATTACGGTGGCGCCGGGGCCGCTGTCCCGGGTCTACAGCAGAGGCCGGTTTCCACTCCCCCGCGGCGGGACGCTCCTCGTGAGCGTAGGGCTCGGCTGCAGCACGGTGCCGCTCCGGGTCAATTCGTCGCCCGAAATCCTGCTCTGCCGGATCGGCACGCGGAGCCCTGGCGCGGCTCACTCCCGGGAAAAGACCTGACGCCTGGCAGCGGCGTCTACTCGGGCTCGACCAGCACCCGGCCGAGCACGACGTCCTGCTCCGACAGCCCGAGCGCCTCCTTGGCGTACTCGCGCAGGCTCATCAGCACGAGCGCCACCAGCACCGCGAGGAAGGACGCGATGTAGAGCGCGGTGAGCTCCGCGAAGTAGGGAATGTCATCCGTCGAGGCCACATCGAGCGCGCGCTGCCGCACCGTGGGAGTCTGAACGTGCGACGGCTGCGCGGGCTCGCGCGGCACGCGTTGGGTGGGGAGCAGCCCTACGTCCTCCGGCGCGGCGAGCCGGCCGCCGAGTGTGGCGCTCACCATCCCCACCGATTCATCCAGCCGACTCATGTACCGCATCACGCAGGCGAACGAGAGCAGGAGGAGTAAACCCGGCAGGATGGCCAGGAACCCACGTCGCCATTTCATCCACAGGCGCCGAATGCGCAGCTCGCCCCGCTCGGGGTAGTACACGGATCGCGGGGGAAGCGGGTCGAGCAGATGGGCGAACATCATCCGCGCCAGCGAGTCCCTCACGTAGAACAGATATGCCAGGGTAAGGAGGCAGACCAGCGGTGCGTAGAACGCCAGAAACCGGGTCTGGAGCCGATATGCCGGCAGCAGTTGCAGGAGCGCGACCGGGATCGGCAGCAGGGCGACGACGAGCGCCGCCAGGTTGAGCGCCCGGCGGAGCCCGGAGGCGTAGCTGACCGGGGCGGCTGCCGCCGGCGTGTCGCCGGGACCCACGAGAGGCTGTGTCATAGCTGCCAAGATAGTAGCTCCCCGGGCGGCAGCCGTGTGCGATGAATCACCCCGCCCGACCGCCGCCGCACCGCCGGCGGTGTAGATTCCCGCCCCATGGAAGTCCAGATTTTCGGCGTCCGGAAGAGCGCCGAGACCCGGAAGGCGCTCCGTTTCTTCGCCGAGCGCCGGGTGAAAACCCATTTCGTGGACCTGCAGGTGCGCGCCGCATCGGTCGGCGAGCTCCGGCGGTTCGCCCAGAAATTCGGAATCGAGGCGCTGGTGGACCGTGACTCGCGCCGGTTTGCCGACCTCGGCCTCGGTGCCGCACGGCTGGGTGACGACCGCTGGCTCGACAAGCTGGCCCAGGAGCCGATGCTCCTGCGCATGCCGCTGGTGCGCTGGCAGCAGCGGCTCACCGTCGGCGACGCGGAGACCGCCTGGCAGGAGTGGACCGGCCGATGACGCAGGTGGCGGTCTCGAGCGTGGCGGTCGAGTTCGGCGCCACGCCGCTGTTCGACGACCTCACCTTCACCGTGGCCCGGGGCGAGCGCTGGGGCATCGTCGGCCGCAACGGCACCGGGAAGTCCACCCTGTTCCGTCTGCTCACCGGCGAGCAGGCGCCGACCCGGGGGACCATCGCGCGTGCCGGCGGGCTCCGCTGCTCCGTGATGGAGCAGCATCGGGAGTTCGGCGGCGCGGAAACGGTGTGGGCGGCAGCCGCGGGCGGGTTCGCCGAACTGCTCGAGCTGGAACGATCGCTCGCGGAGCAGGCCACGGCGCTCGCCGAGGCGGGCGACCGCTGCACCCCGCGGATGCTGGCGCGCTACGATCGGGACCTGGACCGGTTCGAGCGGGAAGGCGGCTACACCCTCGCCGCCCGCATCGACGCCGTGCTCCACGGCCTCGGCTTCGATCCCGACGACGCGCGGCGCCGCCCCCTCAGCAGCCTGAGCGGCGGCGAACGGGGCCGGCTCGGTCTGGTGCAGCAGCTCGTCTCCCCGGCCGACCTGCTGCTCCTCGACGAGCCCACCAACCACCTCGACCTCGAGACGACACGCTGGCTCGAGGACTACCTCCGGGGCCTAGACGCCACGGTCCTGCTCATCAGCCACGACCGCGCCTTTCTCGAGGCTGTCGTGGACCACGTGCTCCACTTCGAGGACGGCACGACCGTGGCATACGCGGGCGGCTACACGGAGTTCGTGCGCCAGCGCGCCGAACGGCGGCTGGCCCAGGAGCGCGCCTTCGTCCGCCAGGAGCGGAGCCTCGCGGCCGAAGAGGATTTCATCCGCCGGAACATCGCCGGCACCAACAGCGCCCAGGCCAAGGGACGCCGCCGCCGGCTGGAGCGGGTGCAGCGGCTGAGCCCCCCGCCGGGCGAGGAGGGCGCGATGGCCCTCCGACTTACCGCGGAGGAGCGGGGCAGCGATCAGGTCCTCGTGGCCGAGGATGTGTCGCTGATGGTGGGCGAGCGGACGCTGCTCCGCGACTTCGACGCCCGGCTCATGCGAGGCGACGTCGTCGGGCTCGTGGGTCCGAACGGCGCCGGGAAGTCGACCCTGCTGCGCGCCGTCGTCGGCGAGCGGCCCGTGAGCGCGGGCGACCTCCGCGTCCCCGACGCCGTCCGGATCGGCTACTATCGCCAGGACCTCGCCCAGGTGCCGCCGGAGGAGACGCTGTACGACGTCATCGCCAACCTCCGCCCCCACTGGGGACGCGGCGCGGTCCAGGGCCACCTGGGCCGGTTCGGCTTTTCGGGCGACACGGTGCAGCGCAGGGCGGGGACGCTCTCGGGCGGCGAGCGTGCCCGGGTGGCGCTCGCGATGCTGATGCTCTCGGGCGCCAACTTCCTCCTGCTGGACGAGCCGACCAACCACCTGGACGTCGAATCGATCGAGGCGCTCGAGGACGCGATCGCCGAGTATGGAGGGAGCGTGCTGCTGGTGAGCCACGACCGGGCGCTGCTGCGGGCGCTCACCACCCGGGTGTGGATTCTCCACGAGGGGCGGATCACCGACTACCCCGGCGGGTTCGCCGACTGGGAGACGGCGAGCCGGGAGCGCGCGCACGCGGCGGCCGTGGCCGCGGCGGAAGCGGAGTCACTCCGGAAGGTGAAGGATCGGAAGCAGCTCCAGCGGCCGGACGATGGCCGCCGGCGGAGCGCGGGTGCCCGACGCGCCGCTGAGCGCGAGGTAGTCGAGGCCGAGGCCGCGGTCAGCATGTGGGAGTCGCGGGTCGCGGCGCTCCGCACCGAGCTCGAGGACCCGCACCTCTATGTCACCGCGGGGGCCGCCGAGCGGGCAGCGACACTCGGGCGCGAGATGGAGGAAGCAAAGGCGGAGCTCGATCGGGCGCTCGCGCGCTGGGAAGTCGCGACGCGCTCCGCCGAGTCGCTGGGCGCGGAGCTACCCTGAACCGCCGCGCAGCGTCAGTACGAAAATCGTCGGAGGAACCCCGAAGCGCACGGGGATGTCGCTCGTCCCGATGCCGGTCGAGACGAACAGGTGTCGGCCACGCTCGACGATGTGGCCGGCCACGAAGCGCTGCCCATAGTCGGACGGCACGATGGGGGCGCCGATCAGCGGCAGCCGGACCTGGCCGCCGTGGGTGTGGCCGGCCAGCGTGAGCATGACGCGATCGGGGACTTCGGGGAACAGATCCGGATTGTGGGTGATCAGGAGCACGGGCGTGCGCGCGTCCGTGACGGCGCGAAGGGCGCGGGGCAGGTCGTGCGGCCCGCGCCAGAGATCGCTGACCCCCGCGATCCAGAGCGCGCCTGCCGGCGTCCGGACTCGCACGGCCGTGTCCTCCAGCACCCGGATCCCGGCCGACTCGAGCGCCCGCTGGACTCGCGGCCCGTCGAACGCGCGGTCGTGGTTGCCCATGACGGCGACGACGCCCGCCGTGGCGCGGAGCCGACCCAGCGCCGCCGCGATCGGCTCCGGCGGCACGAACGCGCCACCGGCGACGCCCAGCGTGACCACGTCGCCGAGAATACAGATCAGATCGGGGTGGGTCGCGTTGGTGCGGGCGACGACTTCCGGCAGGCGCGAGAGTCCATAGTATGGTGCGCCGACGTGGAGGTCGCTCAGCACCGCCACCCGGAGCGGCCGGGATCCGGGCCACCCGACGTGCAGATCGACCTGCTGCACGCGGAGGCTGGAGGGCTCCAGCCAGAATCCCCACACGAGCGCCCCGAGCAGCGCGACGGCCGCGATCCGCACGAGCACGCGCCGGAGAGTCATGCGGGGATCGGGGTCGCGGCCGTCGCGCTCATGGAGCCGAACAATAGCGTGGGGCCGTCCGGAAACACGAGCGAAGAGGAGAGATCCGGCGTGAGCATCGCCCTCTGCTACGGGACCCGTCCCCAGGTGGTCAAGGCCTCCGTCCTGCTCGACGCCCTGCGGCGCCGCTGGTCCGTCGTGTCGATCGACACCGGCCAGCACTACGACTTCGAGCTGAACGCGCTGCTCTACCAGCAGCTCGGCGTGCCCCAGCCCGACCACTTCCTCGAGGTCGGCTCGGCGGCGCCGGTGTCGCAGCTCGCCGCCGTGATGACCCGGACCGACGACATCTTCCGCGCGCGTCCGCCCGCGGTGGCCGTCGTGATCGGCGACACCAACAGTACCCTTGGCTGCGCGCTCGCGGCCGCCAAGAACGACATCCCGCTGGTCCACGTCGAGGCCGGCCTCCGCGCCAGCGAGCCGGACCTCCCCGAGGAGGTCAACCGGCGCGTGGTAGACGTGCTGGCGCACGTGCTCTGCGCGCCGTCGGAAGTCTCCGCGTCGCGCCTCCGGAAGGAGCAGGCGCCGGGGACGGTAGTCACTACCGGGGACGTGGCGCGGGACGTCCTGCTGCGGCACCTGCGGGTGGCTCCGCCACCCGCCGGGCGGACGCCGTTCGCCCTGGCTACCGCGCACCGGGCGGCGCTCACCGCCGACCGCGAGGCGCTGGCGGCGCTGCTCGCGGGTCTCGGGCGGATCGGGATGCCGGTGCTGCTGCCGCTTCACCCGCGCACCCGGGAGGCGCTGGAGCGGTTCGAGCTGCTCGCCGCGGTGCCCGCCGCCGTGGAGCTCCGCCCGCCGATGGGGTACCTGGAGACGATCGCGGCGGTCCGCGACGCGGCGATCGTCATCACCGACTCGGGCGGCGTTCAGCGGGAGGCCTACTGGCTGGGCACGCCGTGCATCACCGTCCGGGGCGAGACCGAATGGGTGGAGACGGTGGAGAGCGGCGCCAATGCGCTGCTGCCGCCGCTGTCGGCGCCACGCAGGCTGGCCGAGCTCGTGGTGGAGCAGCGCCGCCGGCGATGGGAGTCTCCCTGGACGTCCGACGCCTACGGCGACGGGCACGCGGCGGAGCGCATCGCGGAGGCGGTGGGAACGCTGCTCGATTAGACCCGAGCGCGTGCTTGCCATCCGTGCGGGTCCGCTCTATACTCGCACCCCGTGAACGCCCGCGACCTGCTCGCCGGAATCGTGCTGTGCCTGGCGTGGAGTCCGCTGCAGGGCCAGGCGCCGGCGCCGCCCGACACGGCCGCGCCGCAGCTCTCGCTGCTGGACGCGCTCCGGCTGGCCGAGAGCCGGAGCGAGGCGGTCGGCATCGCCCGCGCGGACGTGACCCGCGCGCGGGGCGAGCGGCGCCGCGCGCGGAGCGGCTACTTTCCGCAGCTCACCGGCACCGCCTCCTATCAGCGCACCCTGCGAAGCCAGTTCTCCGTGTTCCGCTCGGTCGAGGATACCACCACCGCCGCGCCGCCCCGCGAGTGCGCCCGCTTCACGCCCCAGCCATCCCGGACCGTGGACGAGCGGCTCGCCGCGCTCGAGGACGCCGTGGCCTGTGCCACCGCGTCCGATCCGTTCGCCAGCTTCCGCAATCTTCCGTTCGGCCGTGAGAACACCTACCGCTTCGGCCTGTCCGCCTCGCAGGCGCTCTTCACCGGCGGCCGCCTTGGCGGCCAGTCGCAGGCGGCCGACGCCGGCCTCCGGAGCGCGGAGCTGGGCGTGACGGCCGCGCGCGCCGCGACCCTGCTGGACGTGGCGGCGGCGTACTATGAC
Organism: Gemmatimonadales bacterium; assembly: GCA_036262935.1. GTDB lineage: Bacteria > Gemmatimonadota > Gemmatimonadetes > Gemmatimonadales > GWC2-71-9 > CAVVWJ01. Next base: position 5,848 of record DATAHW010000035.1, on the reverse strand, counting down.
GCCACGCTGGGCGATCGTCTGGTCGGGATCGCGGAGGCCACCCTGCGCCAGGCGGATACCACGCTCGTCCAGACCACGCTGGCCAGGGAAGTCGGCGACCAGTCCGAGTTCGAGCTGCTGCGCGCGCGGGTGACGCGCGACAACCAGCGGCCGATCGTGATCCAGCGCCGCGCCGAGCGCGACCTGGCATACGTCCGGCTGCGGCAGCTGCTTGACCTGCCGCTGAGCCAGCCGCTCACGCTCACCACCGAGCTGGGCGACACGACCCTGCTCGCGGCGCCCGAGCTGGCGGCGCTCGTCTCCGCGCCGGGCGATACCGTGGTGGACCGGCGCGTGGTCGTCCGCCAGGCCGCCGAAGCGGTCACGTCGGAGCGGGGTCAGCTCCGGGTGGCGCGGGCCCAGCGGCTGCCTCAGCTCACGCTGTCGTCCGACTTCGCCGACTTCGGCTATCCGGGCAACGGGTCGCCTTTCGGGACCGACTACATCTCGGACTGGACCGTCTCGGTGGGGCTCTCGCTACCACTCTTCACCGGCGGCCGCATCAAGGGCGAGGTCGAATCCGCGCGGGCCGGCGTGGAGCAGGCCGAGCTCCGGCTGAAGCAGACTCGTGAGCGGGCCCAGCTCGATTCGAGGAACGCGCAGCTTCAGCTCGAGGCGGCGGTGGCGGCGTGGGCAGCGAGCGCGGGCACCGAGGAGCAGGCGGCGCGGGCGTACGAAATCGCCGACCTCCGATACCGCGAGGGGCTCTCGACCCAGACCGAGCTGAACGACAGCCGGATCCAGCTCGCGCAGGCTCAGTCCACCCGCGCGCGCGCCGCGCGGGACCTGCAGCTTGCCCGGGCGCGCGTGGCACTGCTCCCGGTGCTGCCGCTCACGAGCGGGGCGGCGGCCCCCGCAGCCCCCGCCGCCGGCAGCAGCGTCAGCCCGGGCGACGCCACGGGAGCTGTCGCACTGCCGGCCACCACCATTCCCGGCGTCGCGGGGGGCGACGCGTTCCGATGACGAGCAGCGGAGACGGGAGGCTGCCCCTGACGGCGGCACGGCGCTGCACGGCGCTGCTCGTGGCGGTCGGGGTGCTGACGCCCGCGCTCGCGTGCAATCGTGGCGAGGGCAAGCCCGCCGCGGAGCCCCCGGCGCCGGCGGTCATCGGCCCGGAGAATATCGCGGTGGCCAACGACACGACGCTCACGACGGGACCCACGCTCTCCGGCACGCTCGAGCCGGAGCTCGCCGCGACGGTGCGCGCCGAGCTGGGCGGCTCGATCACCGAGCTTCGGGCCGACGACGGGCAGCGGGTGAAGCGCGGCCAGGTCCTCGCGCGCATCGACGACACGTCGCTGCAGGACGCCTACATCTCCGCCCGCGCCGCGCTCCGCTCGGCGGAGGCCACCGCGCAGCTCGCCCGGCGGAACGCCGAACGGGCGCGGCGGCTCAACGCGGCCGGCGCCGTGGCCGACCGCGAGGTGGAGGATGCGGAAACCAGCGCGACCACGGCCGAGGGCCAGGTGGCCGATGCGAAGGCCCGCCTGGCGACCGCCGGCAAGCAGTTGGCCAAGACGGTGCTCCGCGCGCCGTTCGACGGCGTGGTGGCCAACGTGACGGTGAGCGAGGGCGACGTCGTGCAGTCGGGCGCCACGCTGCTCTCGGTGCTGGACCCGACCACGCTCCGGCTCGAGGCGTCCGTGCCCGCCGAAGACATCGCGGCGGTCAAGCCCGGCACGCCGGTGCAGTTCACCGTGAGCGGCTTCGAGGGCCGGCGCTTCACCGGCACGGTGGAGCGGGTGAGTCCCGCGGTCGATCCCGCCACGCGGCAGGTCCGGGTGATCGTCTCGCTCGCCAACGCGGGGCGCTCGCTGGTGGCGGGGCTCTTTGCCGATGGGCGCATCGCGACCGCAAGCCACGGGGCCATCGTCGTGCCGCGGGCGGCGATCGACAACAGTGGCATCCGCCCGGTCGTGATCCGGCTCAAGGGCGGGCGGGTGGAGCGGGTCGAGGTGGAGACCGGGCTGCAGGACCGGGTGAACGAGCGGGTCGAGGTCCGGCGCGGGCTCGCCGCCGGCGACACCGTCCTGCTGGGCGGCGCGGCCGGCTTGGCGCCCGGGACGCCAGCCACGGTCCGCGCCGACCAGACGGCCACGCGGTAGCGCCGTGCTGATTTCCGATTTCGCCATTCGCCGGCCGATCATCACCGTCGTCACCATGCTCGCGCTGGTGGTGTTCGGCGTGGTCGCGCTGTTCCGGCTGCAGACCGACGAATTCCCCGACGTGGCGCCGCCGTACGTCACGGTGGCGATCCCGTATCCCGGCGCCTCGCCCGACGTGGTCGAGAACGAGGTGCTCGATCCGATCGAGGAGCAGATCGCCGCGATCAGCGGGGTGAAGCGGCTCTACGGCGCGGCGGAGGACGGGTTCGCCCTCATCACGATCGAGTTCATCTTCGAGAAGCCGCTCGCCGAGGCCACCCAGGACATCCGCGACGCCATCAGCGAGATCCGGGACGATCTCCCGGATGAGATGAAGGAGCCGATCATCAAGAAGTTGAACGACACCGACCGGCCGATCGTGTCGCTGGCGCTCAACTCGACGCGGCTCTCACCCGCGGAGCTCACCCGGATCGCCGACCCGACGATCACCCGCGAGCTGCGCTCCATCCCGGGCGTGGCCGAGGTGGCGGTCTCGGGCAAGGTCGAGCGCGAGCTCACCGTCGAGCTCCGGCCCGCGGACCTGCAGGCGCTCGGCGTGAGCGTCGCGGAGGTGGTGCAGGCGCTGCAGCTCCAGAACCTGTCCGCGCCGGTGGGGCACGTCGAGGGCCGCTACGATGAGCGCTCGATCCGGCTCAAGGGCCGGCTCGATGGGCCGGACGAGTTCGAGCGACTGGTCGTGGCCGAGCGCGGCGGGACGCTGATCCGGCTGGGCCAGGTGGCCGACGTGCGCGACGGCACGGAGGAGCAGCGCACTCTCGCGCTGTTCAACGGGCACGAGGCGGTGGGAATCGACATCAAGAAGTCGAAGGGCTACAGCACGACCGAGGTCGCGGACCGGATCCTCGACCGGGTGACCGCGCTCGAGCGCGGCCTCCCGCCGGCCACCACGCTCGAGGTGGTGCGAAACTCGGGCACGCGGGTCACCGCCGCGGTGCGCAACGTGGAGGAGGCGCTGGTCGAGGGCGCGGTGCTCACGGTGCTGGTGGTGTTCCTGTTCCTCAACTCGTGGCGCTCCACCGTCATTACCGGGCTCGCGCTGCCGGTCTCGGTGCTGGCGTCGTTCGTGGCGGTCTGGGCCTTCGGCTTCACGCTCAACACCATGTCGCTGCTGGGACTGAGCCTCGCGATCGGCATCCTGATCGACGACGCCATCGTGGTGCGCGAGAACATCGTGCGGCACGTCGAGATGGGGAAGGACCACTTCCGGGCGGCGCACGACGGGACCGACGAGATCGGCCTCGCCGTGGCGGCCACGACGTTCTCGATCCTGGCGGTGTTCGTGCCGGTCGCATTCATGTCCGGCGTCGGCGGCCAGTGGTTCAAGCCGTTCGCGCTCACGATCGCCTGCTCGGTGCTGGTCTCGCTCTTCGTCTCCTTCTCGCTCGACCCGATGCTCTCCGCGTACTGGGCCGATCCGCACAAGCCGCCGGCGGAGCGGGGGCGGCTCACCCGGCTGCTGGATCGGTTCAACGCCTGGTTCAACCGCCTGGCGGAGTGGTACAAGGGCGTGATCGGCTGGGCGCTCGACCACCGGGTGGCCGTGGTCGTGATCGCGCTCGGCAGCTTTCTCGGCTCGTTCCAGGTGCTCAGCACCGGGTTGTCGGGCCTGGCGGTCGCGCTGGCGGGAACCGTGCTCGGCGCCTGGCTGGTGAGCCGGCCGGCCAACCGCGCGCTCCACCTCGTGGGGGCCGTGGCCTGCACGCTCCTGGCCCTCGGCGCAGCGGCCGGCATCGGCCGGCTCGCGATGGGGGGCGTCTCGGGCGCCGGTTACGTCGCACTGGTACTCGCGCTTGGCGTCCTGGCCGGGCTCGCGTGGGCGGCCTACACGGCCTGGCGGCGGCTCCTCCGCGGCGGCCGCGCTGGCTGGGCCTCGGCGTTCGGCGGCGTCGCCATCGCGGTGTTGGTCACGGGCGTGGCGCTCGCGGCGGTGAACCGCGTCGCCCCGGAGCTCGGCAAGGTGGGCGTCGGCTTCTTTCCGCTGGACGACCGCGCCGAGTTCACCATCCAGATCGAGACGCCGCCGGGCTCCAACCTGACGTACACCCGCGCCAAGGCCGAGGAGGCCGTGCGGATCCTGCGGCGCCACCCCGAGGTGCGCTACACCTATACCACTCTGGGTGGCGGGACGTCGGGCGCGGTGGACGTGGGCAGCATCTACGTGCGGCTGGTGCCGACCAGCGAGCGCGACGTGGATGCGGAGACGTTCGCCGCGACCGTGCGCCAGGAAGTCACGCGCATCGCCGGCGCCAAGATGGCGGTGTTCACCAGCGACTTCAGCGGCGGCCGGAAGCAGCTCATGCTGCAGATCAAGGGCCCGGACCAGACAGCGATCAACGAGGCCGCGGAAATGGTGCGCCGCGCGGTGGCATCGGTACCGAACGCGGTGGACATCTCGCTCTCGAGCAAGGGGCAGAAGCCGGAGCTCAACGTGGAACTCGACCGTGGCCTGGCCGGCGCGCTCGGCGTCACGGTGGGGCAGGTGGCGCAGTCGCTCCGGCCGGCCTTTGCCGGCATCGACGCAGGGGACTGGGTGGACCCGTCCGGCGAGACGCGCGACGTCGAGGTGCGGCTCGCGCCCGAGGCGCGGCAGCGGGCGGAGGACCTTCGCCAGCTCCCGCTCGTGGTCGCGGGCCCCGACGGCCGGGCGCGGACGCTGCCACTCGGCCAGGTGGCGCGAATCGAGCAGAGCCTGGGGCCGGCGGTCATCAACCATCTCAACCGCGACCTCGTGGTGAACGTCGAGTGGAACGTGAGCGGCCGGAGTACGGGCGAAGTCATGAACGACGTCCAGGCCCGGGTCGAGGCCCTTCAGCTGCCGGCCGGGGTGAGCTACACCGTCGGCGGCGACGCCGAGGCGCAGGCCGAGGTGTTCGGCAACATCTTCATCGCGCTCGGAGTCGCGGTGATGCTCATGTACCTCATCCTGGTGATGCAGTTCGGCTCATTCGTGGACCCGATGGCGATCCTGATGTCGCTGCCGCTCTCGCTGATCGGCGTGATGCTGGGGCTCGCGTTCACCGGGCTCACGGTCAACATCATGAGCCTCATCGGCGTCATTCTGCTCGCCGGGATCGTGGCGAAGAACGCGATCCTGCTGATCGACTTTGCGAAGTGGGCGCGGGAAGGAGAGGGCCTTCCGCTCCGCGACGCGCTGGTGAAGGCCGGCGCCATCCGGCTCCGGCCGATCCTGATGACGACCTTCGCACTCATCGCCGGCATGATCCCCGTGGCGCTCGGCCGGGGCGAGGGCGCGCAGTTCCGCCAGCCGCTCGGCGTGGCCGTCATCGGAGGCACCATCACCTCGACGCTCCTGACCCTGCTGGTGATCCCGACGGTGTACGAGATCCTCGACGAGATGCGGGAGTGGGTGAGGGGGGTGGCGGTGAGGTGGGCGGGCGCGCGGTCGGGCGGTCACGCGGTCAGGCGGTCGGGCGGTCAGGTGAGTGGCTAGGTTCCCCGGCTGGTGATGTACTCAGGTGCTCCTCGCGGAGGGGCTTACGCATGCGGCGATAGAGGCCGTACACGAGCTTCCCGGTCTCGTCGCGCGTGGATTCCAGGGCCTGCCACTGAGGTTCGCTGAGGAGTCCGCGATCTCGACTGAAGCGCAGGAGATAGCTCAGCTCGGCCAATGAGCCGAGGGAGAT
>DATAHW010000034.1:0-1912 GCA_036262935.1 Gemmatimonadales bacterium | reverse complement strand
AGGTCCGGGTCGAGCGTGGCTTTCGGTTCCGGCCACCAGAGATAGCCTGCCAGGGAAAGCCCGAGCGCCGCGGCCGCGAGTGCGATCGTCCGGGGCCGGCCGGGGCGCAGGGGCCTCGAGGTGGACACGGCCGCGGTGTCGCGCGGTGCTGCCAGCGCCTGGGCAAACTCGGCGGCCGTGCCGAACCGGTCGGCCGGCACCTTGGAGAGCGCACGCAGGACGGCCTGCTCGATGCCCTCCGGCACGGCGGCGCGCACGGTCCGAAGCGGCGGCACCGGGTCCATCGCATGGCGCGCCAGCAGTTGCTGCGCGGTGACCCCCACGAACGGTGGCTGGCCGGCCAGCATCTCGTACACCACGCAGCCGACCGCGTACAGGTCGCTCCGTCCATCCAGCTCTCTGCTGCCGCCGGCCTGCTCCGGGCTCATGTAGGCGGGCGTGCCCAGCGCGAGCCCGGTCTCGGTGAGCCGGTCCTCACCCGCCGCGGTGACGGCGCGTGCGACCCCGAAGTCCGCGACAACCGCCTCGTCGCCTTCCAGGAGGATGTTTTCCGGCTTGATATCCCGGTGGATGACGCCGTGCGCATGGGCGTAGCCCAGGGCGTTCAGCACCTGAGAGGCGATCCGCACCGCCTGATCGAGCGGTAGCTGGCCTTCGCGCGTCATGCGCTGTCGAAGGGATTCGCCTTCCACATAAGGCATGGTATACCACAGCCGGCCCGCCTCGCGCCCACCCGCCTCGCGGTTTCCCGCCGCCTCGCCCGAGTCGTGCACGGGGAGAATGTGCGGATGCTGCAGGCGCGCGGCGATCCTGATCTCCTGGAGGAATCGCTCGGGACCGAGCGTGGCGGCGAGCTCGGGACGCAGGACCTTGAGCGCGACGGGCCGATCGTGCCGGAGGTCGCGGGCGAGATAGACCGTGGCCATGCCGCCGCGTCCGAGCTCGCGCTCGACGTGATAGCGATCGGCCAGGGCGGCCGCGAGCAGGTCGGACATCTCGGGCAATGGGGTACCGTTGATGTCGTGCGGTGGTGAGGAGGGGTTACCGGGCGAATGGCCTATGTATCAGCGCAAGATGCCGCGCACGGCAGGTTTCTGCCAGCCTTGTTCGGGGCAACGGGCTCAGGCGGGTTCCGCGCTAGCCACCGATGCGCCGGTCTTCCCGTGCCTGGCTGAGCAGACGCTCCGCGAAGTCGAGCCGTTCCTGGGCTTCCGCCAGCTCCTGCTGGACGTCCTGGACACTGTGCTCGAGCGCCTCGAGCCGCGCGGTGACTTCAGGCGACGCCGATCCCGGGAGAGGCGCACGCAGGCGGGCGATCTTGACCGCCGCGAACGCGATGATCGCCGCGATCGGAATGAGTGGGCCAAGAATAGCAGGGTCCATGAGGTCCTCCCGGGCTCAGCCGCGCACAGCCGCTTCGATGGTGGCGACGTCGATCTTCCGCATCGGCATCATCGCCTCGAACGCACGTTTCGCCGCGTCGCCGCCCCGGGCGAGTGCGTCGGTCAACACGCGCGGGGTGATCTGCCAGCTAACTCCCCACTTGTCCTTGCACCAGCCGCACTGGCTTTCCTGCCCGCCATTGCCGACGATTGCGTTCCAGTAGCGGTCGGTCTCTTCCTGATCGTCGGTGGCGATCTGGAAGGAAAAGGCCTCACTGTGCTTGTAATGCGGGCCGCCGTTGATGCCGATGCAGGGTATGCCCACCACGGTAAAGTTCACAACCAGGGCGTCGCCTGCCTTGCCGTCGGGGTAGTCGGACGGTGCACGGTGGACGGCGCCGACGCTGCTTTGCGGAAACGTCCGGGCGTAGAAGCGCGCGGCGGCCTCGGCCTCGTGTTCATACCACAGGCAGATCGTGTTCTTGGCCATCTTGCACGCTCCTTGTGCCGATCAGTGAGAAAGTGGCGGC
>DATAHW010000033.1:0-37862 GCA_036262935.1 Gemmatimonadales bacterium | reverse complement strand
CCCTACACCCTGGCCGACGCCAACGCGTGGGTGGCACGCGCGAGCGTGGCCGAGCCCGAGACCCAGTTCGCCATCGAGGTGGACGGCGAGGCCGCGGGCGGGATCGGCCTTTTCCTGCAGGAGGACGTCGCCCGCTACTCGGCCGAGCTCGGCTACTGGCTGGGAGAAGCGCACTGGGGGCGCGGGATCATGACGGAGGCGGTGCGCGGGTTCACCGAGCACGCGTTTCGCTCGTTCGACCTCTGCCGGATCTACGCCATCGTGTTCGAGTGGAACCCTGCGTCGCGCCGGGTGCTGGAGAAGGCGGGCTTCGCACTGGAGGGACAGATGCGCCGGGCGGCCGTCAAGCAGGGCCGCGTGCTCGACCAGTTCCTCTACGCCACCGTCCGAGACTTCAAGGCGGATGGTGCTGTCGGCGGCGCGCAACAATTTCCGGCCTGACCGGGCAACGCGCAATCCACCGCACTCGGCCCCGCGACGCCCTTTCAAGCCGCGCTCCCCGCGCGGCTTAGCCCGACCTCCCGACATCCGGTCGGCACCACTCTTCGCCGGTCTCCGTTGGCCCCCGACTTGCGCCTCCTACCCCTGCATTCGCCCACATCCCCGTCCATCGTGCAGTCTCAACGACCCGTTCTCCCCGGTGGGGACGATGCCCCTGCGCGTGCTGCTGCTCAACTACGAGTATCCGCCGAACGGCGGCGGCGCCGGCGTGGCCACCGAGATGCTGGCGCGCTCGCTCGCGGCGCGCGGGACGCGGGTCGATGTCGTGACCGCGGGAGCGACGGACTCGTCCGAGTCGGTGCTGCTGTGGGACGGCGTCGCCGAGGACGAAGGAATCCTCACCGTCCACCGGGTGAAATGCCGGCGATCGTCGGTGCACAAGGCGGGGATGCTGGATGCGGCGAGCTACCTGCTTGCCGCGCGGCCGGCGATCCGGCGGCTCATCGCCACGAACCGCTACGACGTCGCCCACGTGTTCTTTTCGCTCCCGACCGGCGCGCTGCTTCCATTGCTCGACCTGCACGACGTACCGGTGGTGGTCTCGCTCCGCGGTTCCGACGTGCCCGGCCACGATCCGCGCGACCGCATGCTGGCGCGCGCCCACCGCCTGCTGCGGCCGCTGACCCGCTGGATCTGGCGCCGGGCGGATCGCGTGGTGGCCGTCTGTGACTCCCTGGGCCGCCTGACGCCCCGCACCCTGCCCGGCCTCCGGTACTCGGTCGTCCACGACGGGGTGGACCTCGAGCGCTTCCGCCCGGCCGCCGGCCGGCGGCGCCTCCAGCGCGAGCGGATCCGCTGCCTGGCCGTGGCCCGTCTCGTCGAGCGCAAAGGGCTTCGCGACCTGATCCGCGCGCTCGCGGAGCTGGAGCGGCATCGCTTCGAGCTGGAGATCGTGGGCACCGGTCCGGAGGAACGGGAGCTGCGCGAGCTCGCCGGGGCCCTGGGCGTCGCCGGCGAGGTCCGCTTCATGGGTGCGCTCGACCGGCCGGCCGTCGCGGAACGCTACCGGGCGGCCGACCTGTTCACCCTGCCGCCCATCGCAGAAGCATCAGGGAACGCTTACGCGGAGGCACTCGCGTCCGGGCTGCCGATCGTGGGGACTACCGTCGGCGGGATCCCCGATCTCGTGGAGCACGGCGTCAACGGGCTGCTCGTCCCGCCGGGCGACCCGGCCGCGCTGGCGACCGCCATTCGTACGCTCGCCGACGACCCGCACCGCCGGCACGAGATCGCCCGGCGCAACCGGCTCAAGGCGGAGTCGGTGCTCGACTGGCACCGCATCACCGCGAGGTATATCACCGTCTATCGCGGCGTCCAGCGGCTCCGCCCATCCCGGCGGGGTGTGGCTGAGCTCCCGTCGACCATCTGGTAACCCACGCGGGCGCCCGCCGGTTGACATATCCCCAGGGAACCCTAAGTTGACTAATACACTCGGGAATGAGATGCGTCCAATGCTGCGTGCGCCCGCCGTTTCGCTGTGCTGTTGTATGGTCCACCTGGCCATGGGCCGGGGGGAAGGCGCCGCCGTTCGCTAGCTCTGGGCAATCTTCGAGTCTGGCCGGCCGCGCTCCCATCGGGATGTCGCGGCCGGCTTGTTTCTGAGCCGGCGTCAACCGGCTTCGATCCGCTCACGCGAGCCAAGGAGATGACCATGACCACCGCAACAACCGCCCCGCCGGTGACACCGATCGACCAGCGGGGCTACGCCCATCCCGAGGTGCTGGTCTCGACCGACTGGGTGGCCCAGCACCTGAATGATCCGAAGGTCCGGCTGGTGGAGTCCAACGAGGACATTCTCCTCTACGATACCGGCCACATTCCCGGCGCGGTCAAGATCGACTGGACGACCGACCTCAATGACGATGTGGTGCGCGACTACGTGGACCGGGACCGGCTCCAGAAGCTGCTCCGGTCGAAGGGGATCAACAACGATACTACGATCGTCTTCTACGGCGACAAGAACAACTGGTGGGCCACCTATGCCCTCTGGGTGCTGCAGCTCTTCGGGATCTCCAACGTGAAGATCCTCGACGGCGGACGGCTCCGCTGGGTGGACGAGGGGCGCAAGCTTTCCACCGAGGTCCAGAGTTATCCGCCGGGCAACATCACGGTGGGTGAGCGGAACGACGCGAAGATCCGCGCCTTCCGCGAGGACGTGCTGGAGCACCTCGGGAAGAAGGGCCAGCTGGTGGACGTGCGGAGCCCGGAAGAGTTCCGGGGCGAGAAGACCCACATGCCCGAGTACCCGCAGGAAGGCTGCCTCCGCGGCGGGCACATCCCGTCGGCCAAGAACGTACCCTGGGCCAAGGCGGTCGACCCCGAGACCCACACGTTCAAGTCCGCAGCCGAGCTCAGGAAGCTGTACGAGCAGGACAACGCGCTGAAGAAGGACCAGGAGACGATCGCGTACTGCCGGATCGGCGAGCGGTCATCGCACACCTGGTTCGCGCTGACGTATCTGCTGGGCCACGAGAAGGTGCGGAACTACGATGGCTCGTGGACCGAGTGGGGGAACGCGGTGCGGCTGCCGGTGGAGAAGGGGTGATCGCCGCCGGGGCGCAAGCTCGGACGACAACGGGGCTCCGGCGTTCGCCGGAGCCCCGTTGTCCGTCCGGCCGCTTTACTTCTTCAGGTCGAAATACGTAGTGGCGAGCGTGATTCCCTTGTAGGAGACCGTGGTCTTCCACGTACCCGGATCCCATGGGCTCGCGGTGCCGGTCTTCAGGTTGAAGATGTACTGCCCGGCGTCCACGTCGTACCGCCAGATGGTGGATCCGGCCGAGTAGTCGTTCACCTCCAGGTCACCGCCTTCCACGGAGCCGTCAAGGTGGTTGAGGACCAGGCGCAGGTCGTCGGCCAGGTCGGCGGCGGGCGTCCCGTCGGCGTAAGTCGGTGGCAGGAACTTGTGTGGGATGGTCGAGCCGCGCTTGTGTACGCTGAAGGGCGCGACCATGCGCAGCGGCGGCAGGAAACCCGACGCGCTCACGTTCAAGCCGACGAATACGTCGAACGAGCTGGGTTCGCTCTCGTTGCCGATGGCGTCCTTGGCCGTGCACGAGATGGTCGTCGTGCTACCGATTCCCAGTACGGTGCCGGCGACGTAGTCGCAGTTGAAGGTGGACGGCTCGGATACGTGGCCGGCGTCCTCGACGGTAATGCCGAGGCCGCCGACATCAGGGATCGCGCCGTTGACGTTGGCGGCGATCAGCGTGATCGTGCCTGACGGAAACGAGGTGAAGGAGGCCGGGGTCGTGTCCACGACCGTGATCTTGAAGCTGCCCGGCGTAGTGAGGCCGCCGCCATCGGTCACCGAGCAGTTCACGACGGTCTCACCCAAGGAGAAGGTGCTGCCGCTCGCCGGACTGCAGGTCACGCTGCCGGTCAGGTCGCCATCCTCGTTGTCGGTGGCCGTGACCACGAAGTTGACCATCGTGCCGGCGCTGGTGGCCGCTTCGATGGTCATGTCGTTCGGCAGGACCAGCGTCGGCGCGGTGTTCGTGATGGCGCAAGCCGCGAATGAGACGTACATCGTGACGTTGCTACCACTGTCGAAGCTCAGCTTGGCGCCAGTTGCATTGCTGTTGGTCAGACCGAAAGGCACGATGTTGAAGTTCGAGGCGCCGGAGCCGGTGCCGCTCGCGTTCGTCACGGTGATCGTCACCTGCTTGATCGTGGCGGGATCCGAGGGCCCGCGAGGCGGTACGGAGAGCGTCGTGGGCGCGCTGCCCGACCAGCTGCTGCCGCTGTAGGTCCAGTGCGTGTTTAGCGAGAACGTGGCCGTACCAAGCTGATTCCCCGTGATCGTGTAGGTGACGACTACCTGCTGCGACGCCGTGGCCGCGCAGCTCTGCGGCGTGAGGCTCAGGGCGGTGCTGACGGAGCCGCCCAGGCTGGCGGCCGCGGCGGCCGCGGACAGCGATGGGCGGACTACCCGTGGCGCCTGTGTCGGAGCCGCGGCGCCCTGGGTGATCACCATCTCGCCCGAGTTCGGCACTGCATCAGAAACACTGGTGGGACTCTCGCCGCACGCGGCGAGCGTGGCCAGCATGGCCACGGCGAGGGACGCGAGACGCTTGGACATTCGGGGAGGTCTCCTCTGACCTCGGAGGTGGCCGGCAGGGCTGGGCGTACCGGCGCGCCCCTCTTCGACAACCCGGCCGTCTCCGCGCCATCGCAGCCGTGGAGACCCGTGGCTTTGCGAGCCGGCCTCGCGGCCGGGGTGCCCTTGTCGGAAGGAGATGACTGGTGATACCTGAACTGATTTGCTCAGGAAGGCGCGAGAGGATGCAACTGTAATACCATGGATGGACGCTGCAGAGTGACCGGTCGTGCAAATGTCTGCACGTGGTTAATGATCTGGCATGACGCTGGTTCGGCCTCTGACGGTGAAACACGGAGTCATCAGGCGTGGCTTCTGCGTCGCGGCAGCGCCACCACGCGCTGCTGCACGGTCGACTCTCGAGGTAGCCCGAGCGCCCCGCCTCAGAGGCGCCGCGCTCCGGCAATCACCCCCGGCACGTTCGTCACGATCCCCGCCACCCCCCGCGCCCACAGCCGCCGCGCGGTGGCAGCGTCGTTCACGGTCCACACGTGCACCGGACACCCGAGCCGCCGCGCCGCCGCCACGAACCGCCGCGTGGGCACCGTCAGGCCCTTGTGCCGGAGCGGCACCGACAGCAGCCGGTGCCGGCAGGGCGGCAGCCTCCGACGCAGCAGCACCGAGCGGTAGAGCGCCGAAATCTCCGCCCCGCACGCGCCGCAGGCGAACGGCTCCTCCCGAAACACCTCCAGCGCGCCTACGTGCTCCGCCGCCATCACGCAGCGCCCGGTCGCGTTCCCCTCCACCAGCACCCGCCGCACCGCCTCCTGCACCTCCGGCTCCTTCACCTCGATCAGCACCGGCACCGCGGGGAAGGTCCACAGCACCTCGGCCAGCGTGGGGACCCGGACCCCGGTGCCGCGGAAGGGCAGGGTGCGGCCGCGGTCGGTCGTGAACCAGCGGCCCGCGTCCGCCGCGCGCAACTCGGCAAGTGTCCGGGCGCGCACCGGCCCGCTGAGGCTCGTGGTGCGCTCGAGCGTGGCGTCGTGCAGGACGACCGCGGCGCCGTCCCGCGTGAGGCGCACGTCCAGCTCGAACGCGTCGGCGCCCTGCTCGAGCGCAAGCTCGAATGCGGGCAGCGTGTTCTCCGGCGCGTGAGCGGACGCGCCCCGGTGGGCGATGATCGGATGAGCCGAGAGATCGAGCAGCGGGTTCACCGGCGCCGACTCCCCTCACGCACCGCCATAATGCCCACGATATGCGTCGCGGAGCGCTGACTTGAGGAACTTCCCCGTGGACGTGCGCGGGATTTCCGCCAGGAAGAGCACGTCGTCGGGCAGCCACCAGCGCGGGAATCGGCCTTCGATCGAGGCGAGCAGCTCCTCCGGCGTGATGAGCTTCCCCTCCCGCAGCACCACGGCCGCGAGCGGCCGCTCGGTCCATTTGGGATGCGGCACCGCCACGACCGCCGCCTCCGCCACCGCCGGATGCCCCATCAGCGCGCCCTCGAGCGCCACCGAGCTGATCCACTCGCCGCCCGACTTGATCAGGTCCTTCGCGCGGTCACGGATCTCGAGGTACCCGCGCGGGTCGATCGTGGCGATGTCACCCGTCCGGAACCAGCCGTCGGAGGTGAACCAGTCGCCCGGCTCCTCCGGACGGTAGTACGCCGACGCCACGTAGGCGCCCCGCACTTCGAGCTCGCCGAGCGTGAGGCCGTCGCGCGGGACGTCACCGCGCTCGTTCCGCACTCTGAGCTCGAGGAACGCGCCCGGCAGCCCCTGCTTCATCCGGAGTGCGTGCCGCTCGAGCGGCGGCAGCGCGGCTCCCTCGGGCGTGAGCATGCCGATGGTGCCGACCGGCGTGATCTCCGTCATTCCCCATGAGGTGACCACGTGCAGGCCGTGCCGCTCCTCGAGCCCGCGCACCAGCGCTTCCGGCGCCGCCGCGCCGCCGATCACGATCATCCGAAGGGCCGACAGGTCGTACGCGCCGGGGCACGCGTCGAGCGCCTCCAATACGCCGAGCCAAACGGTGGGGACACCGGCGCTGATGGTGATGCGCTCCGTGTGGCAGAGCTCGAGCAGCGCTGCCGGCGCGGGATGCGGCCCCGGAAAGACGAGCCCCGCGCCAGTGAGCGCCGCCGTGAACGGAAGTCCCCAGGCATTGGCGTGAAACATGGGGATGACGGTGAGCACGACGTCGGCCGGGCCGAGGGAAAAGCTCCCCGGCAGCGCGGTGGCCATCGAGTGGAGCACCAGCGCACGGTGGGAGTAGACCACCGCCTTCGAGCGGCCGGTCGTCCCCGAGGTGTAGCACATGGCCGCGGCGGTGCGCTCGTCCGGATCGGGGAACTCGGCGGCCTCGTCTCCGGAGGAAACCAGGGCCTCGTAATCGAGCATCCCCGGCGGTGCCGCGCCGCCATCGGACACGACGAGGACGTGCCGGAACGCCACGCGTTGCCGGAACCTTTCGAGCAGGGGCAGCAGCGACTCGTCCACCACCACGACCCGGTCCTCCGCATGTCGGGCGATCCAGCCGAGCTCGTCCGGGTGCAGTCGAAGATTGAGCGTGTGCAGTACCGCGCCCAGCAACGGGACGGCGAAGTATGCTTCCAGGTGGCGCTCGTGATTCCAGCAGAGGGTGGCGACCCGGTCGCCGGGCCGAACGCCGAGCCCGCGCAGGGCAGAGGCGAGACGGCGGGCACGGCGAAGGGATGCCGACCAGGTGGTGCGATGAAGCGCGCCGCCGGCGCGGAGGCTCACCACCGGCCGCTCACCGAAGAGCGACTCGGCGCGGCGGGCGACGGCGGCGAGGGTGAGCTGGTAGTCCATGGTCAGACCGCGCATGGCTGCTCCGCCGAGCATGAGCGTCCGGCCGCGCGCCGCACTATCCTCCCGAGCGCCCGTCCGACTGTCCTCCCGAGTGCCCATACGACTGTCATCTCGAGCGCCCATACGACTGTCATCCCGAGCGCAGCGAGGGATCTGGCCCGGTAATGGCTCGAACGCCGTAGAGCAGATCCCTCGCTGCGCTCGGGACGACAGCCCCGGTACGGGCTCGCGTTCGGACCGGTGCGCACTATGGCCTCGGATGCCTCGCGAAGAACGCCCAGATCAGCGCCGTCGCGTCGATCTCCCGGCTCACGCGTCCCACCGACCGCCCCACCGGCGGCCCGCCGGGCCAGGTGTGTCCGCCGCCCTCTATGGTGTAGAGCTCCACCGCGCGCCCATCGCGGCAGCCGGAGTACGTCGTGACCCGCACCCGGGTGCCGTCGCGCACCCGGTCGGGCTCGTCCGTGACGGCCGGCGCCGCGCCGCAGCCGGCCACCCGGGCCCAGAACGCGATGCTCTCCGCGGCCGACAGCACGCTCCCCCGCCCGCCGCCCACCCCGCCGCCGGCGTACGGCAGCAGCGGGTCCGCGGTCCCCTGGATCGCGAGCACCGAGACCGGTGCCGTCCGCCCGCAGCTCTCGGCGAGGTTGGCCGGTGTGGCGCCGGCCACCGGCGCGATCGCGGCGAACACGCCCGGCAGCTCGCACGCGAGCCGGTAGGAGAACATCGCGCCGTTGGAGATCCCGGCGGCGTAGACCCGGGTGGAGTCGAGGGTCAGCTCGCGCTCGAGGGTATCAAGCAGCGCCTTCACGAAGCCCACGTCGTCCTGCGTGGCCAGGGCGCT
The DNA here is from genome assembly GCA_036262935.1 of Gemmatimonadales bacterium. Taxonomy (GTDB): domain Bacteria; phylum Gemmatimonadota; class Gemmatimonadetes; order Gemmatimonadales; family GWC2-71-9; genus CAVVWJ01. Next base: position 29,644 of record DATAHW010000033.1, on the reverse strand, counting down.
CCGCCCGTCGTTCCACCGCCGGCCGAGCCCGTCCGGGTACACCGCCACGAACCCTTCGCGCCCGGCGAGCCGGCTGAACCCGGTGTGCGGCACCATCCGCCGCCCGCTTCCCCCGGCCCCATGGAACACCATCACGAGCGGCGCCGGTGTACCGGGCCGGTAGCTCGGCGGCACGTCGACCAGGTAGGTGCGCTCGACCCCGTTCACCCGGAGCGTGCGCGGTTCTCCGGCGGCCGCGGCGGCGGACTGAGCGGGCAGCGCGGCGGCGTGCACGCCGAGCGCGAGCGCGCCGACGCGCAGCGCACGAACGATGGACGGCATGTCCCAATCTAGCCGCGGGCGCGGGGCCCCTGCTAAGGTTCGTCCCATGTCCATCGCCGATATTCGCCGGGAATACTCGCGGGCCCGGCTCGATGAAGCTGACGTGAGCCACGATCCGCTGGTCGAGTTCGCCCGCTGGTTCGCGGAGGCGCAGGAGGCCGAGCTCCCCGACCCGAACGCCATGACCCTCGCCACCGCTTCGGCGGACGGCGCGCCGTCGGCCCGGATCGTCCTGCTCAAGGCGTTCGACGAGCGCGGGTTCGTCTTCTTCACCGACTACCGAAGCCGGAAGGGGGCCGAGCTCGAGGCCAATCCTCGAGCGGCGCTGGTGCTCTACTGGGGCGAGCTGGACCGGCAGGTGCGGATCACGGGCCGGGTGGGCCGGACCTCGCACGAGGACTCGGCTCGGTACTTCAGCAGCCGGCCGCTCGGCAGCCGGCTTGGCGCCTGGGCGTCGCACCAGAGCCGGGTGATTCCCGGACGGGCGGCGCTGGAGGCGGACCTGCGGGAGGTCGAAGCCCGGTTCGGGGATGGGGACGTACCGCTGCCGGAGCACTGGGGTGGGTATCGGGTTGCGCCGGAGACGATCGAGTTCTGGCAGGGACGGGAGAGCCGGCTGCACGACCGGATACGGTATTCGCGGGAGGGCGGGGGAAGGTGGAGGGTCGAGAGATTGTCACCTTGAGCCCGTGGTCGGTGCACCGGCTTGACCCCGCTCGGCGTAATGCGCATAACTATGTTGCCCGCGCTCTCCCCGTGCCGGAGCCCTCACCATGCGCCTGCTCGCCTCCCTGCTGTTCGCGCTGCCCGTTCCCCTGCATGCTGACGTGCGCGGCCCCCCGCCCGACCGGATCACCATCCTCTACGATGCCTTCGGCGACCACCCCGGGCTTGTCCGCGACTGGGGATTCGCCGCGCTCATCGAGTACGGCGGCAAGCGGATCCTGTTCGATACCGGCAACGACGGCGCGACATTCGAGCGCAACGTTCGCGCCCTGCACGTGGACCTGCATCGGCTCGATTTTGTGGTAGTGTCGCACCGGCATGGGGACCACACCGGCGGCCTCGCGTACCTGCTGAAGGTCAATCCCGGCGTCACCATCTACGCGCCGAAGGAGAACTTCGGCACGTTCGGAGCGGAGATCCCCAGCGGATTCGTGCGGTTGGACTCGACGCTGCCGCCCCGGATGCGGTACTACGACGGCGCGCTGCCGGCGGCGATCGTCTCCTTCAGCCCCTGGCCCAGTGCCCATCTCGTCCGGCTGGACACGCTGACCGAGGTGGCGCCGGGCGTAGCCATCGTCTCGGCCGTGTCCCACACGCCGGGCACGCTCGAGTTGAGGGAGCTGTCTCTGGCGCTCCGCACGCCCGCCGGCGTGGTGCTCGTCGTCGGCTGCTCTCATCCCGGCATCGAGACCATACTCACGGCCGTGCGTCCGTTCGGCGAGCACGTGCACGCCATCTTCGGCGGACTGCATCTGGTGGCCACGCCGGATGCCGAGGTCGCCCGGATCACGATGGCGCTGCGCGACCATTGGCGATTGGACCGCGTGGCGCCCGGCCACTGCACCGGGGAGCCGGCGTTCGCGGCGCTCGCACGCGCCTTCGGTGACCGGTACGTCTACGCCGGTCTCGGCACCACCGTCAAGCTCGACTGACCCCGGGAGTAAACGCCTTGGACTGACCCCGCGCGATCGTCAGGGTCTGCCAGTCGGTCGCCCAATGCTTCGCCAGCAGCACGATCTGCCCCACGTGGTATGCCAGATGGCCGAGGTGGCGATTGAGTGCCTGGCTGACCGTGTGCGGCTCCCCTCGAATGTGGATCGTTCGCTCCACATCCCCGGCACTCAAGCCTTCGACGGTGGCGGCCAGCAGATCCCACGCGCCGGTCCACTCATCCAACAGGCGCGCGCGCGTGTCACCGGGCCCGAGCACGAACTCGCCGTCCCGATCGCGATCCGGCTTCTCGCCGTCGGAGGTCAGAAACTCCGTGCAGCGGGACCGCAGATTGCCTCCGATGTGCTTGACCGTGATCGCAATGCTGTTGTTCTCCGCATCGAGCACCTTCGCAAAGTCATCGTCGGCGACCTGCGCCATGGCACGCTCCGCTGTGCCGCGAAGCTTTGCGAACTGCACCTGCATGTCGGCCAGATACTGATGACGAAAGTCGGACATCGATTCACCTCCGGCTCATGAGCCGGGCGAGTGTCGCTCAACCAGTTCTAGCGCGCCGACCTGGCCCGCACGTCCGCGAACCAGTTCTCGGCCTGTACGAGCAGCGGCGCGGCGGCCGTCCGGTCGGCCTGCCGCTGGCGCAGGAACAGGAAGCCCCGCCCGCCGGGCAGCACGTCGTAGGATGTATGATAGATGTCGATGGTGAATCGCGCCGCATCGAAAAGCGGGCGCAGCGCGCTTACCTCGAACGTCGGCGAGGCCCGGATCTCCGCGGCGACCAGGCGGAACGTCCCGTCCAAGTAGAACAGCTCCCGGCCGTCGGGCGACCAGCGCGGCTCTGACCCGCCGCCGTTCGAGACCTGCCAGCGACCGCCGATGGTCGAGGGGAATGGCCGGACGTAGACCTCGTTGGTGCCCGACTCGATCGAGGTATAGGCCAGCCAGTGTCCGTCGGGCGAGGCGGCCGGGTGCAGCTCCGTAAAGGGAGTGGTGACCAGCGGCACGGGCGCGCTGTCGCCCGTGGTGCGCACGCCGACGATGTCGCCGGCGCCCGGCCCGCCGTTGTCCGTCCGCAGCAGCAGCCAGCGCCCGTCCGGCGACCAGCTCACCTCCTGCACCTGCCGGTCGAGCCGCGACAGCGGCCGCTCCGGCGCGCTGCCGTCCGCGAACCGCGCGTAGACACTGCTGCTGTTGAGCGAATCCCGGATGAATGCCACGTCCCGCCCGTCCGGCGACCACGCCGGCCGCCGGTCCTGTCCGCCGAACGTGAGCCGGCTGAACGGTCCGTGGTCGAGCTGCTTGATCCAGATGCCGAGCGTGCCGCTCGCGAGGCCGACGCCCACCGCGAGCCGCCGGCCGTCGGGCGACTCGGCGAAGGAGTTAAACCCGCCGTGCCACGCCGTGTCGATGACGCTGACGGCGCCGTCCCGGCCGACCCGCACCGGCTCGAGCTCCGCGCCCGCCCCGCCGCCCTGAAGGTAGGCCAGCGTGCCGGCGGGAGACCACGCCAGGAACGCGGCCCCGGTGCCGATCATGACGCCGTCCAGCACCGCCACCGCCGGCCCCGACATGCGCAGGCTCTTGAGATCGAACGGGGCGGCGAGAGCGGAGCCGTCGCGGCGGAGATAGAGCAGGTGACCGGTGGGGAGATATGATGCCGAGACCGCGTCGGGGAGCAGCACGCGCTGCGCGCCGCTTCTGAGGTCGAGCACGTGGACGCTCATCGTCACGCACCCGGACGCGCACACCGTGAACAGCACCCCGCGCTGCCCGGGAAGCGCGGCGATATTGCCGACGCCGAGGCCGGCCAGCGCGGAGTCGCGCATGACAACCGCCGGCGGACCTCCTGCGGCCGGCACTCGCGACAGCTCGTCGAGCTCCGGGCCGGTATAGACGATGCTCCCGTCGTCGAGCCACGCCGACCCGCCGAACGGGGCGCTGGCCGAGTCGGCGATGGCCGTGACGCCGCCCTCGCCTACCCGCATTTTCTTGAGGCGGCCGTCGGCGATGAACGAGAGCCACTGGCCGTCGGGCGAAAACGCGGGATACGCCGCCCGTTCGGTACCCGGCATGGGCACCGCGCGCAGCTCGCTCCGCCGTTTGAGAAACAGGCGGCCGTTCTGGCCGTTCTCCCTGACCGCGAGGATGGTTCCGTCCGGCGAGAGCGCCAGCGATGGGGTGATGGTGTTGGCCGACAGCCCATCGCCGAGCTCGAGGTACTGCCAGCTCGTGCCGCGCGGGGCGGGCCGCCCGCGCCAGCTCCAGGCGGCCCCGGCCAGCGCGAGGAGGGCCACGATCCACGGCGCGAGCGCCAGCGTGCGCGCGAGCGCGCCCGCTCGCCGGCCCCCGGGCGGCGCGGCGCCCCGTGGCCGCGCGGCTGTGGTCGCGATGGTGGCGAGCCCGGGCCGGCTCAGCGCCTCGGCGAACTGCGCCGCCGTGGCGAACCGATCGGCCGGCAGCTTGGAGAGCGCAGTCAGCACCGCGGCCTCCACGTGCGGCGGAATCGTCTTCCGCTGCAGCACGAGCGGGCGCGGCTCCTCGGTCATCACGCGGGCGATGATCGCCTGCGCGGTGGGCCCGGTAAAGGGCGGCTCACCGGTGAGCATCTCGTAGGTCACGCAGCCCAGGGCGTACACATCCGAGCGCGCCGTGATCTCGCGCTCGCCCATCGCCTGCTCGGGGCTCATGTAGTACGGCGTGCCGAGCGACATGCCGGTCTCGGTCATCCGGCTGCCGCCCTCGGAGCGCGCCGCGGCGAGCGCGATGCCGAAGTCGGCCACCAGGGCGCGGCCGTCGTGCAGCAGGATGTTCTCGGGCTTGATGTCGCGGTGGATCACGCCGTGTCGGTGGGCGTAGTCGAGCGCGTCGGCTACCTCGCGCGCGATCCGGACGGCCTCGTCCACCGGGAGCTGCTTCTCCCGCGTCAGCCGGGCGCGGAGGCTCTCGCCCTCGACGAACGGCATGACGTAGAAGACCAGTCCGTCGGCCTCGCCCGAGTCGAACAGGCTCAGGATGTGGGGATGCTGGAGGTTGGCGGTGGTCTTGATCTCGGCGAGGAAGCGCTGGGCGCCGAGGATGGCCGAGAGCTCGGGCCGGAGCACCTTGAGCGCCACCTTCCGGTCGTGCCGGAGATCGTGGGCCAGGAAGACGGTGGCCATGCCGCCCGCGCCTGCTTCGCGCTCGAGGCGGTAGCGGCCGGCCAGTGCCGTGGAGAGGCGGGTCGTGTCGGTGGTGGTCACGTGGGGTGCTCTCCGCGGCCGGGAGCCGCTGGGGGACGGGGCTAATATCGCGCGTAGCGGCCGGTGCGCCAGACTGGAGGGAGGGGGAGCGCCGCCCCGAGGCCCCGCTGCATCAGCGGGCCTTGGCCTGCACGTGGCGCTTGGCAAGACGACGGCTCAGGGCGTTGTGATCCTGAGCGGACGAAGGGGAGTTCGTGCCATCGCGAACGGACCCTGACGGTTCACGGCACTGTCATCCCGAGCAGAGCGAGAGATCTACTTGGCTGGTATCGAACCCTGAGGGGAAGTTCGAACTCGGCCCAGCAAGATCCCTCGCTCCGCTCGGGATGACAGTGCCCGGAGCCCCTGCGGATGCCAGTGCCCGGAGCCCCTGCGGATGCCAGTGCCCGGAGACCCACTGCGGATGCCAGTGCCCGGGGCCCCCCTTCGGATGCCAGTGCCCGGAAACTCACTCGGGGTGACAGCGCGCCAGGAGACCCCTAGCCTTACGGCCCCACCCGCATCGCCAGCCGCATCGACTCGGGCGCCCGGCTGATTCGCTGCAGGATGGCCGCCCGGTCCGACTCGGCGAGCAGCGGTGAGGCCGCGAGCATCTCTGCCCGGTGCCCCAACTCCCAGACCTGGCGCGGGTTCTTCTGCTCCTGCGCGATCCACGCGGCGTCGAGATAGGCGAGCGCCGCCGACCGCAGGTCGCCCCGCGCGAGGGCCTGGCCCGCGGCGTCGGCCATGTCACCCCGGGCGGCCGAACGGTCGTTGGTGGCATACGCGAGGGCCGCGGCCTCGCTCAGGCACCGGAACGCCAGGGGATCGTCCGGCGCCCGGAGCTCCGCCGAGCGCCGGTGCAGACGGGCCGCATCGCGCCAGCGATGCGCCGTCATGAGCGCAATCGCCGCCTCGTGCAGGCTGTCGGCCTTGGCGGAGCTCACCAGGACGGGCAGACGGTACTGCGCCGGCGCGGCGGCGGGCAGAGCGAGCGTCGCGAGCAGCACGCCCGCTACGGAAAGGCTGGTGATGGTCGGCTTCATTATGTACTCCCTGCGGCGAGCGGGTCGTCTCTCAGTGGCATGCTGCCGGGATCACGCATGAAGGTGGGCGCCGGCGAGGACAGCCGCAGGGGACGTTCGTCCCATCATTTTCACCGCTCACGGAAACTTCACGCCGGTCCGGTTACGTAGGGAGCCGTAACCGCGGGGACTCTACCATGGATCTGGCGGCGCTGGTTCGCGCAGTCGAAGTGCTCATGTCCCCCCTCGAGTGGGGCGGACGCGACGCGTGGCTCGAGGAGAGCCTGCGCCGGGTGCGCGAAGTGTGCGGCGCCCGGTGTCGGAGCGGATCGGCCGATCCGCTGGTCGAGCTCGGCGCGGTGCTACGGCTCCCCGCCGACCAGCCTGACTGGCTCTCCGCGGCGCTCGACCCCGCCGCCCTGGGGCGGCGGAGCAACCCGCTCACGGTCGTCGCCGACGCCCCCGAGGCTCTCCTTCCCGTGGTGTCCCTGCGGTGCGCCCTCGCCGCCGGGCTCCGGACGCTCGATCGCCTCGAGGCGTGGAGGAGCACGCTCGGCCAGGCATTCGACGATGTGGAGACGGGCATGGCGATCTTCGGCGACAACGGGTGCCGCGAGGTCGCGCGCAACGCGCGATGGGACGAGCTGCTGGAGGAGGAGCCGGAGTGCGACCGGCTGGTGAAGCTCGTCGCGCGGCAGGCACGACAGGCGGCCGCGTCGGAGCAATGTCTGCGGGAGGACGACCGGGAACTGTCGCTTGCCGGCGGCACCTACCGGCTCGCGGCCAGTCGCGCGGCAGCCGGGACGCTGCTTCCGGAGGCTGCCGTACTCGTCCTGGTGGACCAACTGAGCTCGGCCCTGCCGACCACCCGGGAGCTGCGAGTCAGCTTCGGGCTCCGCGGCCGCGAGCCCCAGGTCGCGCTGCTCGCGGCAGAGGGGCTCTCCAACGCGGCCATCGCCGAGCGGCTGCGCCTGAGCGCGCACACGGTCCGCCACTACCTCGAGCGGGTCCTGGATCGGCTCGGACTCCATTCGCGCACGGCGCTGGCCCTGCACCTGATGGCCGGCGGCGGGGAGCGGGCGTCGGCGCGCGCGCTCTCGGCCGATTCTCGAAAGCAGGGCGCGTCATCAGGGGCCCCGCCTCTTGACGAAAGTTCGCATCCCGGGAATTAAAACTGTCATTCTGAGCGCAGGGATCTGCTCCGGGAATGGCTCGAGCTACCCGTAGAAGATCCTTCGGTCGCTTCGCTCCCTCGGGATGACAAGTCGTAAGAAGCCCTGCAAACCCTCTCATCGAGTCGGCCGTTCGGGACGCGCCGGTGCCGGCGTCGGCAGGCACGCCGTGACCGGCTGCGCGGCGCACGGATTGCCGGTGACGCCCAGGTCTTCGGCCGGTGCGGTCGCCGAATCGCATCCCGCCACCAGCGCGGTCAGCGCGAGATACATCGCGAGACGTGACATGGGAGCCTCCCTTTACCGCGGCGGGTTAGCCAGCCGTTTCGGCGTGAAGTGGGGCACGCACGGCGCCGCAGGCGCGGCGCAGGCGTCGATGGTGGCGTCCAGGTTGTCCGCCGGGCCGCTGGGTGAATCGCACCGCGCGAGCAGTGGGGTGAGAGCGAGGCAAACCAGGAGGCGGTGCATGGGACCCTCCTCGAGATACGGTCGAGCGGTCGGCTGGGAGATCTCCCTGCTGATATACGCGCGCGCCACACTCGAAGTCCGCCACCGCCCCGGCGGGCGATTGCGGCGCCGGGTACCGATTCCCATCTTCTACCATCCATTCCTCTCATCGCCATGTGGCCACCATGTGGACCCCGGAGCCGGCGCCGCCCGGCCAACGCGAGCAAATCACCGACCTGCTGCTGCAGTTGCGGAACGGCGGGCCGGACGCGATGGAACGGGTGTTCCCTCTGGTGTACCACGAGCTGCACCGCATCGCCCACCACCAGCTCCGGGCCGAGCGCCCGGGCCACACTCTCGCCACGACCGGCCTGGTGCACGAGACCTACCTCAAGCTCGTGGACCAGGCGCGCGTGGAGTGGCGGGATCGGGCGCACTTCTTCCGCATTGCCTCCTGGGCGATGCGCCGGATTCTGGTGGACTATGCCCGGCGCTATCGCGCGCTTCGGCGGGGCGGGGGGCTGCGCCGGGTCGAGCTCGAGTCCGATGAGGCTGCGGTCGCCGAGCGGAGCGAACGGCTGATCGCCCTGGACGAGGCGCTGGAGCGTCTTGCCGGCGTGAGCCGGCGCATGAGCGATGTCGTGGACTGCCGCTTCTTCGGCGGCCTCAGCGAGGAGGAGACTGCCGAGGCGCTGGGGATGACCATCCGCACGGTGCAGCGGGACTGGGCCAAGGCGAAGGGGCTGTTGTACCTGGAGCTGCGCGATGACGTCTCCCTTTGACGAGCGCTGGGCCGAGGTGGAGCTGGTGCTCGACCGGGTGCTGGACGCGGGGCCTTCGCACCGGGCGGCGCTCGTCCGGGAGATCTGCGCGGGCGACGCGGCCCTGCGGCGCAAGGTCGAGCGCCTGCTCCAAGCCAGCGCGGCCTCGGCGGCGTTCCTCGCCACGCCGGCATCCGCCTACGCGGCGCCGCTGCTCGCGCGGCTGGCGCGTAATCAGGTCCTCGACCCGGGGGACCGGTTGGGACCGTACCTGATCGAGCGCGAGCTCGGTCGCGGCGGCATGGCGATGGTGTATCTGGCCCGCGACTCGAGGCACGACCGCGCGGTCGCGCTCAAGGTGCTGCTGTCCGAGCTGGCCGGGGGCATCGGCCCCGGCCGGTTCCTGCGTGAGATCCGGCTGGCCGCCCGGCTTACTCACCCCTACATTCTGCGGCCGTATGACTCGGGCCGCGTGCCGGCGTCGGCGGGTACCGCCGCCGTGTTCTACTACGCGATGCCATTCATCGGCGGCGGATCACTGCGGGCGCGGCTCAGCCGCGAACACCGGCTTGCCGTCGGGGAAGCGGTGAGCCTCGCGTGCGAGGTGGCGGATGCCCTCGACTATGCCCACCGGCAGGGGGTGGTGCACCGCGACGTGAAGCCCGAGAACATTCTCCTGCGCGCCGGACACGCCATGGTGGCCGACTTCGGCATCGCGCGGGCGCTCGAGCTCCGGCGAGCGGGCGAGCCGGCGGACGGTGAACGGCTCACCGGGGCTGGCGTGGCGCTGGGCACGCCGCTGTACATGAGCCCGGAGCAGTCCACCGGGGATGCGGACCTCGACGGCCGAACCGACCTGTACAGTCTGGCCTGCGTTCTGTTCGAGATGCTCACGGGCGCGCCGCCCTTCACCGGCGGATCTTCCGCCGCCGCCCTCCTCCGGCGGCGCACCGAACCTCCGCCGCCCGTCCGCGAGCTCCGCCCAGAGGTCCCTTCGTTCGTCGAGGCGGCGCTCAGCCGCGCGCTCTCGCCCGTGCCCGCCGGGCGCCAACGCACGGGAGCCGAGCTCTCCGGCGCGTTGAGGGGCGGGACCGTCCGGGGCGCGGGACCACGCGTCCCTTACGCACGCGCGTTCCGGCCGCCATAGTATCTCTCAGGTACACTTGGTGGGGGGTATCCCGATGCAGAACCGTCTCCGGCTCGCCGCGCTGCTCGCGCTCGCCCTCGTCTTCCCGCTCCGGGCGCTGTCGGCGCAGGAAGTGCTCAGGACCGACCGGCTCCCGGTGGGATTCGCCGTCACCGCCGTGTCGGACGGCGGCCGCTATCTCACCCTGCAGGATGGCCGGGTGTGGGAGGTGGAGATCTCCGATCGGGCCACCACGGGCTCGTGGGGTGCGGGTGACTTCGTGGCGCTCCGGCGGATCTCGGCGCCCCGCGGCGATTACGCATGGCTGTTCGTGCGGCGTGGTGATCTCGACCAGCAGGCCGCGGCGCGGCTCGTGGGCCGGAGGCCGCCGTCGGCCGGCACGCAGTAGGATGCGTTGGCAGGTCGGGCAGTCGGGTTAACCGGATCTGTCATCCCGAGCGAACGCGAGAGATCCTGCCGGGGAACGGCCCGGGCGCGGCGAAGTAGATCCGGTCGAGCGAATTCCGCAACGCACGTTAGCCGAGGCGCGCCGCGCGCAGGTACCAGAGCCGGAGCGGGCCGTGCATCTTCCGGAGGTGCCATCACCCTGCCCCGCTTCCGGAGTTGCCAATGTCCATTGCGGAAATCCTGCTGCCTGAATTCGACCACGAGATGGCGACCACCCGGCGGCTGCTCGAGCGCGTGCCGGAGGCCGACGCCCAGTGGCGGCCCCATCCCAAGTCGTACTCCCTCGGCGATCTTGCCGCTCACATCGCCCGGATTCCCAAGTGGGGCCGCCACGTCTTCGAGCAGCCCGAGCTCGACCTGGGCGCTCCGGCCAACGCCGCGCTCGCCCGGGCCGGCTTCACCACCACGGCGGAGCTGGTGGACCGCTTCGACGTCAACGTGCGCGAGACCCGCGCCGCGCTGGCCACCGCCCCGGATGAGGCGATGCGGACCACGTGGGCACTGAGGAACAGCGGCACGACGATCTTCTCGCTGCCGCGCGCGGCCGTGTTCCGCGCGTTCATCATGAGTCACGTGATCCATCACCGCGGGCAGCTCTCGGTGTACCTGCGGCTCAGGGATGTCGCGCTGCCGTCGATCTACGGGCCGACGGCGGATGAGCAGGGGTGAGACATTCACCTCGGGCGCGGGAGGTGCCGGCCACCCTACCTGCCGGCCGGTACCGTCGCAGGGAGATCGGTGTCCGCCTGCAGGAGCCCACGAACGGCCGCCAGGAGCTGGTCCGAGGTGAAGGACTCGGCGAGCGTCGGGACATTGGAGGGCATCCCGGGCAGGGACGATGTGCCGATGTGAAGGATGGGGAGGTCGGGGTGCTCCCGTCGGACGAGTCCGACGAGACTCGGTGTATCTTCGCCGGTGCCTGTGGTGTTGAGCACCAGCAGCTCGATGTTCGGGAGCTCATGGCATAGCTCGCGTGCGGCGAGGCCGTCGTGAGCCTGGAACACGCGATACCCCGACATGCGGAGGAGACCGGTGACTGAAAGCAGCAGCGCGTTGTAATCGCAGATGACGATACGCCGCCCCTCGAGGGAGCGGATGGGGCGCGGGGATGACATGTGATTCCTTGAGTCCGGCGATAGCGGCCGGCCTTGGCGGGCAATGCAAGGGAGTGCTTACAGCAAGATACCCTGCTCGCCGGGTTACGGATAGGCCGACGGGCTCCTCGAAGCCGTCGGCTACCTTGTCAGGCGACGAATCTTGCCAGATACCCCGCCGTCCGGCTCCCAGCCGCCCTCGCCACCTCGTCCGGCCCGCCCTCCGCCACGATCCGCCCGCCCTCGTCTCCCGCGCCCGGTCCCACGTCGATCACCCAGTCGCTCCCCGCCACCACGCGCATGTCGTGCTCCACCACGATTACCGTGTTTCCCGCCGCCACCAGCCCATCGAGCTGCGCCACCAGCTTCTCCACGTCGGCCGCGTGCAACCCGGTCGTCGGCTCGTCCAGGATGTAGAGCGTGTCGCCCCGTGCCATCCGCTGGAGCTCGGTCGCGAGCTTGATCCGCTGGGCCTCGCCGCCGCTCAGCTCCGTGGCCGGCTGGCCGAGGCGAAGATAGCCCACGCCGACGTTCCGGAGCACGTCGAGTGAGCGCCGGACGCCGGGCTCGTCCGCGAAGAACGCCCACGCATCGTCGACCGTCATCCCCAGCACTTCAGCGATGTTCTTCTCCCGGTACCGGATCTCGAGCGTCTTCGCGTTGTAGCGCGAGCCGTGACAGGTGGGGCATGGCGCGTACACGCTCGGCAGGAAGAGCAGCTCGACCATCACGAACCCCTCGCCCTCGCAGGTCTCGCAGCGCCCCTTGGCCACGTTGAACGAGAACCGCCCGGCGTCGTACTTCCGCGCCCGCGCCTGCTTCGTCGCCGCGAAGAGCTTGCGAACGCTGTCGAACAGCCCGGTGTACGTCGCCAGATTGGAGCGCGGCGTCCGGCCGATCGGCTTCTGGTCCACCCTGACCAGGCGACGAACATGCTCCATCCCCTCGACGATCCTGCCACCGGTGACCTCGACGGCGCCGCGCTCGAGCTTCTCGCCTTCCGCTTCGCTCTCGACTTCGTGTCCCAGGTGTCGGAGCGCCAGCTCGACGAGCGCCTGGCTGACGAGGCTCGACTTGCCCGACCCCGAAACACCGGTGACTGTGGTGAATACGCCGAGCGGAAAGGCGGCGTCGAGGTCGCGCAGGTTGTTCCGGGTGACGCCCTCGAGCCGGAGCCAGCCGGTCGGCCTCCGCGGCGTACGCGGCTCGAGCCTCACCTCGCCGAAGAGGTAGGCGCGCGTGCGCGACTCCGCCACCTGCGCGAGCCCATCGACCGGCCCGCTGTAGAGCACCTGGCCGCCCTGCTCGCCCGCGTCCGGCCCCACATCCACGATCCAGTCGGCGTGCCGCATGACGTCCAGATCGTGCTCGACCACGAAGAGCGAGTTGCCGGCCGCCTTGAGGCGGTCGAGCGCCCGGAGCAGCGCCTCGGTGTCGGCCGGGTGGAGCCCCGCCGACGGCTCGTCCAGCACGTACACCACGCCGAACAGGTTGCTGTGCACCTGGGTGCCCAGGCGGAGGCGCTGGAGCTCGCCGGGCGAGAGCGTGGGCGTGCTGCGCTCGAGCGAGAGATAGCCCAGGCCCAGCTCGATCAGCACCGCCAGCCGCGCCCCGAGGTCCTCGGCAATGCGCCGGGTCACGATCGCCTTCTCCGGGTGCTCCGCCTCGACCTTCTTCCACCCGCGCCCCCGGCCCTCTGCGTACGGCCCGAAGATCTCCGCCAGCCGCTTGAGCGGCTGCCGCGACATGTCGGCGATGTCGAGCCCCGCGAACGTCACGCCGAGTGCCTCGGGCCGGAGCCGCTTGCCGCCGCATGCCGGGCACTCCGTGCTCACGAGGAAGCGGGAGACCCGCTTCTTCATCGTCGCGCTCTCGGTCTTCGCGAAGGTCTCGAGCACGTACTTCCGCGCCCCGCTGAAGGTGCCCATGTAGCCGGGCTCCTCCTTCCGCCGGAGCGCCCGCCGCGTCTCCGCGGGGGTGTAGCCGGGGTAGACCGGGACGGTGGGCGTCTCCTCGGTGTAGAGGATCCAGTCGCGCTCCTTCTTCGGCAGCTCGCGCCAGGGCCGGTCCACGTCGTAGCCCAGCGTCACGAGGATGTCGCGCAGGTTCTGGCCGTGCCATGCCGGCGGCCACGAGGCGATGGCGCGCTCCCGAATCGAGAGCGTATCGTCCGGCACCATCGAGCGCTCGGTCACGTCGTAGATCCGGCCGAGGCCGTGACAGCGCGGACACGCGCCTTCGGGCGTGTTGGGCGAGAACGACTCGGCGTAGAGCAGCGGCTGCCCCGCGGGATAATCTCCGGCCCTCGAGTACAGCATCCGGAGCAGATTCGAGAGCGTGGTGACGCTGCCGACCGAAGACCGGGTGGTGGGCGCGCCGCGCTGCTGCTGGAGGGCCACCGCGGGCGGGAGCCCGTCGATCGCGTCCACCTCCGGCACGCCGGCCTGGTGAAACAGCCGTCGCGCGTACGGCGCGACCGACTCGAGGTATCGCCGCTGCGCCTCGGCGTAGAGCGTGCCGAAGGCGAGCGACGACTTCCCCGAGCCGGAGACGCCGGTGAACACGACCAGCGCGTCGCGCGGAATGCGGACGTCGATGTTCCTGAGGTTGTGCACGCGGGCGCCGCGGACGTGCACGTAGTCGTCGTGTGGAGCGGTCAGCGGTCCTCGCCTCTGAGGTGGTCCGGCCGGATAATACTCGTGGCCGGGCGGCCGCAGCGAGGCGCTATTCGATTCGCTTCTCCAGCAGCCGGTCGAATCGCGGGTTCTCGCGGAGAGGATCGAACGTGGGATCGACTCGAAGCCAGCCGGGGGAGAGATAGTAGGGGATCTGGAGCAGCGGCTCGAGTCGGTCCAGCGCCTGCTCGGGCTTCCCCGCGAGCAGGTAGATGCGCACCAGTTGGTGCTGAACGTACGCCTCCGTCAGCGACTCCGCGTGCCTGGTGATCGGCGCGAGCGCGACGGCGCGCTCGCCTTCGCGCACCGCCTCGGCACTGCGGCCTAGGTACGCCAGAGCGACACCGTGGAGCGCCCGGAGTTCGGCGTTCTCGGGTGACTCCTCGAGCTGCTCCTCGAACGCCACCCGCGCCGTGTCGGCGTATGCCCGGGCCCGGAGCTGGTCTCCCCGAAGTGCGTAGGTCTGGGCCAGGGCGAGGCCCCAGGCAGCCCGGTTCTCGTCGAACGCGCTCGGCGGGACCCGCAGCAGGAGCTGCTGCTCGGGCCCCTCGAGCACCCAGTAGAGATCCCAGCCATACCCGAACGTGGCAACGAGGGTCGTCGGCTCGATCTGCTGCAGGGCCGCCCGGACATCAGCCCTCGCCTGGCGGAGGTTCCCCTGGGCGAGGTGGATCATCGCCTTGATGTGGACGAAGCGTGGCGTCAACTCGAGCGCAAGCGCTCGATCGACGACCGCGAGGGCCTCAGGGTAGCGGCGGACCATGAGGTACGCGTACGCCAGCGTGCGCGCGGCACTGGGTGAACGCGGATCCAGGGCATAGGCTCGGCGGAAGTGCTCGAGGGCCGTCTCCCAGCGGCCAAGGTATTGCTCGGCCAACCCCGCCCAGGAGAGCAGGTCTACATGGTTGGGTGCGGCCGCCAGTCCCCGGGTGAACTGCTCGAGCGCCCCGGTGTTGTCCCGCAGCACGGCGAGATGATAGATGCCCTGCGCGAGCCGCCCTTCGGGCCGGCCGGGCCCGCGCGCCAGCGCCCGGGCCGCCGTCGTTCGGGCCGCCTCCGCTTCGGCCGGCGACGGTGTACCCCCGTTGAAGTACAAAGTCGAGTGCGCCCGGGAGAGCTGCGCCCACGCCTCGACGAACCCCGAGTCGAGCGCCACCGCCTGCTCGTAGTACGGCACCGCCCGGCGAACCGTGCCGGGATCGATGGTCTCGAGTCCTTCGGAGATCTCTTCCGCGCGGAGGAAGGCCTGATAGGCGGCCACATTTTCCGTGGACGGCTCCGCGAGCTGCAGCCGTGCCCCCGCGCCGAGCGCCACGCCGAGCGCCTCGGCCACGCCGCGCACCACGTCGGCCTGCACCCGGAAGACGTCGCTGAGCGGTGCCTCCAGCGGCTCCTGCCACCGCGTCGTGGGTGCGCCGCGGGGCCGCACCTCGACCAGTTCGGTGCTCACCGTCACCCAGCCCGAGTCACCGGCCCGGACTTCCCGCCGCACCTTGCCGACCAGCAGGTAGCGGGCACCGAGCTCCCGGGCGACTACCTGCGGCGACTTCGCGGTGTGCCGGTACTGCCCGGAGCTCGTCCCGGCGATCACCTGGAGGCCCGGCAGCGCGGCGAGCTTCCCCCGCACCGCGTCACTCACCCCGTCGGCGAAGTAGGCTTCGGTCGAGTCGCCCAGGTTCTCGAACGGGAGCACCGCGAGGAGCTTGGGGCCGGCGGTGGCCGCACCTCCCCGTTCGGTGTCGAACCGAAGCCAGGCGAAGAGCACGCCGAGGCCGAGAATGAAACCGAGCCCCAGCACGGCGACGCCCGCCGGCAGACGCCAGCGCCGCCGGCTTTCCGAGGGTGGGAGCGGAGCCGCGGGTACCGGCGTGGCGGGCGGCGTCGGCGTCGGCGCGGCACCCGTGCGGGCGCCGGCAAGCGCCTGGGCAAACTCGGCGGCAGTCTTGAAGCGATCGACCGGTTCGCGCGCCAGTGCTCGCGCCACCGCGTTCTCCACGTCCGCGGGCACGCCGGCGCGGAGCAGGCTGACTCGGGGCGGGGGCTCGACGAAGCGGCGGGCGATCACGGCCTGTGGTGTCGGGCCGGAGAACGGGAGCTCGCCCGTGAGCAGCTCGAAGAGGACGCATCCCAGGGAGTAGATGTCGCTGCGGCCGTCGAGCGTGCGCGCGCCCGCGCCCTGCTCGGGGCTCATGTAGGCCGGGGTGCCCACCATGATGCCGGTTCCGGTCAGCCGCTCGTCGCCGGCGGCCTCCAGCGCCTGGGCGATGCCGAAGTCGGCCACCCGTGCATGGCCGCCCGAGAGGAGGATGTTCTCGGGCTTGATGTCCCGGTGCACCACTCCATGGCGATGGGCGTAGTCGAGGGCGTCGGCCGCCTCCCCCGTCAGGCGGAGCGCCTCCTCCAACGGCAACGCCCCCGTGCGCTCGAGTCGCCCGCGCAGCGACTCACCTTCGACGTAGGGCATGGTGTACCAGAACCAGCTCTGGGCCTCGCCCGAATCCAGCACGGGAAGGATGTGGGGATGCTCCAGCCGGGCGGCGGTCTCGATTTCGCGCCGGAAGCGCTCGGGGCCCAGACCCATGGCGAGTGCGGGGTCGAGCACCTTGAGCGCCACGAGCCGATGGTGGCGAAGATCCTGCGCAAGGTACACCGTGGCCATCCCGCCGCGGCCGAGTTCGTGCTCGATCGTGTAGTGGTGGCGGAGGGCGTCCGCGAGAGAGGCGGGAGGTGCGGTGCCGGACATGACATCCCGTGCGCGGGTCCGCCGAATGTGGGGAGCGGCACCGAACGACGCATGGGAAGATTCACCCCACAGGTTCCGCTCGAGATCCACGTGAGCGCCGGGATCACTTGCCGCTCCCGATTACGCGAAGCTCGCCTGCCGGAGCGACGCCGTGCTCGAGGAAAAGACCGGCTGCACCTGGAAGCGCTGGGTCAGGGCAGGCGTCACGGTGGGTTACGAGCGCATCGAGGGCCTGCGCACCGTCGGGCAGCGCCGGGACGGTCGTTCGAGGCCACCAAGAGCAGGACCTTTGCGGTGCCCCTGGTCCGGCTGTACCGCGCCTTCCACGATGCGCGCACCCGCGCCCGCTGGCTGCCGGGCGTGGAGCTGACGGTCCGGACCGCCACGCGCGGCAAGTCCATGCGGATCACCTGGCCCGACCGGACGTCGGTCGCGGTGGAGTTCACCAGCAAGGGTCCGGCGAAGAGCCCGGTGGCGGTTCCAGGCGGCCGGCTTCAGAGGAGGGAATCCACCCCGGAAGCACGGAAGAACTCCGTGCTTCCGGGGTGAATCGGTTGAAGCTGTCAACCTACCTGAGGGCCATTAGAAGGTCGCACCGGTCGGAACCTCGTAGAACCGCAACTGCGCGAGCTTCAGTCCCTCGTTGTCGTACGACCAATAGTACGAGAGCAGATCATTGCCGAACAGCGGGATCTGGTCGACGCTCGTGCACACGTCGTCCGCCGTGCCGAGGACGAGGTCGCCGCCGGCGTCCCAGGCCGTGCAGTAATCGACGAAGAGAAGATCCTTCGAAACGTTCGTGAACTTCGCCACTCCGCTCTTCGTCCGCTCGAGCGTGATCGGCTCGACGCCGCCGAGGAACTCCACCGCGCACCAGGTGCCGGTCGCGTCCTCGTAGCACGATTGCATGGTCGCCTTGCCGCCCGGCTTGCCGAGCGCTCTCACGTAGACCGAGTATGCGGTGGTGCCGTCGCCGTCGGGATCCGGGTTGGGCAACTGGAACGCCGCCGTGCCGTCGGTGCCGTTCGCGTCGAGCACGCCGAAATCGCCCTCGATCAGGTTGATACGGGTGTTGGCCGGCACGCCGGTCTTCCCCAGGTCGACGAAGATCCGGCTTCCGTTGCCGCCGCCGAAATTGGCCGACTTGTCCTTCGGCACGCCGATAATGTTCAGCGTGTAGTGCGCGCCGCTCGGGGCGCCGTTGCCGGTGGTTGCCGTGGCAACGGCGGGACTCGGACTCGAGGCCGTCCTGGTGGCGGGACCGGTGGTCTCGTCACTGCAGCCGGCGATGACGGTGAGTGCGAGAACAGCGACGGTAGGACGGACCCATCGAGACACGCTGCGCATGTCGCCTCCTGTATCTGGAAGTGCCGTTTCGGTGAGAGCCCAACCCTCGCTCACATTCCCCGCCACGCTTGGGCCTGCTCACGATCGGATACCGGCCCGCGGCCCGCAATTCTGAAGAGTTGGGCGGTGTTCGAGAGATAGACGATGCGGGCCAGTGGCCGAGTCATCGGACCCGCAGGATGCAAGAGCGCCGCAGCGAGGCGTGCCGCAGCTTGCGGACCGGCCGAAGGAAGTGCAGAACGTTGCGCCCGCCGCTCCCTGGCGGCCTGATGGAAAACTCCTTGACGTACTCGGTCCCGGACGATACGCTACCCGAACTTTCAACCAGCCGACCGCCGCGCAGCTGTCGGCTGCTGGTCCGGCCTCCTCGAAAGGAAGGTCGTCATGGCATTCGTCATCCAGAACTCCATGGGCGCTCCGCTCCCGCAGGACGCCATGCGCAGCATCGTCGAGGCGGTCGACACGTGGCGAGGTCAAAGTGTGGCGTTCGTCGTGTTTCGCGACCAGGCGCCCTACGAGATCGTGTCGGTGCATGCGACGGATGACGCGGCTCGAACTGCGGCTACGGCTGGATCGGGGCTCAGCTACTTCGGACCCGTGACTCCCCGGGGTCAGGCACGCTCCTACGTCAAGGTTCTCAAGACCACGGGCTGCGGGCTGAGGCCCGTCGCGGCTTCCGTGGCGAAGATCGTGCTCCGCGACGCCAACGACGTGGACGTGGAGCAGCTTACGGTGAATGATGGCAGCAGTCTTCCCGATCGCGAGTCCGACGTCGAGGCAATCTTCCTCACCGTGTCGGGTATCGACAAGTTCATGATCCCGTATCTGACCCGGGTGTTCGGCGCGGAGTACGCCGCGGCCAAGCGCAGGGAGTGGATTCAGGAGTAAGGCCGGTCAGGGGCGCCGCTCGAGCATCGCGACGAACGCCGGGTCGTGCTGGAGAGAGCGGAACCACGGCGTGCGCGCGATGTAACCGCGCTGCGCCCAGTTGTGATGAAGAAACGTCCTGAGCAGCGCGAGGGCGCGGTCGTTCTGTCCCACCAGGAGCCGCACGTAGGCCTCGTCCGACGCGAAACCGTCGAGGTCCACCGGGCCCTTGCGGGTGCCCACGAACGTGCGGAGGAGTGACTCCGCGCTGTCGCGAGAGCCCGCGCGTGCGAGAATGGCGGCCGTCAACAGGAGCTTGGTCCGGTAGATGTCGCTCCGCCGTGCCGGCGTTGCCCGATCCTCCGCCTTTCCCGCCAACTGCCACGTACGTCTGGCCGACGCGAGGTCGCCGGCGGACCAGCCGAGGATCACGAACGGGCAGTTCACGAACGCCGGCTCGAGCGGGTACCAGCGGGCCCCTCGCGCGCAGGTCTGCCGGGCGTCCGCGTAACGTTCCAGGTTGAGGTCGGCCAGGATCTGCCAGCGGAGTATCTTGGGCTCGCTCAGGAGAAAGGCGTCGGCCTGCTGGGCCTGCGCCATCGCCTGCCGGCCTTCCCCGAACCGGCCGATGAACAGGTAGTAGGTCCCGAGCGCCTCCCACGCGCGGGCGACATTCAGATCCAGCGCGATGGCCCGGCCGAGCTCCAGCTCGGCTTCACGCCCGATGCTGTCCGCCTTGTCCGACGGGGCCTCGAACCACAGGCCCACCAGCGCGACCCCGCGGAGCTCGCGGGCCTCGGCGTCGTCCGGCGCGATCCGGATCGCCGCGTCCGCCGCGGCCACGGCCTTCTGGTGGGCGGAGATCCGGGCCGGGTCCCGCTGACCCTCCGAGCCGTACAGAGCCGCGCTCTCCAGATTGGCCCAGCCGCGGGCGATGTGCGGACCGATCCACCGCGGGTCCCGGCGGCTCGCCAGGCCGAGCAGCGAATCGGCGACGGCCAGCCGGTCGGCGGTCGACGAGGGGAGCGCCAGCGCCTCCGGTGCGCTGATCGCGTCGATGATCGCGACGGCGCGGCTCCAGTACTCGCGAGCCACGGAGTCCTGCGTTTCCGCGGCCACGGCGCGCCGTCTCACCTCCGTTCCGACGTAGCGCCGGACGAAGCGCACCACCCGCTCGACGAGGTCCGCCTCCAGGAGGGCGGCCGAGCCAGGCGCGCCCTGTTGCCCCTGTGAATAGAGCTGGATCCTGGTGGGCCCCTCGCTCACCCGGCCGATGGCCTTGAGCTCGTTCCCGTTCCGCTCGACCGATCCGGCGATGATCAGGCCGATCTCCGCTCCGCGGAAGAGCGAATCGGCGGCTTGCGGGCTGTCCTCGGTCGCGACGACCGCTCGCAAGCCTCTGATCGTCGCCAGGCTATCGGCGATCGCGTCCGGGAGCGACCGCGCCACCGACCCCGCAAGCGTGTCGTCGCCCTCGGCCTGAAACGGCGCGACGAGGACCAGCGGAGGGCCGAGGCTGCCGGCGACGGTCGCCGACGTGTCGTGGTGTCCCAGGAATCTCAGTGAGAGCACGAGGCCTACCGCGGCCGCGACCGCCCCGGCCGCTCCGGCCACGAGCCAGCGCCCGGCCGCCGAGCCAGGCCGAGACTTCGCCGGTGCCATCCCCTCGCGCAGCGCCGCCGCGAATGCCTGGCCGCTTGGGAAGCGGTCGGCCGGCACCTTGGCCAGCGACTTGAGCACGGCTGCCTCCACCCCGGCGGGCACCGTGTCCCGGACGGTCCGGATCGGGGCCGGTCGTTCGGTCATCAGGCGGGCGACGACGGCCTGGCTGGTGCGGCCGCGAAAGGGAGCTTCGCCCGTGAGCATCTCGTAGATCACCGTGCCGAGGGAGAAGAGGTCGCTCCGGGGCGTCAGGGCGTGGCCACCGCCGGCCTGCTCCGGGCTCATGTACTGGGGCGTACCCAGCGACAACCCGGCTTCCGTCAACCTCTCGCCGGCGGCCTCGCGCACGGCCAGCGCGACGCCGAAGTCGGTCACCATGGCCTCGCCCTCATGCAGCATGATGTTTTCCGGCTTGATGTCGCGGTGGATCACGCCCTGGCGGTGCGCGTAGTCGAGCGCCGCGGCCACCTGGCAGCCGATGCGCACCGCCTCGTCCACGGAGAGCTGCTGCTCGGTCGCCAGCCGCTTGCGCAGTGATTCCCCTCGCACGTAAGGCAGGACGTAATAGAGGGACCCGGCGGCTTCGCCCGAGTCGATCAGCGTGAGGATGTGGGGATGATCCAGCCTGGCGGTGAGCGCGACTTCGGCCAGGAACCGCTCCCGGCCCAGCACCTCGGCCAGCTCGGGACTGAGCACCTTGACCGCGACCTCGCGGTCATGCTTGAGATCGCGGGCGAGATACACGGTGGCCATGCCGCCGCGCCCCAACTCGCGCTCGAGCCGGTAGCGATCGCGAAGGGCATCGGTGAGCGCGGCAGGTACGTTAGCCAGGGTACGGATCCAGCGGGGGAAGCTTCCAATCTGTGTACGGCCCGTCAAGATAGCCAGCGGCGTAAGGCCGGTTCGCTTGCGTACGCGGTAGCGTTCGTGCACAATGTTCGCCAGCGTACCATCAATGCCAACGAGTGCGACGATGCCCGCCAGGCAGGACTCCAGGAACCCCGCTCCCAGCGACTACGCCCGGCTCGCCGGCCGGAGCGACGCCGTGCTCGAGACAAGAACCGGCTGCACCTGGGAGCGCTGGGTGAGGGCGCTCGATCGAGTCCAGGCGTACACCTGGTCTCACGGGGAGATCGCCGCCCATGTGCGGGAGAAGTACGAGATCCCCGGCTGGTGGGCGCAGGGGGTCACGGTGGGCTACGAGCGCATCAAGGGCTTGCGCGCCGTGGGCCAGCGGCGGGACGGCTCGTTCGCGGCCACGAAGAGCCGGACGTTCTCGGTTCCCCTCGTCCGGCTGTACCGCGCATTCCACGATGCGCGGACCCGCGCTCGCTGGCTCCCGGGCGTGCGGCTGACGGTGCGGGCCGCCAAGCGCGGGAAGTCCATGCGCATCACCTGGCCGGACCGCACGTCGGTGGCGGTGGGATTCACCAGTAAGGGTCCGGCGAAGAGCGCGGTCGCGGTGGAGCACGAGAAGCTGGCGGACCGCGCCGCGGCGGCGCGGGTGAAGCAGTATTGGGCGGAACGGCTGGATGCCCTGCAGGCGCTGCTGGCCGCGGAATAGGCCGGGCGACTACGGGGTGGGGCGCGGCGCAATCAGCCGCGCATCGAAGGCAAACGGCACGGGAGCGGAGATCGTGATCCTGCCGAACTCCGGGTGTTCAGGATTCAGCAGGTAGTTCGACTCGACCTCGATGATGGCGCTCGGCACTCTCAAGACGGCCGACCGCCGCTCGGCCACCCACCGGTCGCCCACGGCCTGGGACTCCTCGGAAGGCGGGTGGTTGCGCCACCCAGCCGGCAGCGACGCCGCCGGCAGTGATTCGACGATCGCCTCGTCGAGCCGGGCCGAGACGAGCGAGTACGACGCGAGCACGCTGCTCCGCTGCAGGCCCACCAGCACTTCCAGGCAGGCCAGCGCGATGGACTCGGACGCATAGGCCACGCGTACGCCAACGCTGTTCCAGCGGCCGCCGTACAGCCGGGCACCTTCCCCCTCGAACGCGCTGTCGGCGTGGCGGGTCTTGGCGATCCGCCAGAGGGTCAGCATCCGGGGTCAGGAAGGGATGCCGTGTTCCAGGCGCCCGATGAGCCGCTCGACCTCGAGAGCGCCGACGTCCGTCCTTGCCAGGTCGAGCGGCAGGAGACCGCCCAGCAGGGGCTGCCGCTCCTGCAGCCACTCGCGTGCGGCGTCGGCATCGCCCTCGAACAGCGCGAGCGCGCGGCCGAACACCCGCGCGGCGCGAAGGAGCCTGTCCGATTCGTCCGGCTCGAGCCGCCCCGCCGCCTTCCGGCGCGCGAGCGTGCGCGCCGGAACCTGCAGCAGCGCCGCGAGCTGATCCGCCCCGAGCGAGGTGTTCCGCTGAAACCGCTCGACGGCGCTGAAGGGCAGCCCCTTCCGGATCTGGGCGTAGATCCGGAGCGGCTCGTACACCCGCAGCCCCAGCAACGCGATATGCATGTACTGCGCACCCGGCGCCACCTGCAGCCGGCGGCGGATCTCGGCCAGGTCGGCGGATTCGGATTTGACGGGAGCGGACACGGTGCCTCCGGCCGGACGGGAGGGGCTGCCAGATGGCATAACTTTACAGGCCAATTGACGTGGCGTCAAGCGCGGCCGGATTTGCTACTGGGTCACCGCCGCCAGCCCACCCAGCGCCACCCGCCACTCCTTCGCGGTCCCGTCCCACGACACGATGTAGCGGTCGGGATAGAACCCCAGCGGTTCGTGGCTGCTTGCCATCGGCACCGCCGCAGTGTCGGTCGGCTGGGTCTGGAGGAACGCGGTCGTGACCATCGGCTCCATGAACGTCGGCTTCCCGTCCCACGAGCCGTAGATGAACGTCCGGGTGAAGGGCTGGCCGTTGAACTCGGGCGACGCCGGATCGGTCCAGTGCACGCCCATGTGCGGCACCGCCACCGGGTCGGGCGTGTACCCCGGCGCGATGAACTCCGCCGCCGGATGGTTGGCCGTCTTCGTCTGGAAATCCGGGTCCGCGGGGTCGATCGCGTCCCGCTCCGCCTGGGTGATGGAGTAGAAGTGGAAGTCGAAATGCGGCACGGTATAGACGGCCGGTGGCGGATGGCCCTGCGGGTTCCAGTCGAGCTCGACCAGCTTGAGCTGGGTCGGGTTGGTGGCCGGGAGCGGCAGCAGGTACTCGTACATCATTTGCGCCGTCGGCAGATTGGTCAGCGCCGCCTCACTCAGCGCGATCCCGAACTCGAGCGGCTTTCCCTGGTCCATCAGGACATAGCTTCGCGCCTGGCCGTCTCCCACGGCGACGGGTGTGCCGTAGACGTAGCTCGAACCGGACGTGCCGGTCGAGTCGTCGCCGCAGCTTACGGCAACGGCCAGGCCGGCGGCCATCGCGGCCACCGCAACAATACGCCGGGCCCGATGCGGGCCGGCGGGGACTGATGACATCGCTCCTCCTCTTGTGAGTTGGGGTATGGACAGAGCTTGCCGGCGTCTTCACTAATGAGCCGGAGGACCGTGTCCGTGAGAGAACATACTCAAAGCTCGCTCGTCATGCTTGCGGGAACGCGGGGTGTCCGCGCCGCTGAGCGGTGGACTCCGCTCCGCGCCGCGCTGCTCCCGGGCGTGATCGGGGCGCTCTGGCATGTGATTGCGATGGAGCAGGCAGGCCAGTCGGCAGCCTGGATCGCGTGGGGCTGCCTCGACAGGGTGCCCGCGCGGGTGCTGATGGTATGGATTTACACTGGCGCCGGGAAGCGTGTCTTCGCCGTGGCATTGTACCACGCCAGCGCCAATCTGAGCATCAAGACCCTCTTCCCCGGCGGGTCCTACGAAGCCGAGCGGCTCGTCAGCCTGATACTCGTGAGCGAGGCCGTGAGCGTGATCCTCGTTCACCGGCGGTCGCGAGGCCCGTTACCGTTCCGTCACGGAGGCCGCCGGTGGGAGGTATTACGCGGGATGTTCCGGCCATGAAGGCCTCCGTCTTCGTCGGCGTCAGCCTGGACGGCTTCATTGCCCGGGCGGACGGCGGGCTGGACTGGCTGCATGCCGCAGGCAGCGGCGATCACGGGTACGAGGCGTTCATCGCCACGGTGGACGCGCTGGTCATCGGCCGCAAGACGTACGAGACGGTGCTGGCGTTCGCTGCCTGGCCCTACGGCGAAAAGCCGGTGTTCGTGCTCAGCTCGCACCCCCTCGCGCCCGCGCCGGCCGGCGCCACGGTGGAGCGAATGTCGGGTGATCCGGCCGAGATCGTGTCGCAGCTCGACGTTCGCGGCATCCGGCACGCCTACGTGGACGGCGGTATCACCATCCAGCGGTTCCTCCGTGCCGGACTCATCCAGCGCCTCATCATCAGTCGCATTCCCGTGCTCATCGGCTCGGGTATCCCGCTGTTCGGCCCGACGGAGGGCGACATCGCCCTGGAGCACGTGGCGACGCGGGTCTACGCCACTGGCCTGGTCCAGAGCGAGTACGCCGTGCGATCGGGCTAGCGGCGGGCGCCCGCCGCGGGGCCGGCCGCCCCCGCTCGGAACTCCCCTTTCCGCTCCGGCGTCGCCTCCGCGAGTCCCTTCCGTACGCCGGTGACATCGAAGTCCGTGGCGTAGACCGGCGTCCCGGGCTGCTGCCGCCAGGACTCATCCAGGCTCCCCGCGTCCACCCCGTCGAAGCCGAGCTCGTCGAGCAGCCGGATGACGACCTCCTTGGCCCGGCGGTCGTCGCCCGCGACGGGCAGAGCAATGCGATCCTTCGCACCCTTCGGCTTGCCGCGCTCCAGCAGGTGGCGGGCGTAGATGTTGTTGAACGCCTTGACTACCGGGCGGCCGAGCTGATCGGACACCCAGCGGCTCTCGGTGGTGCCCTTCTCGATGGGGTCGATCCGGCCGTCGCGCTTCGGGTAGTAGTTGCCGGTGTCTACCACTACAACGTCCGCGGGCACGCCGTCGAACAGGTGGGCGGGCAGGCTGGGGATGCTCTTCTCGGGGATGGTGACGATGACCACGTCCCCGGCGCGGGCGGCCTGTTCGACCGTGACCGCTTTGGCGCCGGTTTCCTGCGCGAGCGCGGCCAGGGTCTCGGGCCCGCGGGAGTTGGCGATGGAGACGTCGTGTCCGAGTGCCGTGAGGCGCCGTGCCAGCGTGCCGCCGATCTGGCCCGCGCCGATGATGCCGATTCTCAATGGGTCCTCCTTCTGATGCTGCGTGGCCGCGGGAGCGTGTGGTCCCGGGCCGCTTGGTGAGGTCCGGCCATGAGAGGAGGCAACCGACGCGGCCGCGCGATGGTTCCGCGCGGACCGCCTGGGTCAGCGCGACGCGCTGTCCTGGGCCCGGATCTCACCCGTCTCGACGACCACGACCGGATGCCCGTCGAGGGCCCGGGGGAGTCGCGCGAGGAGCGCAGGCGTGCGGCGCTCGACGAGGATCTGCACGACGGGCTGGCCGTCGCGCGCGCCCTCGGCCACGCCGACGACGCCGGGCAACTCGAGCAGCTCGGCCGAGTGCCGCTGGATGGAGCTGGCGATGGACATGGGAGCACCGGTGTCCGGCGTGCCGCCGGGCGGAGGCCGGTGACACGAAAGGGTGGCGACGAGCAGGCCCGCGGCAACCACCGCGGGCCCCGTGGCAATGCGGCGCGTACGAGTCGTGCTACTCAATGGTGAGCGTCGTGCCGAGCTTCTTGCCCAATTGACTCAGCACATCGCTGATGGGGTTCGCGATCGTGGTGCTGGTCGAGCCGGCAAAGAGAAGACCGACGGGGTTCTTGCCCGAGTCATCCGTCACGATGAGCGAGCCGGAGTCGCCCGAATCGCTGAAAGCGCCGCCATTGTTCCCCGTGATCACGATCTGATGTACGAACGTGGCCGTATTGCCCTTCGAGTAGCGCACCTTGATCGAGGCATCCACGCCGGTGACGCTGCCGTGCGTGAGCACCGTGGTGCGCCCGTACTTCTGTACCGCCATGTTGAGCGCCGCCGTCCTGGTGGTCGGGCTCGGCGTGCCGTACCCGTTGCCGGGGGTCTGGTTGCCCACCGTCCCCGTGGTCACGGCGGCGGCCGCGGCATCCACCGTATTGGTCCCCTTGCGGCTGAAGTTGAGTGAAACGTAGCCCGCCAGCGTGCCGATCTGGTCGGCGGCCGTGGAGCGGCAGCCGTTGTCCGCCTGACCCGGCTGGATGATGGGGTCGCCCACCTTGGCGAGGTTCTCGACCGCGAAGACGTGGTTATTGCTGAGCGCGTAGTATTTGGTGTTCGCGCCCTTCAACCGGGCGCCGAGCGTGCCCGTCGTGCAGAAGGTGCGGTAGTAGACCAGGTCGTTCAGGTTGCCGGCCGACACGCCGATCGACACCGGACGGGCGAAGCGCTGCGTCGGGTCGGCGCCGGCCGCTTCAGGCGTTGCGCTGGGCAGAATTGCCCGGATCTCACCGGTGACCACGGTCTCGACGTCCACGCCGTCCAGCGACCTCGCCACCTTCGCACCGGGGCGGGCGAGGTAGACCTTGACGACCGCGTTTCCCTGATGACCCAGTCCCACGGCCGTGCCGACGACGCCCTCCTCGGCGAGCAGCCGATCGGTGTAGCGGGCCTTGGCCGCCAGGGCGGCCCGCAGATCGGGCCCCTGCACCCCACCGCGCGCGAGCGCCGGACCGTCCGGCGGTGCCGTCACTTCGCTCCGATCGGAGCAGGCGAACGCGGCACCAGCCGCCAGTGCGAGCGAGGCGGCCATTATCGTACGACGAAGCCTGGTCGAGGCCATCTGATCCTCCGGGTAGGTAGAGCGAGTCCGGCGTGCGAGGGGGTGCGGCCGTCAGCGAGGCTGGTGGGGAGAGCCGGGCATCGGCGGCCGGAATGCAGGATGCCGCTCGGAGCGGGTGCGTGTCAAGTGTCGGCGCTGGAGCCGCGATGCAATCGGTGGCACGCGCGACTCCCGACAGCGGGCCGGATCGTAGGGCGGGGCTTTTACTCCCAGCTCACCTTGTACCGGCAGACGGCCCCGCCCTTGGCCCGGCACTCCTCTTCCACGATCCGGACGCCTCTCACGCCGCACATCTCCAGCGCCTTCCTGTACCACCCGACCACCGTGAGGCAGTCCGGCGCGCTGAACGTTTCGGCGTCGTAGGTGGTGAAGACGCCCGCCTTGGGACCGAGCCTGGCATACTCGCGACGACCCGTGTCATAGTAGAGCGAGTAGAACGAGGGGGACTTGGTCAGGAACTCGTGGGCGTCGCCCCGGGTGAGATAGCTGCTGTGGACACCGCCCAGATTCTTCTCCGCGGAGGCGGCGCCGAGCCGCTCGAAGAACTCGGGCCGGCCGCCGCCCAGCACCCGGACGATGGCATCATCCAGCCGCTTGCCCAGCTCGAACGCATACCAGTTCGAGGTGAAGAGCATCCGGAGCGTACGCCGGTCGCCTTCGGGCACGGCGGCGAGCACGCGCTCGAGCCCGTCCTTCCCGGCATGGTCCTGCACGAACGCCAGCCGTGATTTGAGCACGGCGCCCTTGATCTGCTGCAACGGCTTCTCCCGAGGGTGATGCCGAACGTAGGAGTGGCGGCGGGGCGCGCGCAAGCCGTGCACCCGGTAGAATTCCGGGCGCCTTCTTCCCCGAGGAGTCCGATGGGCACCGACGTACCCGGCGGGTTCGTCTCCGGTCCGCTCGCCCTGGCCGATGCCGCGCTGCTGACCGATCTGTACGAGCTGACCATGGCCGCGGCGTTCCTCCGGGAGCGGGTCACGGGCACCGCCACGTTCAGCCTGTTCGTCCGCCGGCTGCCCCCGGAGCGTGGGTTCCTGGTAGCGGCGGGGCTCGAGGACGCGCTGGAGTTTCTCCGCGGTTTCCGCTTCTCGGCCGACGCGCTGGCATACCTCCGCTCGCTGCGCCGGTTCGAGCCCGCCTTCCTCGATTACCTCGCCGATCTCCGGTTCACCGGCGACGTGCGCGCGGTTCGCGAGGGAACCGTCGTCTTCGCCGACGAGCCGCTGCTCGAGACGACGGGTCCGCTCATCGAGACGCAGCTCGTGGAGACGGCCGTCATCCACTTCTGCCATCTCCAGACCGTGCAGGCAAGCAAGGCGGCCCGCTCCGTGCTCGCGGCCGGCGGCCGGACGCTGGCGGAGTTCGGGCTCCGCCGCACGCATGGCATGGACGCAGGGCTCAAGGCCGCGCGGGCCGCGTATCTCACCGGCTTCGCCTCGACCAGCGACGTGCTGGCCGGGAAGGCGTACGGTATCCCGCTCTCCGGCACGATGGCGCACTCGTTCGTCAGCGCGTTTCCGCGGGAGATGGACTCGTTCGAGGCCTATGGCCGGGCCTTTCCGGACAGCGCGGTGCTCCTGCTCGATACCTATGACACGGTCGCCGCGGCGCATCTGGCGGTCGAGGTGGCGCGCGGGCTCGCGGCCCGGGGGCACCGGCTGGCTGGCGTGCGGCTGGACAGCGGCGATCTCGCCGCGCTGAGCCGGGCAGTCCGCCGGATCCTCGACGCCGGCGGCTGCCCCGAGGTGGAGATCATCGTGAGCGGCGGGCTCGACGAGCACGACGTGGCCGCGCTCCTCGCGGCGGGAGCGCCGATCGACGCATTCGGCATCGGCACCCGGCTCAACGTGTCGGCGGACGCGCCGTCGCTCGACATGGTGTACAAGCTCGTCCGGCTCGCCGGTCGCGACGTGCTCAAGCTCAGTCCGGGAAAGGAGACGTGGGTGGGCGGGAAGCAGGTGTTCCGGCGGCTCCAAGGGGACGGCCGCCTCGCGGGCGACACGCTCGCGCTCGAGGAGGAGCCCGTGCCGGAGGGCGCGGTGGGGCTGCTCGAGCCGGTCATGCGGGCAGGTGAGCTGCTCCGGCCGCACCCGAGCCTCGCGGCGCTGCGCGAGCATTGCGCCGGCCAGCTCGCCACGCTTCCGCCGGGATTGCGGCGGCTGCGAGATGCGGCGGTCTACCAGGCGGCGCCGAGCGACGCGCTCCGGGCGCGGCAGGAGTCGGCGCGGGTATGGGTCAAGGAGCGTGCGCTGCAGTAGATCGTTGCCGTGTTCACCACGAAGACACGAAGGGCACGAAGGTGCACGAAGGGTTCC
>DATAHW010000032.1:0-6183 GCA_036262935.1 Gemmatimonadales bacterium | reverse complement strand
ATGCGATCCATAGCTCGTGAAGATGTCTAACTACTATGTGGACCGACTTCCCCCCCGTCCACCCCGCCCCAATGCCCCAACTCGCAAATCATCCCGCGCTTCCTGCGTCCCCGCCCAGACGCAGAGCATCCACTGGGCTCCGCACCGCGCGGCCGCCCCGGTTCAGCACGTGGGTATAGATCATTGTGGTGGAGACGTCCCGGTGGCCCAGCAACTCCTGGACCGTCCGGATGTCGTAGCCGGCCTCGAGCAGATGGGTCGCGAACGAGTGGCGCAAGGTGTGGCAACTGGCCCGCTTGCCGATCCCGCTCGCGCGCACGGCGGCGGTCATCGCCCGCTGCACCACCGACTCGTGCAAATGATGGCGGCGCGTGTGGCCACTGGCGGGATCGCGGTGCGTCCGAGCCGCCGGGAAGACCCACTGCCAGTGCCAGCTGGTAGCGGCATTGGGGAACTTCACCGCCAGGCCGTTGGGCAGCTCCACCCGCCCGCGGCCCGCCGCCAGGTCGCGCTCGTGCAGGAGCCGGACGCGACGCAGGTGCTCGCGAAGCGGCGCGCGGAGGGCATCGGGCAGCACCGTCACCCGGTCCTTGCCGCCCTTGCCCCGGCGGATCAGGATCTCCCCTCGCTCGAGGTCGAGATCCTTGACCCGCAAGGCGACACACTCGGCGAGCCGCAGCCCGCTGCCGTACAGCAGGACACCGACCAGGCGGGCGACGCCGTCGAGCTGCGCCAGGACCCTCTCGACCTCGGTCCGGGTCAGCACCACCGGAAGGGTGGTGGGCACGCGGCCCCGCGGCAGCCTGCCCATGTGCTCCAGCGGGCGCCCGACGACGTTGCGATACAGAAAGAGCAGCGCACTCAGGGCCTGCTGCTGGGTCGCCGCCGAGAGCTTCCGATCGACCGCCAGATGGCTCAGGAACTGCCGCACCTCCGCGGGACCCAGCTCGGTCGGGTGCCGGCGACCGGAGAAGCGGATGAACCGCTTGGTCCAGTAGACGTAGGCCTCTTCGGTCCGCCGGCTGAGGTGCTGCATGCGCAGATTGGACTGCAGGGATTGCAGCAGGGGCGAATTGTACGGCATTGGCGTCCGCCAGGTCGCGACCTCGCAAGATCGCGCGGGCGCGTCGGCCGAGTCGTACCGTTTAGCCCGGGCGCGGCGCGGTTCAGCGCGAGAACGACGCCCGCGGGGTACTCGTGCCGGATTCCCGCTCCACCGCGGCCTGGGTCATCTCGTACGCCGCCTGCGAGGCCGGAAGGAACGGCACCTGGTCGCAGCACGTGGGCGACAGCCCGCACGAATCGGTGCTCGAGAGTGTGCTCGCGCGGAGGGACGTGAGGTACGCCCAGCTCCGCAACGCCGAGGCGGGATGCTTCATCGCCCGGACCGATCGGACCGTGTGACTCGGCCCGCAGTCTCCGCGCCGGGCAGCCTCGGCCGGCGAAGACACGATCTCGCTAGCGGTAGAAAGCCCCGGCGACGCGCCCGGGATCGGAGCGTCAGCGTACCACGGGCCTAGCGTCCGGCCCTGGGTACCTCATAGTGAAGCTGCACGAACGCGTCCCCCCACGGCGTCGCCGAGAGGAGCCGGAGCGGCGGCGTCGCGATCCGCCGGGGCAGGAGGGGAGCCCCGCCGCCGAGCGTGACGGACGTGATCTGCACGAACAGCTCGTCCAGCAGCGCCTGGTCGTGGAACCGCCCCACCAGCTCGCCGCCGCCCACCAGCCAGATGTTCTTTCCGTCGGCCGCCGCCGTCATCTCGCGATGCACCGGCGCGACGTCGCCGCGAACGAAGCGGAGATCCGCGCCCTCGATCCGCGGCAGGTCGCGCGAGGAGAAGACCCACGTCGGCTGGGTGTACGGCCAGGCCTTGGGCTCGGCCGAGTCCGGGTGGATGTGGTTGGCGAGCATCCACTCGTACGTCGTGGAGCCCATCGCCAGCGCGCCGACGTCGCGAATGAAGCTCGGGTAGTCGCTCTGTGGAGGATCGCCGAACTGGAGCAGCCAGTCGAGCGCATTGGTCGGATCGGCGATGAAGCCGTCGAGGCTCGCGGCGGTGTAGTACTGGGTCCTGGTCATGAGCTCCGGCTGCCCACGCCCGGCCAGCGCAACGGCCGCCCGAGCCACGCGGCCCTCAGGAAGAGCGCGCCGTAGAGGACCGCCGCCGGGCCAAGTACCACGAGCGGCCACGCCGGCCGGCGGAGGCCGATCGCGAACCCCGCTACGCCGGCCGCGCACCACACCACGCCCAGCAGCACGGCGAGTCCTCGATCCACCCGGCCATACCGCCGGAGCATGGTTTTCTAGGTCCTGATCAGCTTCTTGTACCGGATCCGGTGCGGCTGGCCCGCCTCCACGCCCTTCCGCCGCTTGAGGTCCGCGGCGTACTCGGCGTAGTTGCCCTCGAACCAGACCACCTCGCTGTTCCCCTCGAACGCCAGGATGTGGGTCGCGATCCGGTCGAGGAACCAGCGGTCGTGGCTGATCACGACCGCGCAGCCCGCGAAGCCGAGCAGCGCCTCCTCCAGCGCGCGGAGCGTGTCCACGTCGAGGTCGTTGGTCGGCTCGTCGAGCAGCAGGAGGTTGCCACCGCTCTTGAGCAGCTTGGCCAGGTGCAGCCGGTTCCGCTCGCCGCCCGAGAGGGTGCCGACCTTCTTCTGTTGGTCCGCGCCGCGGAAGTTGAACCCGGCGGAGTAGGCCCGCGCGTTCACCGTGCGCCGGCCGAACTGGAGCTGGTCCTGGCCGCCGCTGATCTCCTGGTACACCGTCTTCTCGGCGTCGAGCTGCTCGCGGCTCTGGTCCACGTAGGCGATCCGCACGGTGGACCCGACGGTGAGCGTCCCCGAGTCCGGCTGCTCCTGCCCGGTGATCATCCGGAACAGGGTCGTCTTGCCCGCGCCGTTGGGACCGATCACGCCCACGATCCCGCCGCGCGGCAGGGCGAAGTTGAGGTTGTCGAACAGCAGCCGCTCGCCGAAGCCCTTGGCGAGGTCGCTCGCGATCACGACCTCGTCGCCCAGGCGATCGGGCACCGGGATCAGGATCTCCGCCGTCCCTTCCGTCTGCCGCTCGGCCTCCTCCCGCAGCTCCTCGTAGCGGGTGAGGCGCGCCTTGCTCTTGGCCTGGCGCGCGCGCGGGGCCATGCGGACCCACTCGAGCTCGCGCTGGAGCGTCTTCTGCCGCGCGCTCGCCTGCTTCTCCTCCTGCACCAGGCGCCGCTGCTTCTGCTCCAGCCAGGAGGAGTAGTTCCCCTCCCACGGGATCCCCGCGCCCTGGTACAGCTCGAGAATCCAGCCGGCCACGTTGTCGAGGAAGTAGCGGTCGTGGGTAACGGCGACGACCGTGCCCTTGAACTCCGCGAGGTACCGCTCGAGCCACCAGACGCTCTCGGCGTCGAGATGGTTGGTGGGCTCGTCGAGGAGCAGCATGTCGGGCTCCTCCAGCAGCAGGCGGCAGAGGGCGACGCGGCGCCGCTCACCACCCGAGATCTTCGCGACGTCGGCGTTGCCCGGTGGGAGCCGGAGCGCGTCCATCGCGAGGTCCACCTTGTGGTCCAGCTCCCAGAGTCCCAGCGCGTCGATCCGCTCCTGGAGATTCCCCTGCTTCTCGAGCAGGCGATTCATCTCCTCGTCGTCCATCGGCTCCGCGAATTTGGCGCTGATCTCGTTGAACTGGTCGAGCAGTGCCTGCTGCTCGCGCACCCCGTCCATGACGTTACCGCGGACGTCCTTCGTCGGATCCAGATCGGGCTCCTGCGGCAGATGCCCGATCCGGGTGCCCGGCAGCGGCCGCGCGTCGCCCAGGAAGTCCTTGTCCACTCCCGCCATGATGCGGAGCAGGGACGACTTCCCGGCACCGTTCGCGCCGAGCACGCCGATCTTGGCGCCCGGGAAAAAGGAGAGATTGATCCCCTTGAGGATCTCGCGGGAGGGGGGCACGACCTTTCTGAGGTCGCGCATCGTGAAGATGTATTCGCCGGCCATAGGCGGGCAAAGATAACCGCTGTCGTGCCCTCGTCCACGCCCGCCGGGCGGTGGGGCAGGCAACAGAAAGGGCGTCCCAGCGGGGACGCCCTCCGTTCCGCTCCGGCTGCGCCGGACTTCAGCTCACGTGCTTGTTCACCAGCTTCGTCATGTCGAACATCGAGACCTGCGCCTTGCCGTTGAAGACCGGACGGAGCTTGTCGTCGGCGTTGATCGCGCGGCGGTTCTTGGAATCCTGCAGACCGTTCCGCTTGATGTAGGCCCAGAGTTTCTTGGTGAGCTCGGTGCGGGGCAGCGGCGAGCTCCCGACGACGGCCGCCAACTGGTTGTCCGGCGTGACCGGCCGCATGAACGCGGCACTCGGCGTCCGCTTCTTGCCCGAGGATTTCTTGGCGGACTTCCTGGCCGCCTTCTTGGCCGTCTTCTTTCGCGCGGGGGCTTTGCGGGCGGTCTTCTTGGTGGACTTCTTTCTTGCGGCAGTCTTCTTCCTGGTGGCCATCGCGTGTCTCCCAGTGAGCGTGAGAACCTGCGTGCCTCGGAACCTGCAAGAAACTACCGTGACAAACAGTACACGACCGGCGTGGATTTACAATAGGGAAATGGCGGTTTTCCCTCGGAAAACACCCATTTCCCCGGATTTTCCCCTCGGAAAGCCGCATTTTCAACCGATTTTCCCTCGGAAGTGCGGCTGCGAGTATCTTGCGGCAGCCGCCGGTTCCTCTCGTATGCCCCCATGATCGGTGCCTCACCATGCCCAGCATCGCCCGATACTCCGCCGCCGCCCTCCTCGCGCTCATGCCGCTCGGGGCCCTCGCGCCGCCCCAGCGCGGCGCCCCCGCCTGCGCGCCGGACAACGGCGGCCTCACCCTGCCGCAGGGGTTCTGCGCGACGCGCATCGCGGACGACGTCGGGGCGGTGCGCCATCTCGCCGTGAGCCCCGCGGGCGACCTGTACGCCGCCGTGAGCGGGCGGCTCCTGAGCGACGGCGTGGTCGCGTTCCGCGATCGTGACAGCGACGGCCTGCCCGACGAGCGCGCCACGTTCGGCCCCAGCGGCGGGAACGATGTCGTCGTGCACGCGGGCCATCTCTACCTCGCCCTGAAGGACCGGGTGATCCGCTGGCCGCTCACCCCCGGGAAGCTCGAGCCCGAGGGCCGTCCGGAAACGATCGTGAGCGACCTGCCGGACGACGGGAACCACACGGCGAAGACGCTCGCCTTCCCCGGCGGCGACGTGATGCTGGTGAAGATCGGTTCGGCCACCAATAGTTGTCAGCAGTCGGATCGCCACTCGCGCTCGCCGGGAAAGGATCCCTGCAAGGAGCTCGAGCGGCGCGCGGGAATCTGGCGGTTCGACGCCGCGCGCGCGGGGCAAACGTTCGCCGATGGGCGCCGCTGGGCCACCGGGCTCCGCAACGCGGAGGCGCTCACGGTGCAGCCGGGCACCGGCCTGGTCTGGGCCGCGGTGCACGGGCGCGACCAGCTTGGCGACAACTGGGGGTTCAGCGACGAGGCCAACGCCAACAACCCGGCCGAGGAGCTGGTGCAGGTCAACGAGGGCGACGACTTCGGATGGCCCTATTGCTACTACAGCAACGACGCGAAGCGAAAGGTGCTCGCGCCCGAGTACGGCGGCGACGGAAAGAAGGTGGGCCGGTGCGACAAGGCGAAGGACCCCGCGATCGCTTTCCCCGGGCACTGGGCGCCGATGTCGCTCGCGTTCTACACCGGCACGCAGCTCGGACCGACCTACGAGGGCGGCCTGTTCATCGCCTTCCACGGGAGCTGGAACCGCGCGCCGTTGCCGCAGGCGGGCTTCCGCGTGGTGTTCGCGCCCTTCAAGGACGGCAAGCCCACGGGCAACTACGACACGTTCTCCAGCATGAAGAACGAACGATTCCGGCCGGTGGGACTCGCGGTGGGAAAGGACGGCGCGCTCTACGTCTCCGCGGACGACAACCACGCGATCTGGCGGATCGTGAAGCGGTGAGGCCCGGGGTGCGCTCGGCGCCGGCGAACGTCGGGGTCCGCGGCTGCGGCGGGCGGGGAGGCGCGCTCTGGTCGCTGCAGGCCGCCGTCGTAGGTCGGTCCGAGCTGCGTGCCGGTGTAGAACGCGAGCGACATCGGCGCCCAGTGCCCGGGGAACGCGATCGCGGGGTCCTTCGCCTTGTCGCACCGGCCCACCTTCTTTCCGTCGCCG
>DATAHW010000031.1:0-9995 GCA_036262935.1 Gemmatimonadales bacterium | reverse complement strand
CGGCGCCGGCCGTTGCGACCTGGTCGTCGGCATTCCCGCGAGCGACGGTCAGGTGCTCGCAACCCGCCCGTACTACACCTCGACCTACGTATTCCTCTCGCGCCGCTCGTCCGGACTCCGGATCCGCTCACTGGACGACCCCCGGCTCCGGCGCCTCCGGATCGGGCTCCACTTCATCGGCGACGACTACCACAACACACCGGCTGCGGCGGCGTTGGCGCGCCGCGGTGTCGTGCGCAACCTGGTGGGCTACAGCATATACGGCGACTACTCCCGGCCCAACCCGCCCGCGCGGCTGATCGACGCGGTTGCCCGCGGGGAGGTGGACGTGGCCATCGTGTGGGGGCCGTTCGCCGGGTACTTCGGCCCGCGTACCGGCCTGCCGCTGGTCTCGACGCCGGTGACGCCCGCGCTCGACGGGCCGGCGCTCCCCTTCACGTTCGCCATCGCCGCCGGGGTCCGCCGGGGAGACACCGCGCTGCAGGCGCGGGTAGACCGGGCGCTCGAGTCGGCGCGACCGCGGATCCGAGCGGTGCTGGAGCGCTACGGAGTGCCGCTGGTGGCGGGGCCGGGCGCGATGCGCTCGTCGGACGCAAGCGACCTCGCCGGGCTGAAACCGGCTTCCACGCCCAAGGAGCCGCCATGCGACTAGCCCGCCTGCTACCCCCCGGCGCCGCCGCGCTCGGGCTGGCCTCTCTCGTCGGCTGCAACGGTGGCGCTCGGCCCCGGCAGGAGAGAAGCCCCGCCATGGGGCTGGCGCCGGCCGCGGCGAGCGCTCGCGGCCCCGGTGTGGCGCCGGGCATCGACGCCAGTGCGCTGATCGGCGCAGTGCGGAACCCGTACACCGGGAGCACGGCGGCCATCGCGGCGGGCCGGCGCTGGTTCACGTCGTACAATTGCGTCGGGTGCCATTCGGGGTACGCCGGCGGCGGGATGGGTCCCAACCTGCGCGACAGCGTGTGGATCTACGGCTCTTCCGATGCCGCCCTCTACGCCAGCATCACCGCCGGCCGGCCCAACGGCATGCCGGCCTGGGGCGGGCGCATCCCGGAGAACCAGATCTGGCAGATCATCGCCTATCTCCGGACGCTCGGCACCGGCGCCGAGCCGGCGAAGCCGCCGACGCCGACGCGTACGACGGCCTCGCACAACCCGGCGAACAAGGCCGGGTGACGCCGATGCTGCTGAGTCCCACGTACCTCCGCACCTTCGGCGTCGTCGCCGACCGGATGGCGACGCTCGGCTGGATCCTGCTGATCGTCTCGTCGGTGGTGGTTCTCGTCGTGAGCGTGCTCGTGCTGGTCGGCGTGCTGCGCCGGGGCACGGGCTCGTTCGCGCCGGTCGAGCGCGGTGGCCCCGGCCTCCGATGGATCGTGATCGGCGGGATCGTGGTGCCGGTGGTGATTCTGGTGGCGGTCTTCGTCCTGACGGTGACGACGCAGGCGGCCATCGCCTCGCCCGCCACGCCACCAGGGCTGACGGTGCGCGTGATCGGACATCAGTGGTGGTGGGAGGTGCGGTACCTCGACCCCTCGCCCGACCGGATCGCGACCACCGCGAACGAGATCCACATCCCGGTGGGCCGGCCGGTCCGGTTCGAGGTCGTGGCGGGCGACGTGATCCACAGCTTCTGGATTCCCGAGCTCGCGGGGAAGACCGACCTCATCCCCGGGCAGCGGAACGTCATGTGGCTCGAAGCGGACCACCCCGGCGTGTTCCGGGGCCAGTGCGCCGAGTACTGCGGGATGCAGCACTCGAAGATGGCAATGTCGGTGGTGGCGGATCCGCCCGCCGCGTTCGACGCGTGGCTCGCGCGCCAGCGCCTTCCCGCGGCGTCGCCGTCGGATCCCGACATGGTCGCGGGCGAGGCGGTCTTCACCAGCTCGGCGTGCGCGCTGTGCCACACGATCCGGGGGACCCCGGCCCGCGGCCGGGTGGGGCCGGATCTCACCCACCTGGCGAGCCGCCGGACGATCGCGGCGGGCACGCTCCCCAATACGCGCGGCTACCTGGCCGGCTGGATCGCCAACCCGCAGGCGCTGAAGCCGGGAAACGTGATGCCGGCGGTGCCTCTCAAGCCCACCGAGCTGCAGGTGCTGATCACGTATCTGCAGAGTCTCAACTAGGGAGAGACCGTGGCCACCATCGCCCCCGCCGTGCCCTCTCCTTCGCTCCACGAGCGGCTGCAGCGCATCTGGGAGACCCCGCCCGGGCTCTTCGGGATCCTGGGCACAGTGGACCACAAGACGATCGGCAAGCGCTATCTGGTGACCGCGTTCACCTTCATGCTGGCCGGCGGCCTCGAGGCCGCCCTCATGCGGGCGCAACTGGCGGGGCCGAACGAACGCCTGCTGACGCCGGAGGCGTACAACCAGTTGTTCAGCATGCACGGGATCACCATGATCTTCCTGTATGCCTCGCCGATCCTGTCCGGCTTCAGCAACTACATCTGGCCCCTGATGCTCGGCTCGCGCGACATGGCGTTTCCCCGGCTCAACGCGCTGAGCTACTGGCTGTTCCTGTTCTCGGGGCT
The DNA here is from genome assembly GCA_036262935.1 of Gemmatimonadales bacterium. Classification (GTDB taxonomy): domain Bacteria; phylum Gemmatimonadota; class Gemmatimonadetes; order Gemmatimonadales; family GWC2-71-9; genus CAVVWJ01. Next base: position 7,462 of record DATAHW010000031.1, on the reverse strand, counting down.
GTTCATCTATTCGAGCTTCCTGGTGGGCCAGGCGCCGGACCGCGGCTGGTTTGCCTACGCGCCGCTCACCGAGGGGCCCTTCTCCCCCGGGCTCCACATGGACTTCTACGCGCTGGGGCTGTTGTTCCTCACCGTGTCCACCACCGTGGGCGCGATCAACTTCATCGTCACGCTGTTCAAGCTCCGGGCGCCGGGGATGTCCATCAATCGGCTGCCGATCTTCATCTGGGGCACGCTGACCACCTCGTTCGCCGTGCTCTTCGCGATGCCGTCGCTCACCGCCGCGTGCGTCATGCTCTACTTCGACCGCCGCTTCGGCATGCACTTCTTCGACGTCGCGGCGGGCGGGCATCCGCTGCTCTGGCAGCATCTCTTCTGGATCTTCGGGCATCCGTGGGTCTACATCGTCGTGCTGCCGGCCATGGGGATCATGTCGGACATGATCCCGACGTTCTGCCGGCGTCCGCTCGCGGGGTACACCTTCGTCGCCCTGGCGACGGTTTCGACCGGGATCCTCGGTTTCGGCGTGTGGGTGCATCACATGTTCGCCACCGGCCTTCCGGACCTCTCCACCGACTTCTTCAGCGCCGCCAGCATGGTGATCACGATCCCGAGCGCGGTGGCGGTGTTCGCCTGGCTGGCCACGATCTGGCACGGCCGGCCGGTCCTCCGCACGCCATTCCTGTTCGCCGCGGGCTTCATCGTGCTGTTCGTGATCGGCGGCGTCTCCGGAGTGGCCACCGCGGCGGTGCCGTTCGACCGGCAGCTCACGGACACCTACTTCGTCGTGGCGCACTTGCATTACGTGCTCGTCGGCATCAACCTGTTTCCGGTGATCGCGGGGTTCTACTACTGGCTGCCGAAGATGACCGGCCGGATGCTGAGCGAGCGGCTGGGCCGCTGGAACTTCTGGACGATGTTCCTCGGCTTCAACCTCGGCTTCTTCCCGATGCACATCGCCGGCCTGCTCGGGATGCCGCGGCGGATCTACACCTACCCCGCCGGGCTGGGGTGGGGCACGGTCAACCTGGTCACGACCATCGGCAGCTACGTCTTCGCGGTGGGCGTGCTGCTCTTCCTCGTCAACGTGCTCTGGAGTCTCCTGCGCGGTCCGGCGGCCGGTCCCAACCCGTGGGACGCGCCGACGCTCGAGTGGGCCACCTCATCGCCGCCGCCGCCCTATAATTTCGAGGTGCTGCCGTCCGTCGGGAGCCGGCACCCGCTGTGGGAGGGCCGCCTCCCCGATGAGGGAACCGCCCGGAGCGTGCTCGATCGGGGCCCGGAGCTCGACGACGGCCGGGAGACGCTCGGCGTCACGCCACTGGACGCCGAGCCCTCGGAGATCCTGACGATGCCGGAGGATTCGCTGTACCCGTTCCTGCTGGCGCTCTCGCTGCTGGTGACGTTCTACGGGCTGCTCACGAGCGTCTGGGCGATGGCCGTCGCCGGAGCCGTGCTGGTGATCGCGATGACGATCGGCTGGCTCTGGCCCGGCGACGTGCCGGAGGAGGCGTGACCATGGCGACGGCCGTCGCACACCGGCTGCCGGTGGGCCGGGCGGGGAAGGGTGCCACCGGCTGGTGGGGGATGCTCCTCCTGATCGTGACCGAGGCGTCGCTCTTTGCCTATCTCCTCTTCAGCTATTTCTACCTGGGATCGATGGCGCGCGGCGCGTGGCCGCCGTCCGGCCCGCCCGAGCTCCGGCTGGCGCTGCCCAACACCGTCATCCTCCTGCTCAGCAGCGCGGCCATGTGGTGGGCCGAGTCGGGCGTGCGCCAGGGCAGGCAGGGCCGGCTTCGCCTGGGCCTGCTGCTCACGCTCGTGCTCGGGATCGTCTTCCTGGCCATCCAGGTGGTGGAGTACTCCCACAAGCAGTTCACGCCCGCCACCGACGCCTACGGATCGCTGTTCTTCACCATCACCGGATTTCACGGGGCGCACGTGGCGGTAGGGCTGCTCATGATCGCGGTTGTCGCGGTGCGCGCGTGGCTGGGGCACTTCTCCGAGCGGCGTCACCTCGCGGTCACCAACGTCTCGTGGTACTGGCACTTCGTGGACGTCGTGTGGCTCGCCGTGTTCACCTCACTGTACCTCTCGCCCCGGTTCCTCTAGCGATGGCCGCCCACTCCGCCGCCCATCCCGCCCCCGCCGAGCACCGCGTGGCGCTCGCCGCGCTCTGGTTCGGCCTCTTCGGCGCCCCGACGATCTGGAGCATCCAGTTGATGCTGAACTATGCGCTGGTGGCGCACGCGTGCTATCCGGCGTCGGAGCCGCTCAGCGCGCCCATCTTCGGTGGGCTCCGGGGCACGGTCATCGCGGCGAGCGTGGTGGCGCTCGCGATCGCGCTGGGCGCGGCGGTCACGGCGTGGCGGAGCTGGCGCGCCACCCGGCAGGAGCACCATGGTGGTGAGGAGGCCCTGCTCGAGGTGGGCGAGGGCCGCACGCGCTTCATGGCGCTGGCGGGTTTGCTCGTGAGCGGGCTCTTCATTCTGGGGGTCATCATGAACTCCATTCCGCTCTTCATCATTCAGCCGTGTGGGTGATCCGGTGATCCTCCTGCCTGTTGGCGCGCTCGCGCCGCACGACCTCTGGCGTACATGGAACCCGGCACCTGTCCTGCTCGCCGGACTGGCCGCGGCCGGCGGCCTCTATGCCGCGGGGCTCGCCCGGCTGTGGCGCGCCGCCGGCGTGGGACGCGGCGTGCCGCGCTGGCGCGCAGCCTGCTTTGCGGGCGGACTCGTCGCGGTGGCGCTCGCACTGGTCTCGCCGCTCGACGCCCTGGCCGAGGCGGTCTTCTGGGGGCACATGGTGCAGCACCTCCTGCTGATCCTGATCGCCGCGCCGCTCCTGGTGCTCGGCGCGCCGTTGATTCCGCTGCTCTGGCTGCTGGATGCCCCGTCGCGCCAGCGGCTCGGCGCGTGGTGGCACCGGCGCAAAGGCGTGGCGGCCATCGCGGCGCTGCTCACTACGCCGCTCCTCGCGTGGGGACTGCACATCGTGGCCATCTGGGCCTGGCATCTTCCGGCCATCTATCAGGCCGCGCTGGCGGACGAGCGAGTCCACGCGCTGGAGCACCTGAGCTTTCTGGGAACGGCGCTGCTGTTCTGGTGGGTGGTGCTCCAGCCGGCCGGCCGGCGCCGCATAAGCCATGGCATGAGCCTGCTCTACGTCGTCACCGCCGGCATGCAGGGTGGGCTCCTCGGCGCGCTCCTCACTTTTGCCGGCAAGCCGTTCTATCCGGCCCAGTCGGCCGGCGCCGCCGCCTGGGGGCTCACGCCGCTCGCCGACCAGCAGCTCGCCGGGCTTATCATGTGGCTGCCCGCGGGTCTCCTCTACATGGGGGCGGCGGGAGCGCTGTTCGTGCTGTGGCTCCGGGCGGAGGAGGTGCGGGTGTCGAGACGCGGTCCGGCGATGATCGCTGCTTCCATGCTGGCCGCGGCGCTGGCGGCGGGCAGCACCGCCTGCCATTCGAGCGCGCTCGGCGGCGGTGCCGCCGCCGGCAGCACGTCGGGCACTGCGGACAAGCATACGCCGCACAGCTTCGAGACCGGCGGGGACCATCGCGCCACCGGTATCCTGAACGAAGATGAAGGGCCCGGAGCCCGGATTGCGCCGGAGGACCGGGAGACGGAGGGCGACGGGCGGTCTGCCCATTCGTCCGGGCTCCCGGGACTGGGCGCGGCCCCGTTCGGCGACGCGGGAGACCGGGCGAGCGTCGGACGTCCGGCGTGGGGAAGCGCCGGGCCCCTCGACGGCGGCCAGCACCAGGCGCCGCGCGTCAAGCTCCCGGGCCGGCCCCGGAAGCACTAGATCGGAGGATGAGGATGCGCCATGCGGTATGGCTCGCCCTGGCCGGGGTGCTGCTTCTGGCGGGGTGCGCGAACGGCGGTGACGACGATCCGATCCGGCCGGTACCCGGCGGCGATCCCGCCCAGGGCAAGCAGCTCATTGCCTCCTATGGCTGCGGAGCCTGCCACATGATTCCCGGCGTGAGCGGCGCCGATGGACTGGTCGGGCCGCCGCTGGAGAAATTCGCCCGCCGGGCCTACATCGCGGGCGAAGTCCCCAACAACGCCGACTTCCTCGTTCGCTGGATCGAGGTCCCCCAGGCGATCGAGCCCGGCACCGCCATGCCCAACCTCGGCGTGACCGAGGGGCAGGCCCGGAACATCGCCGCCTACCTCTACACGCTGCGCTGAGCCGCGACTCAGCGCACGAAGAAGAATGCGAGTCCCAGCACCGCGTACAGCGCAAGGAGGAGCACGCCCTCGAACCAGTTGGTCTCGCCGTCCTGGGCGATGGCGTTCACTCCGAACGCCACCGCCGCCACCGCGATCAGCTCGAGCGGATTGGAGAAGACCAGGTCCATCGGAGTACCCAGCAGGTAAGAGACCAGTACCAGCACCGGCGCCGTGAACAGCGCGATCTGGATGCTCGATCCCACGGCGATCGTCATCACCAGATCCATCCGATCCTGCCGTGCGAAGTAGATGGCGGCGAAGTACTCGGCCGCGTTCCCGACGAGCGGCAGGATGATGACGCCGAGGAAGAACGGCGTCAGCCCGGATGCCTGCGACGTGGCCTCCAGCCCGCCGGAGACCAGCTCCGCCTCGAGGGCCACGGCGGCAGTCGCGACCAGCAGCACCACGATCGAACGCCAGAGCGGCCAGGGCGCACGATCGTGCCCCTGAGCGTGATCCCCCGCGGGTTCCCCGGGGGGAGCGAAGACGTCGCGGTGGGTGATCAGGGTGTAAACCAGGTTGGCGGCGTAGGCCAGGATCAGGACGGCCGCCACGGAAAGGCTCAGATGCTCGTCCAGGTTTTCCGGGTAGGGTACGCCGCGGACGCTGCGCTCGGTGTAGTCGAACAGCGCCGGGACCAGCAGGGCCACCACCGAGAGGATCAGCAGGCTCGCCAGGAGTCCCGCCCGCTCGCGGCGGAAGCTCTGCTTTTCCCGCCCCCAGCCTCCGACCAGGATGGCGACGCCAAGACCGAGCAGGCTGTTGCCCACGATGGAGCCGGTGATCGTGGCCTTGACGACGGACGCCTTGCCCGCGGCGAGCACGAACAGCGCCAGGATCAGCTCGGCCGCGTTGCCGAAGGTCACGTTGAGCAGCCCGCCGATGGCGCCGCCGGCGCGGGCGGTCACCTGCTCGGTGGCCCGGCGGATCCAGTCGGCCAGCGGCACGATGGCCGCGGCTGCGGCCGCGAAGACGAGCGTCGGCCCGGCACCAGCCTGACGCAGGACGAGCGGCAGGGGGACCAGCGCGAGCGGCAGATAGCGGAGGATTTGGCCGACGATCACGCGCGCTCCGAGTGGGTGCTCCCTACGGTAAGGCCTCGCGGCGGCGCCCATTCCGCGCCCGGACACCCTCGCGGTGTGATCTGCGTCGCCGCCCGCCGGGGGCGCCGCCTGCACCTTCAACTCTGGTTTTCGAAACATCAATTCCGGCCGATCGTGGCGGCCGACCCGACGGATACCGTCATGGCCAAGACGTCGCTTGTCGTCGGCATCGTCGCGCTCACGCTGGCCTGCTCGGGCGGGCACGAGTCGCGCTCCGCTCCGCCCGCGGCTCGGGTCAGCACCAGCGCCGCCGCTCCCGGCGGCCTTCGAGGTAGCGCCGCGCGCGCCGCCAGCCTGGCGCCCGACAGCGGCAGCGCCCAGTGGGTCATCCCCGCCAAGAACTACGCCTCGACCCGCTACAGCGGCCTCGGCCAGATCACCGCGGCCAACGTGTCTCGACTGGGCCTGGCCTGGACGTTCTCGACCGGCGTGAGCCGGGGACACGAGGCGGCGCCACTCGTGGTCGGCAGCACCATGTATGTGGTGACGCCGTTCCCCAACATCCTCTACGCGCTCGACCTGTCGAAGCCCGGCGCCCCGCTCAAGTGGGAATACCAGCCGAATCCGTCCACCGCGTCGCAGGGCGTGGCGTGCTGCGACGTGGTCAACCGGGGCGCCGTCTACTACGACGGCAAGATCATCTACAACACGCTCGACGCGAACACGGTGGCGGTGGACGCCCGGACGGGGAAGCAGGTCTGGCGTACCAGGGTCGGCGACATCAACCGGGGCGAGAGCGTCACGATGGCGCCGCTGGTCGTCAAGGGCAAGGTGCTCGTCGGGAACAGCGGCGGCGAGTTCGGGATCCGCGGGTGGCTCACCGCGCTCGACGCGGGCACCGGCAAGCTTGCGTGGCGCGCGTACACCACCGGTCCCGACACCGACGTGCTGATCGGACCGCGGTTCAAGCCGTTCTACCCGCTCGACCAGGGGAAGGACCTCGGCGTCTCGAGCTGGCCGGGTGACGCGTGGCAGTACGGTGGTGGCGGAGTGTGGGGGTGGATCAGCTACGACCCGGAGCTGAATCTCATCTACTACGGTACCGCGAATCCCGGCCCCTGGAATCCCGAGGTCCGGCCCGGCGACAACAAGTGGACGGCCGGTGTCTTTGCCCGGGATCCCGACACCGGCGAGGCGGTCTGGGCCTACCAGTGGAACCCGCACGACGTGTACGACCACGACGGCATCAACGAGCTGCTCCTGCTCGACCTGCCGATCAACGGCGCCACGCGGAAGGTCCTCGTGGCACCGGAGCGGAACGGCTACATCTACGTGCTCGACCGCGCCACCGGCGAGGTGCTCTCCGCCGATCCGTTCGGCTACATCACCACCAGCCGGGGCGTGGATCTGAAGAGCGGGCGGCCGACCATGGTGCCCGAGAAGGCGCCGCGAACCGGTCAGGTGGTCCGGGAGATCTGCCCCGCCGCCCCGGGCGCCAAGGACTGGCAGCCGAGCTCGTGGTCTCCACGCACCGGCCTGCTCTACATCCCGCACCAGAACCTGTGCCAGGACGAGGAGGGGACGGAGGCGAACTACATCGCCGGCACGCCGTACGTCGCCGCGATCGTGAAGATGTACGCCGGGCCCGGGGGGTACCGCGGGGAGATGACCGCGTGGGACCCGGTGGCGCGGAAGGTCGTCTGGAACGTGCACGAGCGGTTCCCGGTGTGGAGCGGCACCGTCGTCACCGAGGGCGACGTGGTGTTCTACGGCACGATGGACGGGTGGTTCAAGGCGCTCGACGCGCGGAGCGGCAAGGAGCTGTGGCGGTTCAAGACGGGCTCCGGCATCATCGGGCAGCCGGTCACGTATCTCGGGCCCGACGGGAAGCAGTACGTCGCCGTGCTCGCGGGAGTCGGCGGCTGGGCCGGCGCGGTGGTGGCCGGCGGGCTTGACACGCGGGACTCGAGCGCGGCGCTCGGCTTCGTCAACGCGATGAAGGACCTGCCGGCCGCGACGACCAAGGGAGGCATGCTGTATGTCTTCGCGCTCCCGTAGCCGCCGGCGGCGGCGGGAGCTGCTCGCCGCGGTGCTGCTCGCCGCCGCCCTCTCCGCCTGCCAGCGCGAGGACCGCCGGTTCCGCACCTGGCCCCCTGCCGCGTCGGCCATCCCGGCGGT
>DATAHW010000030.1:0-33840 GCA_036262935.1 Gemmatimonadales bacterium | reverse complement strand
GCGCTTCGGCCGTCACGGCTGGACGAGTTCGTGGGCCAGGCGCAGGTGAAGAGCTCGCTGCAGATCGCCATGGACGCGGCCAAGCAGCGGGGCGATACGCTCGATCACACGCTCTTCTTCGGCCCGCCGGGGCTCGGGAAGACGACGCTCGCGATGCTGATGGCGCACGAGATGGGCGTGCAGCTCCGCACCAGCTCGGGCCCCGTGCTGGAGAAGCCGGGCGACCTGGTCGGCCTGCTCACCTCGCTCGGCCCGGGCGACATGCTGTTCATCGACGAGATCCACCGGATGAAGCCGGCGCTGGAGGAGTTCCTCTACCCGGCCATGGAGGACTACCGGGTGGACGTGCGCATCGGCGAGGGGCCGCACGCCCAGACGATCCCGATGGCGCTCGAGCGGTTCACCCTCGTCGGGGCCACGACGCGCTTCGGCCTCCTCACCCCGCCGATGCGCGCCCGCTTCGGCCTGGTCGAGCGGCTCGGCTTCTACCCCGCGGAGGAGCTGCAGCAGATCGTCACCCGGTCCGCGGCGATTCTGCAGGTGCCGATGGACGAGGCGGGCGCGGCCGAGATCGCCCGGCGGAGCCGGGGCACACCGCGAGTGGCCAACCGGCTCCTCCGCCGGGTGCGGGACTACGCGCAGGTGAGGGCCGACGGCCGGATCACCGCCGCGGTGGCCGACGCCGCGCTCGCCCGGCTCAACGTGGACGAATTCGGGCTGGACGACATGGACGCGCGGATCCTGAGCACGATCATCGAGAAATTCGGCGGCGGCCCGGTGGGCCTCGGGACGGTGGCGGTCGCGGTGGGCGAGGACGCGGGCACGCTGCAGGACGTCTACGAGCCGTACCTGATCCAGCAGGGCTTCCTCGAGCGCACGCCGCGCGGCCGCTGCGCGACCGCGCTCGCCTACCGCCGCTGCGGCATCACCCCGCCCGCCGGGCAGACGACCATCTTTGACGGCTGATCCCCCGCTTCGCACCGCCGCCTTCGACTACCACCTGCCGCCGGAGCTCATCGCCCAGGAGCCGCTGGCGGAGCGGGCGGCGAGCCGGCTCCTGATGGTGCTCCGCGCCGAGCGCCGTGCGCCCGCGCCGGGCGACCGGCGGGCGGAGCGCCTCGCGCGCGGCCCCGGCCGGCGCGGCAACGACTCGTCCCGCCGTCTCGTGCTGCCGCCGGGCCAGAGCCGGTCCGTGGGCGGCGGCGTGCTGGCGGACTCGCGGTTTTCCCAGCTCCCATCGCTCATTCCCGCGGGCGACCTGCTCGTCCTCAACACGACGCGCGTGCGGCATGCCCGGCTCCTGGGCACGCGCTCGTCGGGGGCGCCGGCGGAAGTGCTGCTGATTCATCCGGCGGCCGACGGGAACTGGGTGGCGCTCGGCAAGCCCGGCAGCGCGCTCCAGCCGGGCAAGCGGATTCTGCTGGGCGACGACGTCGCGATCGAGACCGTCGCAGTGCTGGGCGATGGCAACCGGCTGGTCCGATTCGTCGGCGCGCCGGCGGACGCCGCGATTGCCCGATTCGGCCGGCTGCCGCTGCCGCCGTACATCGCGCGCGATCCCACCGAGACGGACGAGACGCGGTACCAGACGGTCTACGCGCGGGTGGAGGGGAGTGTCGCCGCGCCCACGGCGGGACTCCACTTCACCTCCGAGCTGCTCGACGCGCTCTCGGCCAAGGGGGTCGTCATCGCCGGGCTCGATCTCCAGGTCGGACCGGGCACGTTCCGGCCGGTGGAGACGGAGGACCCGCGGGAGCACCGGATGCACCCCGAGCACTACGAGATCTCTCCCCGGCTGGCGGGGCTCGTCGAGCTGGTGCGCGAGCAGGGCGGCCGCGTGTGGGCGGTCGGCACCACCGTGGTCCGCGCGCTCGAGAGCGCGGCGCAGCCCGACGGCACGGTGCGCGCGGGCACGGGCGACACGAGCCTGATGATCACGCCGGGCTATCCCTTCCGGGTGGTGGACCGCCTGCTCACCAACTTTCACCTGCCCCGCTCCACCCTGCTGATGCTGGTGAGCGCGTTCGCCGGCCACGACCTCGTGATGGCGGCGTACGCGCACGCGGTCGCCGAGCGCTACCGGTTCTACTCCTACGGCGACGCGATGGTGATCCTCTGATCGCAGCGCCGGCCATGCTCCGAGGCTCCGACGGATGCCGGACGGGGGCGCGGCCGGAGGACTGTCAGCTTGTCCGGAGGCCGCGCCCCCGTCCGGCTTCCGGCCCGGGCGACCGGGAATGCGCCCGGGCTCGGGAGTCCCTCGACGCTCGGTCGCCCTGATGTTCGAGTTTCGGCTCGACGCGACGGAGGGAGCCGCCCGCGCCGGAACCCTCGCCCTGCCGCACGGCGATATCCGGACGCCCGCGTTCATGCCTGTCGGCACGCATGGCGTGGTGCGCGGCCTCAGTCCCCGAGAGATCGAGCGGGCGGGCGCCCAGATCATCCTCGGCAATACCTACCACCTGCATCTCCGCCCCGGCGAGGACGTCATCGAGGCGATGGGCGGGCTGCACCGGTTCACCACCTGGCCCCGGCCGATGCTCACCGATTCCGGGGGCTTCCAGGTCTTCTCGCTCGAGGGGCTGCGGCGCATCGGCGAGCACGGCGTGGAGTTCCAGAGCCATGTGGACGGCACCTACCGGACGCTCACGCCCGAGCGCGCCGTGGAGATCCAGTGGGCCCTCGGCGCCGACGTCGCGATGGCGTTCGATCACGTGGTGCCGGGCCAGACGCCGCACGAGCTCGCGCTCGAGGGCATGGAGCGCACGCTGCGCTGGCTCGACCGCTGCAAGGCGAGGCACGCGGAGATGAAGGACGGAAGGACGGAAGGACGGAAAGAGCCGCTCACTACCCTTCCGTCCTTCCGTCCTTCCGTCCTTCCGTCCCAGACCCTCTGGCCCATCCTCCAGGGCGGCATCCACGACGATCTCCGCCGACGCTCGCTCGAGGGAACCCTGGAGCGCGGCCCCTGGACCGGGATCGCCATCGGCGGCCTCTCGGTGGGTGAACCGAAGCCGGTCATGCACCGCGTCCTCGAGGCGCTCGAGCCCGTGCTGCCGCGCGACGCGCCGCGTTATCTTATGGGTGTCGGCTTTCCGGCGGACCTGCTCGAGGGCATTGCGCGGGGTGTGGACCTGTTCGACTGCGTGGCAGCCACGCGGAACGGCCGACATGGCACCGCGTGGCTTCCGACGGGACGGATCAACGTGCGCGGCGCCGCGCTCAAGGGCTCTTCCGAGCCGCTCGATGCCGAATGCGACTGCGACACCTGCACCACGTACCCGCGCGGCTATCTGCGGCACCTCTTCGTGGTCGAGGACATGCTCGGGCTCCGGCTGGTGTCGCTGCACAATGTCCGCTTCCTGGTCCGGCTGGGCGAGCAGGCCCGCGCCCACATCCTGGCCGGCACGTTCGACGGCTGGAGCCGCGAGTGGCTCCGCCGCCACTATGCACGAGGCACGTGAGGGGACTCCATGCTCCAGGTGCAGACCGGTTCGGGCAGCGGGCTCGGGATTCTGCTGCTGCAGATGGCGGCCATCGGCGCGGTCTTCTACTTCCTCATCCTGCGCCCCTCGGGCCAGGCGCGGAAGAAGCACGCGCAGCTGCTGAGCAACCTGAAGAAGGGTGACGAAGTGATGACGAGTGGAGGCCTGATCGGCCGGGTGCGGGACATCAAGGAGGTGGAGTCGGACGGCGTGAAGGAGTCGCGAATCACGCTGGAGACCGGTACCGCGTCCGTGGTGGTGGAGCGGTCGCGGATCGTTCGGATCGGCGGGGCCGCCGCGCCCAGAGCACCCGGAGCGCCCGCGGCATGAGCCTGCTGCCCCTCCACCTGCTCGGCTCGCCCGTGCTCCGCCAGCGGAGTCAGGAGGTGGGAGCCGTGGACGACGAGATCCGACGCCTGCTGGACGACATGTACGAGACGATGGACGCGGCGCGCGGCGTCGGGCTCGCGGCCAACCAGATCGGGGTGACCCGGCGGGTCGCCGTGGTGCACGCCGACGAGGACCGCTTCGAGATGATCGACCCCGTCATTCTCGAGAACGACGGCCGCGCCTCCGCCGAGGAGGGGTGCCTCTCGATCCCCGACGTCTACGGCGACGTGAGCCGCCCGGAGCGGATCGTGCTCGAGGCCACCGACCGGCACGGCAAGCGCTTCCGCAAGGAGGCCACCGGGCTCAAGGCGCGCGCCATCCAGCACGAGATCGACCATCTCGACGGGATCCTGTTCCTGGATCATCTGAGCCTGGTGAAGCGGCAGATGCTGCTCGCCCGCTATCGCCGCGAGCACAAGGACGAGACGGGTTTCATCAAAGAAGTGCAGGCGGAGTCTGCCGGCCAGGAGTGATGCGGATCGTCTTTTTCGGCACCCCGGAGTTTGCCGTCCCGTCGCTGCAGGCGCTGCTCCGGGAGCGTTACACCGTGGTCGGCGTGGTCACCCAGCCGGACCGGCCGCAGGGCCGGTCCCGGTCCACCCTGGTGGCGCCGCCGGTCAAGCAGGAGGCGGAGCGCGCCGGCATCCCCGTCCTCCAGCCCATCCGTCCCCTGGGCGACGTCTTCCTCGCCTGTCTCCGCCACCTCGCGCCCGACCTCGGCGTGGTCGTCGCCTATGGCCACATCCTCCGGCCCAGCGTGCTGTCCGTGCCGCCCCACGGAATGATCAACGTGCACGCCTCGCTGCTGCCCCGCTGGCGCGGGGCGGCGCCGATCCAGCACGCCATCCTGGCCGGAGAGCCGGAGAGCGGCGTGAGCATCATGGGGCTCGAGGAGGGGCTCGACAGCGGACCGGTGCTGCACCGCGTGGCCACGCCGATCGGGCCCGACGAGACCGCCGGCGAGCTGGCGGCGCGCCTGGCCGAGCTCGGCGCCGGCGCGCTGGTGGACGCGCTCTCGCTCCTGGGCTCCGGGCTGGCCAGGGCGGAGCCGCAGGACGCGGCCCGCGCGACCTTCGCGCCCAAGATCGATCGCGAGAGCGCGCGGCTCGACTGGCGGCGCGAGGCCGCGGCGCTCGCGCGCCAGGTGCGGGCCTTCGATCCGGCGCCGGGCGCGTGGACCACGCACGACGGTGCCGCCGTCAAACTGTTCGGCGGGGTGCCCACGGCCGAGCGCGGTGAGCCGGGCTGCGTGCTCGCCGCCGGCGCGCGGCTGGTGGTGGGCTGCGGGAACGGGGCGCTCGCGATCGACGAGGTGCAGCCCGCCGGGAAGAAGCGGCTGCCGGTCGGCGACTGGGTGCGCGGCCGCGGGATCGCGGTCGGCGCGCGGCTCCTGTGAGGCCGCCCGCATGAGACCCCTGCCCCGCGTGCACGCGGTCGCCAGCGCCGAGATCCTGCGCTCGGAGGACTTCGGCATCCGGGCGGCCGCGATCGCGGCGGCGGGGCCGGCGGTGGCGCTGCACGCGCGCGACCGCGACGCGGGCGGCGCGGCCCTGGCGCGGGCGGCGGCGCGGATGCTGGCGCTCGCCCGGCCGCCCGAGGCGGCCGTCTTCGTCAACGGGCGCCCCGATGTGGCGGCCGCCGTCGGCGCGCAGGGCGTGCAGCTCGCGGCCGGCGATCTCGCGCCGGAGGATGCGCGGCGCGTCATGCCCCACGGCTGGATCGGCCGCTCGGTCCATTCGGAGAGCGAGGCGAGGTCAGCGCTCGCGGAAGGCGCCGACTTCGTGCTGGTGGGCGCCGTCTACGAGACCGCCAGCCATCCGGGCCGGCCCGCCGCGGGCCTCGACCTGGTGCGCGCGGCCGCGGCGCTCGGTGCGCCCGTCATCGCGATCGGCGGCATCGATGCCGCGCGGGCGGCGGAAGTGCGGGACGCCGGCGCTTACGGCATCGCCGCCATCCGGGCGCTGTGGGACGCGCCCGACCCGGCGGCGGCCGCGCTCGCGCTGCTGGCCGCCTGGGGGGCGACGTGAGCGAGATCGCGCTCGTAGTCAACGGCGAGCCGCGGACGGTGCCCGCGCCGGCAACGCTGCTCGACCTGCTGGCGCATCTCGGCCTCGACCCGCGCTCCGTGGTGGTCGAGCGGAACCGCGAGATCATACGCCGCGCACGCCTCGGCGAGACGCCGGTGACCGACGGGGACGCGATCGAGCTGGTGCACTTCGTGGGCGGAGGGTGATGCGAGAGAGGCGGTTATCTTTCGTGCCAAGCGGGGAAATCACCCCGACGCGTCGTCTCCAGAAGCTCCAGGATCCACTATGACCAGCACCCTCTCCTCCGGTACCATCTCCCCTCGTTCTGCCGAGGCCGATACCCTTTCCGATGCCCCGCTTACGATCGGGGGCCGCACCTTCCGGTCGCGCCTGATGGTCGGTACCGGCAAGTATCGCAGCAACGAGGAGATGGTGCGGGCGATCGATGCGTCCGGCGCGGAGATCGTCACCGTGGCGGTGCGCCGCGTGGATCTCGATCGCACCAGGGAGGCGGGGATCCTGCATCACCTGAGCCCCGAGCGGTATTTCCTGCTCGCCAACACGGCCGGGTGCTACACCGCCGATGAGGCGGTGCGCTACGCCCGACTGGCCCGCGAGGCCGGATTCAACGACTTCGTGAAGCTCGAGGTCATCGGCGACCGCGAGACGCTCCTGCCCGACACCGAGGGTCTGCTCGCGGCCACCCGCACGCTGGCGCGCGAAGGCTTCCAGGTGCTCGCCTACACCAACGACGACCTGATCACGGCGTTGCGCCTCGAGGAGGCCGGCTGCGCGGCCGTCATGCCGCTCGCCTCGCCGATCGGCAGTGGGCTCGGCCTGCTCAACCCCTACGGCATCCGCGCCATCAAGCGGCGCCTCGGCATCCCTGTCATCGTGGACGCCGGCGTCGGCACCGCGTCGGACGCCTGCCTCACGATGGAGCAGGGTGTGGACGGCATTCTGATGAACACCGCGCTGGCCGAAGCCCGCGAGCCGGTCTCCATGGCCCGCGCGATGGGCCTCGCCATCGAGGCGGGCCGCCTGGCCTATCTCGCCGGCCGCATGCCGCGCCGCGAGATCGCGGTGCCGTCGAGCCCGGCGCAAGGGATGCTGGAGTAGATCGTTGCCGAATTCATCGCGTTCACCACAGAGGCACAGAGGGCACGGAGGTGCACAGAGGGAACGACGATTCAACCTTTCCCTCTCTGTTTCTCCGTGCCCTCTGTGCCTCTGTGGTGAATAGTGTGAGTGGATGCCAGCCGAGGGGCTGCAACCGAGGCGCGCCGCATTCGAGGTGCTGCGAGACGTCCGCGGTGGCCGGCCGTTCGATGCGGCGCTCGACCGGGCCGTGAGGCAGTTGGGCGAGGCCGACCGCCGGCTGGCGCACGAGCTCGCGGCCGGGGTGCTCAGGGGTCAGCGCGCGCTGGACGCGAGGCTCGCCCCGCTGGTCGCGCGCGGCTGGGACAGCGTGGCACCCGCGCTCAAGGAGGTGCTCCGCCTCGGCGCGTTCCAGTTGACGGCGCTCGACCGCGTCCCCGTGCACGCGGCCGTCGACACGAGCGTGGCGCTCGCCAAGGAGACAGCCGGGATCAAGGCCGGCGGGTTCGTGAACGCGGTGCTGCGGCGGCTGGGGAGCGCACCGGCGCGGACGACGGCGGGGGAAGACGCGGCCTGCCCGGGGGAGCTTGCCGAATCGGCCTCGCACCCGACCTGGCTGGTGGAGCGATGGCTCGAACGGTTCGGGCCGGAGGAGACGGCGGCGCTGCTCCGCTGGAACAACACCCGGCCGCGGCTCGTCCTCCAGCCGGCACGGGTGGGGCTGGAGGCCTTGGAGCGGCGCTGGCGCGAGGCGGGGATCGACGTGGCGCCGGCGCCGTTCGGCGCGGGGCTCGTCACCGATCGGACTCGTCCGCAGGAGCTGCCGGGATTCACCGACGGCGCGTTCATCGTGCAGGATCCGGCGCAGGCGCTCCTCGCGTGGTACGCCGACCTGCCGCCCGGCGCCACGGTCTACGATGCCTGCGCCGCGCCCGGCGGAAAGGCGATCACCCTGGCGCGCGCCGTCGAGCGCGTCGTCGCGGCCGACGTCAGCCGTCCGCGGGTCCGCCGTCTCGCCGCCAATCTGCGGCGCGCCGGCAGCGGGCGCGAGCACCCGGTCGTGGCCGACGCCCGGCATCCGCCCGTCCGTCCCTGCGGAGCCGTGCTGATTGACGCGCCCTGCCTCGGCACCGGGACCTTCGCCCGGCATCCGGACGCGCGCTGGCGGGTGAGCGCCGAGGCCCTCGCGGAGCTGGAGCGGCGCCAGGCCGAGCTGCTCGACGGCGCCGCCCGGGCGGTCGCGCCGGGCGGACTCCTGGTGTACGCCACCTGCTCCATCGAGCCGGAGGAGAACCGGCTGCAGGTGGATCGCTTCCTGGATCGCCACCCGGAATTCCGGCGTGAGCCCAGCGACAGCTTCCCGGCTGCCCTGACCTCGCCCGATGGAGACCTGATGATTCTGCCGCAGCGGCATCACATGGATGGGGCCTTCGCCGCCAGGCTCCGGCGATCGGCGTGAGACGCGCGCCATGAGAACGCGGCGTCACACCCAGCCCGGGTTCTCCCCCTTCCGGGGGCCGGCCTGGCGGCGGTTCGCGCGGGACATCGGCCTGGTCGCGCTGACGTTCGTCGTGGGATACCTGGTTTCCTCGTACTGGATCACCCCCGGGCCGCTCACCAGCCAGGACCATGCGATTCCCCGCGTGCTCCAGCTTTCGCTGGACGATGCGCGAGCCGCGCTCACGGGCGCCGGCTTCCGCTTCCGCATCGCGGGCGACCGCCCCAGTCCGGACGTTCCCCGCGGCGCCATTCTCTGGCAGGACCCGCCCCCGGGCACCGTGCTGCCGACCAACGCCCTCGTCGAGCTGGTGCAGAGCGCCGGCCCGGCGCCCGTCACCGTGCCGGACGTCATCGGCTTTGCCCTGCCGCTGGCCCTCAAGGTGGTCGAGGCCGCGGGAGCCAGGGTCGGCCGGGTGGACACGGTGCGCGGCGGCGATCCCGAGGCGGGCGTCGTCATCGCCACCCGCCCGGCGCCCGGGAACGGCCGGCCGCGCGGATCGGCGGTGGACCTGGTCGTGAGCGGGCCCGAGGGAGGCACTCCATGAGCTGCCGCATCGCGCCGAGCGTGCTGAGCGCCGATCTGGGTCGGCTGCGCGAACAGGTCGAGCAGGCCGTGGCCGGCGGCGCCGAGTGGATCCACGTGGACGTGATGGACGGCCATTTCGTGCCCAATCTCACCTTCGGTGCGCCGCTCATCCGGGCGCTCCGGCGAATCACCGACCGGCCGCTCGACGTACACCTGATGGTGCAGCACCCCGAGCGCTACATCGCCGAGTACGCCGACGCGGGCGCCGCCGTCTTCACCTTCCACCCCGAGGCCACGGTGCACGTGCAGCGCCACCTGGCCGCGGTGCGCGAGCACGGGATGCTGGCGGGACTCGCCCTCGACCCCGCATCGCCCCTCGCGCTGATCGAGGAGGTCGTGGGCGATCTCGACCTCGTGCTCATCATGTCGGTCAATCCCGGCTATGCCGGTCAGTGCTACCTGCCGGCGAGCACGGACAAGATCCGGCGCACCCGAGCGCTGCTCGACCGGCATCGCTCGCGCGCGGCGCTCGAGGTGGACGGGGGGATTACCGCCGACACCATCGCCGAGCCCTGGGGCGCGGGCGCGGACACCTTCGTCGCCGGCACCGCCGTGTTCGGCGCGGACGATCCCGCACAGGCCGTGCGCACGCTGTCGCGCCACTGCGCCGTGCGTATCTGAGGTGCACATGTCGAGGCAATGGGTCTTCGCGGGGCTGATCGTCGCGGGGGTCGCGGCCGGTGCCACGATCATGACCCGTCTGGGCCGCGAGGTGGCGCGGGTGGAGGTCGGCGCCACCGCGCCCGACTTTCGCGCGATGGACCTGGCCACCGGAGACTCGGTGTCGCTCCGGCAGCGCTACCACGGCAAGGTGACGCTGGTCAACATCTGGGCCACCTGGTGCGTCCCCTGCCGGGTTGAGATGCCGGCGATGGAGCACCTCTACACCGCGCTCGCCCCCCAGGGATTCGCCATCGCCGCGGTGAGCATCGACGAGGGGCCGCCCGAGGACGTGCGCAAGTTCGGCCGTGATCTCGAGCTGAGCTTCGACCTGCTGCAGGACCGCTCGCAGCGCGTACCGCAGCTCTACCAGACGACCGGCGTGCCCGAGAGCTTCCTGCTCGACCGCCGCGGCATCATCGTCAAGCGCATCATCGGGGCGCACGACTGGAACTCGCCCGCCAACCGTGCGCTCGTGACGCGGCTGCTCGACGACCCGGGCCTCTGACGTGAGCCTCCGCCGCGCGCTCACGGCCGACCTGCCGCTCAAGCTCACCTCCCTCAGCCTGGCCGTCTTCCTCTGGCTGCTGGCGGCGGGAGAGGAGCCGGCCAGCGCCCTCCTTCCGGTGGACCTCCTCGTGCGGGCGCCCGCGGGCCGGCGCGTGGTGAATGCCGGCGGGCCGGTGCGCGCCCTGGTGTCGGGGCCCCGGCGCGAGCTGCTCAAGCTCTCGACCTCGCCCATGCGGCTCACCCGCGCGCTGCCCGACACCACGGTCGCCGATGACGTCGAGCTCGTCCTGGGGCCGGGCGACATCGAGATGCCGCGCGGCGTGGACGCCCACGTGCAGGACGTGCAGCCGCGGCTGCTCGCCGTGGCGCTCGACTCCACCTACCAGCGCGTGGTGCCGGTGCGTGCGGTGGTCCACCTCGCGCCGGGGCTGGGCCATGTGCTGAGCGCGATCGCCGTGGTGCCTGGGACCGTCCGCCTGGCCGGGCCGCGCGACGCGATCCAGCGGATCGACTCCGTCCGGACCGAGCCGCTCGAGATCGCGCACGCGGATGGCCCCGTGGAGGAGACGCTCGCCCTCGACACCTCCGGGCTCGGAAGCGCGCGGGCGCTGCCGTCCGAGGTGTCCGTGCGGGTGGACCTGGAGGCTGTCGGCGAGCGCACGCTGAGCGCCGTGCCGGTGCGCCTGGCGAGCGAGCTCGCCGCGGTGGCCCGTCCGGCCCGGGCCACGGTGGCCGTGCGCGTGCGGGGGGCGGCGGCCCGGCTGGGTACGCTCGCGGCCGATAGCGTGCCCGTGGTCGTAGACTGGGCCGGGCCACCGGGCGCCGGGACCGGCCGGCTCCGCGTCCTCGCGCCGGCCGGTCTCGAGGCGACCGCCTCGCCCGACACGGTGGAGCTGGTGCGGCGTGGGCCCGATGACTGAGCACATCCTCGCCATCGAGACGTCGTGCGACGAGACCTCCGCCGCGGTGCTCCGCCGGAGCGGGGCGGGAAGCGAGCTGGCCGGCCTCGTAATCCTGTCGCAGGACGTCCACCGCGTCTTCGGGGGCGTCGTCCCCGAGCTGGCGAGCCGGGCGCACGTGCAGGCGATCGGCGCCGTGGTGGACCGCGCGCTGGCCGACGCCGGCATCGGCCTCGGGCAGCTCGACGGGATCGCCGTGACCAGCGGACCGGGTCTCGTCGGCGCGCTCCTGGTCGGCGTCATGTACGCCAAGACGCTCGCCTTCAGCCTCGACCGGCCGCTCCTCGGCGTGAACCACCTCGAAGGCCATCTGTTCGCGCCCACGCTCGAGGACCCCGAGCTGGCGCCGCCCTTCGTCGCGCTGCTCGTGAGCGGCGGCCACACGATGCTGCTCGACGTGCCGGCCTGGGGCGAATACCGGCTCCTCGGTCAGACGCTGGACGACGCCGCGGGCGAGGCGTTCGACAAGGTGGCCAAGCTCCTCGGGCTCGGCTATCCCGGCGGCGCGCCGGTCGAGCGGCTGGCGCGCGAGGGGCGGCCCGGCCGCTACCGCTTCCCCCGGCCCATGCTCCAGGAGCTCGTGCGCGGCGGCCCCAACCGCTACGCCTTCTCGTTCAGCGGGCTCAAGACCGCGGTGCTGCGCGCCGTCCGCCCGGCGGCCGCGGAGGCGCCTCCGCCCGGAGACGCCGACCGCGCCGACATCGCCCGCGCCTTTCAGGATGCGGCCAACGACGTCCTCACCGCCAAGACCGCGCACGCGGTCGAGGCCCTGGGCTACACCTCGGCGATGGTGGGGGGCGGCGTGGCGTGCAATCGGGCGCTCGTGGCCGAGCTCCGCGAGCGGCTGGCGGGACGGGCGCGGGTGAGCGTAGCTTCCCCGCGGCTCAACACCGACAACGCAGCGATGATCGCCGCGGCGGGCGCCTGGCGGCTCGCCCGCGGGGAGCGCAGCGGCTGGGACCTCGAGCCGCGCGACGACCTGCCGCTACCCGGCCTGGTCGCCGCGGACTCCCTCTCCGGACATGACCGATGACGATCTACCCGTTCAAGTTCTCACTCGGCCCGCTCGAGATCACCGGCTATGGCCTCATGATGATGGTGGCATTTCTCATGGGCGGCTGGCTGATCGCCCTGGAGCTCCGGCGCCGGGGACTGGTCGAGGACTACGCCGCGGACGTGGTGACGGCGGCGGTGATCGGCGGCATCATCGGAGCCAAGCTCTGGTACGTCGCGCTTACACGCGACCCCGGCGCGCTCCTCTCCCGGGGCGGGCTCGTCTGGTACGGCGGCTTCATCGGCGGCGCCCTGGCGGTCATCCTCAATGGCTGGCGCCTCCGGGTACCGCTGCGCTGGACCATGCAGCTCGCCGCTCCGGCGCTCGCGGCGGCATACGCGCTCGGCCGGGTCGGCTGCTTTCTGGTCAACGACGACTACGGCCGGCCGAGCACGCTTCCCTGGGCCGTGAGATTCCCCGAGGGACTGCCGCCGTCCACCGCCGGCAACATGCAGCACCTGTTCGGCATTCCGGTGCCGGCAGGGATCGATCCCGCCGTCGTGCTGCCGGTGCATCCGACGCAGCTCTACGAGACCGGCCTCATGCTCGGCGCGTTCGTCATCCTCTGGGCGTGGCGCCGGCGCGCGCGGCCGATCGGGTGGCTGTTCGGGCTGTATCTGGTGCTGGCGGGCGTCGAGCGGTTCCTGATCGAGATCCTGCGCGCCAAGGACGACCGGTTCCTGGGGCCGTTCACCCTGGCGCAGCTCACGTCGGTCATCCTCGTCGCCATCGGCGTGGCGCTGCTCAATGCTTGGCGCACCGGACCGAGTCCCGATCCGGGGGACTACCTGACGACTGGCAAGAAAGTACCGGCGTCAAAGACCTCGACAGCTTCGTAGATCAAGGTGGGACAAGGGCTTCCGCGTGATCGCGGAAAACCGTCCAAGCGTTCGACAGAGCAGGCGGTGGGGGCGAGCCGCGGAGCATTGAGGTAAGTCGTTGCAGGAACACGACTAGCAGAACTGCCAAGTTTGGCATCCGACTTGCCCATATAATGGCCGGGAAGTCGAAGCGACTTCATCGGAAAAGTGGTAGGTCGAAGAAGGGTGGAGCGGACACTTCGGTCCGTCTCCGTAAACTCAGGGGGCGATCTACCACCTCTCGACGCGAACGGCCCGCCAGCATTGGCGGGCCGTTCGCACGTCCGGCACCGGCCGGCGGAGCCCTCAGCCTGCGAGCAGGTTCCGGTCGGCGACGAGGATGCCGTCGCTGTCGGCGTAGAGCTGGTCGCCTGGCCGGAACGTCACGCCCGCGAACGTTACCGGAACACCCCGCTCCCCGGCACCCGCCCTGGCGCTCCGGCGGGGGATCGTGTTGAGCGCCTTGAGGCCGATCAGGGTGGCCGCGATCTCCGCCGCGTCCCGGATACAGCCGTGTACCACCAGGCCGCTCCAGCCGTTCCGGTGCGCCAGTGCGGCCAGGTTTCCGCCCACGAGCGCCGCTCTGAGCGAACCGCCCCCGTCCACCACCAGCACCCGCCCGCGCCCGGGTGCTTCCAGCGCCTGGCGCACGAGCGCGTTGTCCTCCGGCGTCCGCACGGTCTCGATCTGTCCGGCGAAGCGCGCCGCCCCACCCCAGTCGCGGAAGATCGGCTCGGCCACCCGGACTTCGTCGCCGAATTCGTCCGAGAGATCGGCCGTGGCGAAGCTCATCGGGTGGTGGCGGGACGGGAGGCGAGGAGGTGCCGGCGCATCCGCTCCACCTCGGCCCGCATCTCGGCCAGGTCGGCCTCCATCCGCTCGAGCGAGCGCAGCAGCTCGACCATGGACGAATGGGCCAGCGCGAGCGGCGCCGCGTCCGACGGCATCGTGTCGGGCGAAGCGGATGCCCGGGCGGAGACGGACTCGCGGGTGGCGAGGGCGGCGCGGCGGCGGGCCCGTCGCGGCTCGAGGACGAAGTTCCAGACGAGCGCCACGATAGCGAGCAGCACGAGCAGCCCCTGCGCGGCGAGCGACTCGGCGGTGGGATAGATGCCAAGCGGCGGGACTCGCGGGGCCCACGGAAGGATCGTGGTGCTGATCAGCCCGCCTTCCTGCAGCTCCGCGATCCCCTTCCCCGCGAAGACGAACGCCATATAGTACAGGAACGCGCTGGTGAAGGCGAAGAACGGCTTGAGCGGGAGCCGGACGCCGAACCGGTTGATGCCGATGTAGACGGCCACCAGCACCACCGAGCCCGCCAGGATGCCGGCGAGCACGGGCATGGCCCCGCCGGTGGACCCCGCCACGAACAGCGCCTTGTAGAACAGCACCGTCTCGAACCCCTCGCGGTAGACCGCGAGGAACGCCGCCGAGGCCAGCGCGAGTGCCGATCCGCTGTCCAGCGCGTCCCGCACCTTGCCCCGCACGAACTGGTTCCACTTCACCACTTCCATCTTCGAGAGCAGCCAGTAGCTGACGTAGAACAGCACGACGGTCGCCAGCACCATCGTGCCGCCCTCGAGCGCCTCGCGGTGGGCGGGGCTCAGGACGAAGATCGTCTCGAGCGCGACGGCGGTCAGCAGGCTCGCGCCGATGGCCGCCCCGACGCCGATGTGGATGTCGCGCTTCCGTTCACCGGCGCCCATCTTCGACAGGAACGTCATCAGCGCGCCGACGATGAGAATCGCCTCGAGCCCCTCGCGCAGCAGGATGATGAACGACTGCACGAACAGGTTGAACGGCGAGAGCTGGTCGCCCAGCGTCCGCTCGGCGTTCTCGAGCCCGGCTTCGAGCTGCCGGCGGATGGCGCCCAGCTCCGCCGGGGTGGCGCCGCCAGCCGCACGGGTGCGGAGCGAGGCGAACGAGGTCTCGAGATCCGACGCGAGCCCCGGGTTCTTGGCCCGGACCCCGCGCTCCACCTGCTCGAACGTCATGTACGCGTCAAACGCCCGGGCGCTGGCCTCCGGCGAGCGCACGCGGGCCAGCACGAAGGCCGAGTCGAGCTGCCGCCGCACCGCGGCGAATACCTCGGCGCTCGCGGCGCCCGCTTCCGCGTGGAAGGTCCGGACGGCGGCCACCCGTCCAAGCGCTCCCGGTGCGCTCGGGTCCGAAACGCCGAGGGCGTGCAGCACCGCGTCGTCCGTCATCGTGCCGGTCGTGGCGAAGCTCCGGAGCGAAGACGGCACCTCGCCCCGCGGCGCCGGCAGACGGAGAACGCTCGCATACAGGGCGACGGCCCAGCGGTCCTCGGCGGGGAGCCGCCCCTCGAAGGCAGGCATGGCCGTGCCGGCGGTGCCGATGCTGATGCGGCGGAAGTAGTCGAGCGGTGAGACGCCGCCGAGGGCGGCGCCGTCGGCCAGGTTGGCGGGCGGCGGGTCGAGTCCGGCGGCCTCGGGACCGTCGCCCCGGCCCACCGCGCCGTGGCAGCCCGCGCAGTTGGCCTGGTACACCTCGGCGCCGCGGGCCAGCGACGGTGTCTGGGCGGGCAACTCGTCGAGGGTGATCCCCAGCCGCTCGGCGAGTCCGCCGCTCAGCGAACGGACACGCGCATCGAGCGAATCGGGCGGCGCGGTGTTCGCCACCATGCGGAGCATCGCGTCGATGTCGCTTCCGGCCGGCCGCCCAACATCGGGAGGGAGCAGGGCGATCGAGCGCCTGGCTTCCTGCAGGAACAGCCCGGCCTCCTCGACTTCGCCCTTCGCCACCACCCGACCGTCCACGACCCCGGTCCGGTACTCCTGCGCGGCGAGTTCAGCCGTCGCCGCGATCCGGCGCGCCACAGGGGCCACGCGATCGGGCGGGGCGGGCGCCGGCTGTTGTATCGCCAAGGCCGTTGCTGCGAGGAGGATCGGCACGACCCCAGCACTGAGAATCATTCTCACCCGGTTTGAGATAACCTGGGATTAAAGTAGAGCGGGCGAGTCGGAATTTCCAGAGGGATCTGCTCAGCCGGGACCTTCCACCGTCCCAACGACCGCCACCGCGCCCGCCGCCGTCGCCGAGTGGGTGAGGGAGACCTGCACCATCAGCGCGCCATGCTCGCGGGCCAGGTCGGCCGCGAGTCCGTGCAGCCGGATGGCGGGGCGGCCGTCGGCGTCGCGGGTAACCTCGATCTCGCGCCAGCCGACGGCGCGGGCGCCGGGGAGCGATTGGAGCGCCTTGTAGACCGCTTCCTTCGCGGCGATCCGCGCGGCGGCGTGGCCCGTCGGGTCCGGACGGGTGCCGAGATAGGCGCGCTCGTCGTCCGTGAAGAAACGCTGCATCGCGTGCTCGCCCTTATTGGCCAGCAAGCGCGCCACGCGTTCCAGGTCCACCAGGTCCACGCCGACCCCGATCACGTTCACGGTCGTGCCCACCAGAAGGCGGCGAGTCCCTCGAGCGCCGGTGGCGTGGGCACATAGCCGCCGAGGATGAGACCGAGCCAGACGGCAGCGCCGGCCGCCAGCGCGGTCACGAGCCAGAGCGGCCAGACGGGCCGCCGCCAGGCGCGGACCCGTGCCACTTCCGCGCCCCACCGCTCCTCCTCGCGACGCGCCGCGTCCTCGAGCGCGAGCCAGGCGGACTCGAGCCGCCGTGCCACCGCACCGAGCGCCGTGCGCCATGCCTGCGCGCCTTCCGCATCGCGGCCGCGCGCGCTGCCGGTGGCGTGCACATTCCGCTCGAGCGCATCGAGCGCGGCGACGAACGGCGCGCCGCCGCTCCCGAGCCGCGCGCCGATGGCCCGCGTGTCGTCGTCGGTCAGGCGGAGCGGCCGCAGCCGCCGCGCCGGGAAGCGGGACTCCTCGGCCGCCGACTCGAGCGCGCGGTTGGCGGCCACGGCGATCCGCTCGGCGGCCGCGGCAACCGTCTTCTCCCACAGCCCGAGCCACGCCACGCGGCCAAGCGAGGCGATGGCGCCCGCGTGATCTCCGGAGGCTGCGAACGAGCGGGCGGCACCGGCCAGATCGAAGACGCGGCTCACCAGCTCGACACGCAGGTCGCCGAGCGGGACCCCGAGCGCGCCGGGTGTGGCCGGCGGGGGATCGACCAGTCGGCCGAGCGAGGGACCGAGCTCCGGGACGACCCAGAGTTGCTCGGAGCGGCCGGTCGGGCTCACGAGTCGGCGAGAAGAGCGGGTTGGCCGCTGCGGGCCTCGAAGCGTCGGACGAAGTCGGCCAGGGAGTCGGCGGTGAAGGCGGCGCGGTCGATGCCGGTCCGCTGGATGGCCCGCTCGATGGCGGCGGGGCTGCCTTCGACCTCGACCAGCGGGTCCATGCGGGGGTAATGCTCGAGGCGGACGGTGGCCCCGTCGAGCGCGTAGACCTCGACCAGACGGTCGATGGCGTGTACGGGCGCGTACCCCAGCGCGGTGAGGAGGGCGTGCGGCGTGGACTCCCCACCGGCGCCGCGCTCGATCGTGAGCTCGAGTTCCTGGCGCTGCTTGTAGCCTTCGGGCGAGCGCCGCACCGGGCCCTTCCAGCCGAGCACTGATTGCACGCCGTCCTGGTAGTGATAGCTCCGCACGCGCAGCACCTCGTCCCGGCCGGCCAGCTCGCCGGCCTTGTCGTAGCGGCGATCGCTCATGCGCCCGCGGAACCGCTCCTCCGCTCCCGCCGCGCGCAGGCGCTCGCGCAGGGCCGCAGGATCGGGGGTGACGGCCTTGAGCTCGAGCTCGTCAGGCACTGGTCCTCCCGGGCAGGTCACGGGCACGTCGCCACCTTGGCGCGGTCATCATCTGTCGATTCACCACGGAGGCACAGAGGGCACAGAGAGGTCTGGGATGCGGAGGGCATCGTGCGGCGGAGCCATCACCAAGCTGTTGGTGTTGTCCGGGTCCGAGGCATGTTCCTGGATCGGGATCCCTCTGTGCCCTCTGTGCCTCTGTGGTGAATACGGCAACGATGCGCTCCGAGGCCCTAGCCCAGAATCGCATCGACCACAATGCCCGTCTCCCGCAGGTCCCGGAACACCGCGTGCGGGGCGCAGGCCGCGAGCGCGTCGACCGAGTACGCCCCCGTTGCCACCGCCACGGCACGTGCGTCGATTCCCGATCCGCAGGCGATGTCGGCCGGCGTGTCGCCGATGATGACGATCTCGGCGCCGTGCGGCACGTGGCCGAACAACGGCGCCGCGCGGCGGGCCGCGATCCCGGGCAGGTCGGGCCGGTGTCCCGAGTCCGACCCGTACGCGCCCACCCGGAACCGCTCGGGCGCGATCCCCCCGGAGCGGAGCTTGAGCGCCGCCCCCTCGGCGAGGTTGCCCGTGAGCAGCCCGAGCACGACGCCCGGCTCCCGCTCCAGCCGGTCGAGCAGCGCTGGCACGCCGGGCATGAGCGTCGTGCGCGTCGTGGGAAGCTCCAGCTCGCGCGCGAGCAGGCTGACGTAGCGCTGGCACACCGCGCGCACGCGCCCCGATTCGCGCGGCTCCGGATCGCCGGCCACCTCGAGCAGTTCGGCCACGATCTGCGGGTCGGTTTTCCCGTCGAACCGGACCTGGTCGAAGCCGCTGGTGTCGCGCACCTCGCCGGCCAGCGCGGCCACGATGGCCCGGCGCCCGGCACCGGCGGTGAGCAGAATGGTCCCATCGATGTCGAACAGGACGAGCTTCCGTATCACCGCGCCTCCAGCCGCCGGACGGCCACCAGGCGCTCGCGGAGCGGCGCGGCGCGGCTCCCCCGGCCCCACGGCTCGCGCACCATGCCGCCGCACGATACGGTCGAGTGCACCAGGGTGTCGCCCTCGCCGGCCAGGGCGACGTGCGTGATCCGCGGCCCCGACGCGTCGCGAAAGAAGAGCAGGTCGCCGGGTTGGATCGCGTCGAGCGGGACCGACGCCCCGCAGGCGGACTGCTGCGGCGAGTCGCGCGGGAGCGCTACTCCGCGAGCCAGAAAGGTGGTCTGCACCATCCCGGAGCAGTCCGCCCCGAGCGGTGTGACCCCACCCCACTGATAATGCGTCCCCGCGAACTGCGCCCACGCCCACTCTTCCGGCGGCCGGGCGCGGGCCGTCATCACCGCGTCCGCCGTGGGCCTGACGGCGCCCTCCACCACGTGCCCCGAGCGGCCGTCGGGCAGCCGGATCAGCTCGCCCGCGAGCGCCACCCGGGCGCGGAGCGGGAGCCGCGCCCGGCCCCCCTCCACCCGGACAAGGGCGCCCTCGCTCCAACCTTCGGCGTCGCGCCGCCAGTCGGCGGCCGCCTCGGCTTCGACCTCCACGCAGTAGCCCGTATGCACCCACCCCTCGTATTGGTCGAGCGCGGTGCGAACCCGGCGCCACTCGGCGGAGACATCGAGCACGGCGGCGGTTTCGCCCAGCACCATCTGGCTCACCTGATCGGCGCGCAGCGTCGGGCCGCCGAGCACGGGGACGACGGCCGAGCGGGCGATGATCGCGCCGGTCACGAGGTGGCGGCGTCCTTGGCGGCGCACTCCCGGCAGAGCGTTACCCCGCGGAAGGTGCAGATGAGGCAGATGAAGGTGCCGCATTTGGCGCAGGGATAGCCCTCGGACGCGCGCTCCTCGCGTCCGCAGGCGCGGCAGCCCATGGCATCGTGCTCGTGGATCTCGGCCATGACGACCTCTAGGTCGTGAGGTTGTAGCGCTTGATCTTGTTGATCAGCGTCGCTCGCGAGATGCCGAGCTCGATGGCGGCGCGGGTGCGGTTGCCCGTGTGATGCTTGAGGGTGCGCTCGATGTGCTGGCGCTCGAGGTCCTCGAGACTGAGCGGGGTGTGCCGCCGGTCGCCGATGCCGGGCCGCGCGCGGAATTCGCCCGGAAGGTGCTCCACGCTGACCGCGGGCGCGCCGCGCCCGAGGATGAGCGCCCGCTCGAGGACGTTGCGCATCTCGCGCACGTTGCCGGGCCAGCCGTACGCCAGGAGCCGGTCGAGCACCTCGCTCGAGAGCGTCGGCGGACCGTCGGGGAGCTCGACCCGGAGGTCGGTGAGGAGCCGGGTGATGAGGGCCAGCCGGTCCTCGCGCGAGCGGTCGCGCACCGCGGGGAGCTGCAGCGGCATGACGCTCAGCCGGTAGTAGAGATCCTCGCGGAAGCGCAGCTCCTCCACCTCGCTCTGCAGGTCCTTGTTGGTGGCCGCCACCAGCCGGACGTCCACCGTGATCTCGCGGGTGCCGCCGAGGCGCCGGAACGTCTTCGTCTCGAGCACCTTGAGCAGCTTGGGCTGGAGCTCGGGCGCCAGGTCGCCGATCTCGTCGAGGAAGATCGTGCCGCGGTCTGCGATCTCGAACAGCCCCTGCTTCCGGTCCTTGGCGTCGGTGAACGCCCCCTTCTCGTGGCCGAACAGCTCGGAATCGAGGAACGTGGCGTTGAGGCCGGCGCAGTTGACTTCCACGAACGGCGCGCGCCCTCGCGGGCTCAGGTCGTGAATCATGCGCGCCACCCAGCCCTTCCCCGTCCCGCTCTCGCCGGTCAGGAGCACCGTTGTCCGCTCGCTCTGGGCCAGGAGCCCGACCTGATGGGCGAACTCCTGCATCCCGGAGGAGTTGCCCAGCGAGTCCAGCCCGTGTCCGGGGGCGCTCTGCACCAGCAGCGCCTCGTTGACCCGCCGGAGGCGCGCCTTATCCGCCACCCGCGCGGTCGCGGCGGCGAGGTGCTCCATGTCCACCGGTTTGGTGAGGAAGTTCTCGGCGCCGAGCTGCATGGCCCGGACGGCGGTGGCGACGTCGCTCTCGCCGGTGAGCAGGATGACGGCGGCGTCCCGTTCCCGGAGCTGCTCGAGCACTTCCATCCCGCCGATGCCTGGCAGGCGGAGGTCGAGGATGACCACCTCCGGGCGCAGCCGGTCGAACGTCGCGAGTCCCGCTTCGCCGCTCAGCTCCCGGGTGACCTCGTAGCCGAGGCGCTCGAAGTAGTTCCCGATGCTGCGCAAAACGTCGACATCGTCATCGATGAGGAGGACGGACCCGGCCATGGGGGTGCCTGTCAAAGGTTTCGGAAACCCTCACCCGGAACGGGACTGTCGTCCCGAGCGAAGCGAGGGATCTAACCGACCGGAGCTCGAACTCGGCCCGGCAGGATCCCTCGCTTCGCTCGGGATGACAGTCCGGCTCGGAAAAGAGAGATCGCCCAAAAACTAGTCAGTCGAGGCGTGGCTGCCAAACCTGCCTTTTCCGCCGGGCACCAGAATCCGGATCGCCTTCGGCACCACGGTGACGGTAAAAGGCGTCTCGCCGCCCGCCTCGCCGTCGAGCTGCACGGGCTGAACGGGATCGGTCTCCACCCGGATCTCGCGGCCGCGGGCGTAGCGCACGTAGCCGTCCACGCCCTCGATCTGGGGGGCAGTCCGGAGGATGTCCCACACGGCCCGCACGCTCTGGCCGAAATTGTTGGCCCGCACGACCACGACGTCGAGCAGGCCGTCGTCGGGCCGGATCCCCGCGCCAAGCCGAACGAAGGGTGGGATGACCTCGCCGCAGTTGGCGACGAGAACCATGGTGGCCCTGGCCGAGTGCGTGACGCCGTCGATGGTGATGACGTGCTCGGTGCTCCGGAGCTCCGACATGAGCCGGAGCGTGGTGGCGACGTAGGCCGCCATTCCCCAGCGGCGCTTGTGGTGGCTCAGCGTGCCCGCCATGACCCGCGCGTCGTAGCCGGCGCCGCACGCCACGGCGAAGAAGTGCGGCCCGTCGGCGCGCTCCATCCGGCCGAGGTCGAACAGCCGGGGCGTGGCGGTGACGAGCGCCCGCGCGGCGCGGACCGGCGCGGAGGGGATGCGGAGATTGCCGGCCAGCAGGTTGCCGGTGCCGCCGGGGATGACGCCGAGGCTGACGTCGGTGCCGACGAGCGCCGCGGCCGCCTGCATGGTGGTGCCGTCGCCGCCGAAGACCGCGACCACGTCCACCCCCTGCGACACGCCGAAGGCCGCCAGGCGGCGCGCGTCGCCCGGGCCGCCGGTGGCGATCAGCTCCGTCTCCCAGCCCGCGGCGTCGAGCGTTCGGACGATCGCATCCACCGATCGGGAGCGGGTCCGGGCCGCGGCGGGGTTGGTGATGAGCAGCACGCGCGGCACTAGAACTCCCGCTCCCACAGGATGTCGAAGCCGATCTGATAGGGATTGGTGGCGGTGAGCCGGCTCCCCACCCCGAAGTTGCCGCAGGACTGGATGGTCGGCTCGACCGCGGACTGCAGCTTCCACTCGCGGCTGAACCGGAACTCGAGGCTCGCGCCGAGGTTCCGGTAGCTGAGCTGGCTGAAGTCCGGGCAGAACCCGGCGTTGAACGTCAGGAACGTCTTGGTTCCGATCTGCCAGCCGGCGGCAAGCTGCGTCAGCGACCCGCCGCCGGCCGGGCTGGCCGCGACGCCGGGGCGGATCTCGATCAGGTCGATCGGCACCCCGAGGTCCTGGATGAGGGTCCGCTCCAGCTCGCTCGAGAGCGCGCTCGACAGGTACGAGAGGCCGGCCTGGACCGCGCCCCCCTGCCCCAGGAGCTGCGCCTCGTTCGCGGGGTAGCCCGTGATGAGATACGACGCGAGGTCGGTCTCCGAGATCGGCGGCCGGAAGGTGCTCGTGAGCGTGAGCTTGGGCGCGTACAGGGTGCCCGAGATGTTGGCGATGACCGGGATCTCGTCGCCGCGGATGCTCCGCACCACGTGCTGCGCCTGGATGTCGAGCGCCGCGTTGAGGTCGCCCGTGTAGGTCACCTCGCCCCGGGTGACCGTGAAGTCGCGCGTCACCGGCCCGATCTTGAGGGTGTAGGTGCCCCGCGGGGCGTTCAGGTCGCCGGTCGGGTTGTACGTCGCCCCGGTCTTGCTCACCCGCACCCGGCCTTCGAGCTGGATGTTCGCCTCGGCCGAGCGGAGCCAGACGTCGGAGCCCATCTCCATCCGCAGGTCCTCGATCCGGAGCGAGTCGAGGTAGCGGTTCTGGAACTTGGCGCCGAGGTTCTCCCGCCGGATGAGCGTCGTGTCCACCAGGTCGGCGATGGACGGGTCCTCGAGATCGATGATCCGCTTGTTGACCAGGTCCGCGAAATAGAGCACGCCGCTGTTGGCCAGCAGGCTCCCGGACAGGGTCGAGCCGAAGACCGGGCCCTTGAGCGTCAGATCGCCGGTGGCCACCAGCGTGAGGAAGCTGCGTACGTCGATGGCGCGGAACTGGTCGGCGCGGAACGTCAGGTCGAGCACCGGCTTCGACAGGTCCTCCAGCCGGACGTTGCCGCCCACGGTGAGCCGGCCGCCGCCGCTGCTGACCACCACGTCGCGGAGCCGCACGGAGTCGCCCTCGAGCGTGGCGCCGCCGCGCACCGTGCCGTAGTGGACGCCGAGCCCGGGCAGCGTCATCGTGCCGCCCCGGATGTCCACCGCGCCGGCGAGGCGCGGAGCGGCCCAGCTCCCCTCGACCTGCACGTCGGCCTTGAGGGTGCCGCCCACGCCGGTCACGGCCGGCGTGATCGCCTCGAGCAGCCCGAGTGAGATGCTGTCGGTGTGGGCCCGGACGGAAAGCGGGCCGTCGATCCGGCGCTTGTCCACCCCGGTGAAGCCGAGATCGATCGGCAGGTGGGCCTCGACCTGGAGCAGGTCCTTTCCGGTGCGCCAGACGTCGAGGTTCGCGTCGAGCCGGCGCGCCTGGTAGTTGAGCGCGCCCTGGACGAACGGGGCCTGGAAATCGCCGAACCGGCCGTCGGCCAGCCGGGTGTGCCCGCGCAGCGTGGGCTCCGCCGTGGTGCCGCCGACGTGGAGGTCGAGCTCGATCTCGCCCGCGACACCCAGCGTGTCGCGCTGGAGCAGGCTGTAGAAGTCGTGCAGATCGAAGCCGAGGACCCGGAGCGTCAGGTCGCCCGGCGCCTTGCCCGGGAAGCGGCCGGCGGCCTGCAGCAGGCTCGAGCCGTCGGTGGCCTGGAGCGAGAGCGGACTGAGCGAGAGCGCCGAGTCGGAGAGCGCCAGCACCGCCGGCTGCAGCAGCCGGTACCGCCGCACCGCGAGCTGCGCGAGGAGCGAGTCCACCGCGAGCATCGGCGTCCCGTCGCTGGTGTACCACTCGCCGGCCGCGTCGAACCGGGCGGCGCCGCCGACGCTGGTGCCGGCGGCCCACGCGAGCGAGTCGGCGTAGCCGTCCACCGAGCCGGCGCTCCGGTGGAGGACGTACTGCCGCACGCGGATGGAGTCCGCGGCCGCGCTCGCGCTGAGCCGCGGCCGCCGGCCGCCGAGCCAGCGCAGGCTCCCGGTGATCTCGGGCGAGCGGATCTGCTGCCACTCGAACCCGTTCAGGGTGAGCCCCGCGTCCGCCTGGAGCGAGTCGAGGCTGCCGGCCAACGTCACCTGGCCGGCCGCACGGCCGCCGAGCGGCCGCGCGTCGGCGCTGGTGTCGCGCTTCTGCCCGGTGGCGGCAAAGAGGAGCGAGTCGAAGCCGATCAGGCTGTCGGCCGCGAGCTCGAAGCGCATCGAGCCCTCATGCGGCGCGTGCCATCCCAGCGTGCCGGCGCCGGCCGCGCGGGCGCCCTGCCACTCGGCATACGCCGTATCCACCCGGATCACGCTGTCGTGCACTCCGCCGCGGGCAAAGACGCTGTCCAGCGTCCACTCGCGTATCCGGCTCCGGCCCAGGGACAGCTCGAGCTCGCCCTCGGGAGCGCGGAGCGTGTCGATGCTCCCGGTGGCGACGAGCTCCCCCGCCAGCGTGGTGGACAGCTTCCCGCCGCTCAAGGTCGCGAGATCGAGCCGGGAGAAGCGGAGCCGCAGACCATCCGCGCCCCACCGGGGCGGGAGCAGGGTGACGAAGCCCTCGGCGCGGACGTCGCCCAGATCGCCCGTGAGGTCCGCGTCCACCTGCAGGTGAGCGAGCTTCCCCTCGCTCCGGAAGCGGCCGCGCAGCTCGCCCTTCGTCCTGAGCGACGGGAAGGCGCGCCGGATTCCGTCGAACGAGAGCGGATCGAGCACCACGTCGGTGGCGAGGGAGAGCGAGTCGTACCGGGTGTCGAGGTGCACCATCCCCTCGGCCACGCTGGCCGGGCGGCCGTCGTCCTGCTGCCGCAGGGTGCCGCGGAATGTCGCGTTCTTGAGCGGTCCGTCGAGCGTGCCGACGGCGGCCAGGCGCCCCTGCAGGATCACTGCCGGCGCGAGGAGCCGGACGGTACGCAGATCGATGTTCGAGCGCTCCACCTCGAATCCGTCGAACACGAGGCCGCTGTCGCGGGTGCTGCCGACGATCCCGTCGCCCGTGATCGTGGTGACCGGGTGTCCCGGCACCCGCGCGTCGGCGAAGGCCCAGTCGAGCGCCACGTCCATGGCGTCGAGGTAGCCGCCGCCGGTCACGCTGCCGGTGAGTGTGCCGTAGAACGGCAGCGAATCCACGTAGGCCCGCGCCGCGTCGAGATCGAGGTTCCGGAGCGTCACGTGCATGTCGCGGAAGCCGAGCCCGCGTTTCCGATCGGTGAGCGCCACCAGGTTGCCGTCGATGCGCTGGTCGCGATGCTGCAGGTGGAGGTCGCGGATGTCGTACGCCGTGCGCGCCCCGGTCTCGGACTTGGCGGTGACGACGGCGCTCCCGATCATCGACGGAAAATCGGGTGAGACCCAGCGCAGGTCGTCGAGATTGAGCCGGGGCGCGGTGAGCTGCAGGTCGAACAGCGTCGTATCGTGCGGCCAGGTCACGGCACCGCCGCCCGAGAACCGGGAGTCCGGCAGCGCGCCGCGGGACAGGCCGAAGATGAGGCTGTCGCCGTGCAGCCGCACCCGGCCCACCGCGTCGCGGAGCGTCACGGCGGGGTCGCTCACCCGGGTGGCCAGCGAGTCGATGTCGAGCGTGAACGGCTTGCGGTCGGGCGTCGCGATCAGCATGCGGGCAAAGCGGGCCGTGAGATCGCTGAACAGCACCACCCGCCGGAGCCCGTCGGGCGACTCCTCGATCACGCGGCCCGGCTTGGCCCGCTCGGCCGCGAGCGCGCTGTCCCGCCGGGCGGCCGTCCGGAGCGAGCGGTCCGGGTTCCAGGGCAGCGCGATGCGGAGCGTGCCGCCGTTCACCTTCACATCGTGGAAGTCGATCAGCGGCGACGGACCGCCGCCCGGTCCCTTCTTGAGCCCGAGCACCTCCTCGTAATTCATCCGGCCGTTGCGCAGCTTGATGAGCTGGATCGTGGGATGCTGGAGCTGGATTCCGCTCAGCACGACCTGTCCCGCGAGCAGGTTGGGGAGCCGGTAGCTCACCCGCACCCGGGGCAGATCGGCGAGCAGCGCACCGGTGGTGTCCCGCACCACCAGGTTCTCGAGCACGAGGTCGTACAGGAAGGAGCCCGAGATGGCGCCGACCTTCACCTGGCCGATGATGATCCGGTCGAGCATGCGGGAGACGGTGCGCGCGAGCAGCGCGCGCCCGGGCGGCGTCAGCGTCATCGACGTGACCACCCCGAGCACCATCGCCAGCGTGCCGAGGAGGAAGACGAAGAAGAAGCGCGCCAGCCGCCGCCGCATCAGAAGGCCTGCCCCACCGCGAAGTGGATGGTGAACTTCCCCTGCCGGCTCAGGACGTACGATCCCTGGCCGTCCACCGGGTTGAGGTTTCCCAGCGTGTCCACCTGAAAGAGGGTCCCTGCCTGCAGCTTGTAGGGATTGTACGCCACGTCGAGCCGTGCGGGGCCGAGCGGCGTGGCCAGCCGGATCCCGGCGCCGGGGGTCACCCGGATCACCGCGCCGGGGCCCCCGCTCCCTCGCTGCCACACACCGCCCGCGTCCACGAACGCCGCCAGCCGGAGCCGCGAGCTGAAGATGGGCGAGGGCACCCGCAGCTCGACGTTGCCGATCGCGAGCGAGTTCCCGCCCGTGGCCGCCACGGTCACCTTGCCCGGATCGATCGGCCGCCCCGCGGCGGCGGCGCTGTCCACCTCGCCCTTGGTCACGACGTAGACCACCGGCCCGAGCTCGTTGCGCTCGAAGCCGCGCACGTCGTTGGGGCCGCCGGCGTAGAACCGCTGCTCCGGCGGGACGAAGTTGCCGCTCTTGGTGGCGACGTCGATCGTCGGCGCGAAGATGGCGCCGCCGCGGAGACGCCAACTGAACACCACGTCGCGGGCGAGCGGCCGGTACCAGGAGTAGTCGGCCACGGCGCGGAAGAACTGCTGGAACGAGCTGGAGCCGAGCAGGCGCGAGCTCCAGGTGAGCTCGGTCGAGGCCAGCGACCCGCGGGACGGATCGATCGGGTTGTTGACCTGCGGCAGCGTGCCGTTGGCGGTGAGCGTCGCCAGCACCCGGTTCTGGCGCAGGAGCGCGACCACATCGGGCGTGCACGCGTTGAACGACGCACAGAAGCTCTCCGCGGTCGCCTCGGTGCGCCCGTACGAGAGGGTGTAGGCGAGCGACAGCGGGATCCGCCGCTTGGGTGTCTCCCGGCGGAGGGTGATATTGGTGCCCGTCTCCTGCCGCAGGTACACCTTGAACTCCGAGCGCCGCTCGGTGAACACCGAGACGGCGATGGTGTTGTTGGGCGACAGGAACGCCGGCCGCCGGACCGAGGCGCCCAGCGTGAAGTTCACCTTGGCCGAGCCGACCGAGTCCTCGCGCGAGTTGCCGCAGATGCTGTTCGCCAGCCCCCAGTCGAACGGACTGCCCACCCCGACCTTGGAGATCCGGCTGGTGAGGTCGAGGATCCGCCCGCCGCTCCCCAGGAAGTTGCGCGTGGTCCAGCCGAGCGAGCCGCGGAAGCAGTCGTCGGTGCCGTAGCCCAGGCCGCCGCGCACCCGCCGGCGCTTGGCTTCGTTCACCTGCACGACGAGCGGCACCGAATCCTCGCCGGCCTGGAACGCGGCCGAGTCGATGTTGACGGTGGCGAAGCGGAACAGATCGGAGGAGTAGAGATTGCGCTGGCTCTGGAACAGCTCGTCCTGCGAGTAGCGCCGCCCCGGACGGGAGATGAGCAGGTTGCGCACGAGGCGCGGGTCGATCCGATTGGTGCCGACGACCGTCACCTCGCCGATCACCGCGCTGTCGCCCGGGACGGCGTCGAGGGTCACGACCGCGGTGTTGGCGTCGCGGTTGGTCTCGAAGCCGGTGAATACCCGCGCCGACGGATACCCGCGGTCGCGGAGCCGACGGGTGATCGTATCGGCGGAGGCGGACATGAAGAAGCGGTTGAACGGGTCGCCCGCCTGGAGGGGCAGGTCCACCAGCGTCTCGGTCCGGATCTTGGGCGGCAGCGTATCGAGGCCCGTCACGCTCAGGTCCGTGACCCGGACCGGCGCGCCCTCCCGGATTTTGAACGTGATGTAGACGTCGGTGGGGGTCCGGCGGAGCAGCGTATCGATCTCCACGGCGGGATAGCCGCTCCGGCGATAGAGCACGTCCAGCCGCACGACGTCGCGCTTGAACTCCTGCTCGTCGAAGTAGCGCTTCTCGCCCAGTCCGAGCCAGCGAAAGAGGAACGCGCGGGCGAACCAGCTCGACTCGGTGGTGCTGATGGCGGTGGCGAGGACCTCGTCGCTGATCGCGTCGTTGCCTTCGAAGGCCACCTGGCGCACGACCCGGTCGGGCTCCTGCGCCCCCGCCGTCGAGGCGGCCGCGAGGAGCAATGCCAACGCTACCGCGGCCACGCCCCTCACTGAGGCACCTGGGCCGGGCGACGAGGGACGGGTGGGGGCGGATGCGCGATTGACTGCATGCTCTAAGCCCGGTAGTTTGACCACCTTACGCCTTCATGTCAACGTGCGCTTGCCGACGGGCCCTGCCATTCCGCTGCTCCGCCGCTCCCTCCTGTCCGGCCTGCTCCTGCTCGGCGCCTGCGCCGTGGGTGACGCGCCCCGCGGCGCGGGGCTCCAGTACTACGAGAGCGCCGACCCGGCCTCGCTCGATCCGGCGCTCTCCAGCGACGTGCAGAGCGGTGAGATGGTGGCGCTGCTGTTCGACAACCTGGTGCAGTTCGACGTGGACGCGAAGCTCGAGCCCGGGCTCGCCAGGCGGTGGGAGACGGACAGCAGCGGCACCGTCTACACCTTCCATCTCCGGACCGGCGCCAGGTTCCACGACGGCCGTCCGATCGACGCCCGCGCCGTCCGGGCCTCGCTCCTCCGCGCGCTGGACCCCGCGTCCAAGTCCGGACGGCAATGGCCGCTCTTCCCCATCCAGGGCGCCCGAGAGTACGCGGCGGGGAAATCCGCTCGAGTCCCGGGCATCCATGTGCCCGACGACAGCACCATCGTCTTCACCCTCACCGAGCCGCTCAACATCTTTCCCAAGCTGCTCGCGATGCCGGTCGCCGCGGTGGTTCCGGGCGCGACGCCGCCGGGGTTCGGCCAGGCACCGGTCGGGAGCGGGCCGTGGCGGTTCGTGTCGTGGTCGCACGACGACGCGATCGTCTTTGCCCGGAACCCGGCCTACTGGGGCGGTGCGCCGAAAGCGGACAGCCTCGTGGTTCGCATCATTCCCGAGGCGCTCACCCAGGGCGCCGAGTACGAGACGGGGAACCTCAGCGTGGTCGAGATCCCGTTCGGCGAGACCCAGCGCTGGGAGATGGCCCGCCCCCAGGAGCTGCAGCGCCGGCCCGCGCTCCGGGACCTGTTCATCGCCATCAACACCACCCGCGGCCCGCTGCGCGATGTGCGGGTGCGCCGCGCGCTCAACCTGGGCACGGACGTGGCGACGCTGCTCCGCACCCAGATGGCGGGCCGCGGCGTGCGCGCGGCCGGTGCCATTCCGCCCGGCATCATGGGCTACGACTCGGCCCGCGCTCCCTATCCCTGGGACACGGCCGGCGCCCGGCGCCTGCTGCGCGAGGCCGGCTACCCCAACGGGTTCAGCGTCCGGCTCTGGCGCAGTCAACGCGCGGAGTTGGCGCGGGTGGCGCAATCGGTGCAACAGGACCTCGGCCTCCTGGGCATCCGGGTGGAGATCGTCGAGCGCGACGCCCCCAGCGTCCGGGCTACGGTCCGGAACGGCGAGGCCGATCTGTACCTGGGTGATTGGTGGGCCGATTATCCCGACCCGGAGAACTTCACGTATCCGCTGTTCCACTCGAGCAACAAGGGGCCCGGCGGGAACTACGCATTCCTCTCCGACAGCTCGCTCGACGCCATGATCATCCGCGCTCGCAGCACGCCCGACACGCTCGAGAAGGAACGGCTCTCGCGCGCCATCGATGCGCGGGTGTTCGACCTGGCACCGTGGATTTTTCTCTGGTTTCCCATCGACATCTGGGCCGTACAGCCCGACGTGAAGGGCTGGCGCATCCCGGCCGTGTTCACCGGCCAGCGCTGGATCGGCGTGGAGCGGGTCCGGTGAGCCGCTTCCTGCTCACCCGCCTGGCCCTGCTGGTCCCCACGCTCCTGGGCGTGCTGATCGTCACCTTCCTCCTGCTCTACGTGGCGCCGGGCGATCCCGTGCAGGCCATGGTCGGCGAGCGGGCCGATCCCGAGACGATCGCGCGGCTCCGGGCGGAGCTCCACCTGGACGACCCGCTGCCCACCCAGTTCGTGCGCTACGTGGGTGGCGTCGTCCGCGGCGACCTCGGCACCAGCTACATCACCCACCGGCAGATCCTGGACGATCTGCTCCATCGCTTCCCCGCCACGCTCCAGCTCGCCGGTGCCGCGATGCTGTTCGCCGCGCTCACCGGCATCTCCGTCGGCATCTACGGCTCCTGGCGGCCGGGCGGCTTCGTGGATCGCGCCTCGGCGCTCGGAGCCTATCTCGGCGTGTCGTTCCCGGTGTACTGGGTGGGGCTGCTCCTGATCCTGGTGTTCGCGGTGACGTTCCGCTGGCTGCCGCCGTCGGGCGCGCGCGGCCCGTTGTACCTGATCCTGCCGGCGCTCGCCCTGGGAATGCGCTCGGTGGCGTTTCTGTCGCGGATGACGCGTGCGGCCATGCAGGAAGTGCTCCAGAGCGACTACGTGCGCACGGCCCGGGCCAAGGGACTGGGCGAAGGCCGCGTGGTGCTGCGCCACGCCTTTCGGAACGCGCTCCTGCCCGTCGTGACGGTGCTGGGGCTCGACTTCGGGAGCTATCTCACGGGCTCGATCCTCACCGAGACGATCTTCTCCTGGCCCGGCGTGGGCCGCTACGTGCTCACCGCCATCGAAAAGCGCGACCTCCCGGCGGTCCAGGGGAGCATCCTGTTCCTGAGCCTGGTGTTCGTGCTGGTGAATCTGGTCACGGACATGGTGTACGCGAGGGTGGATCCGAGGGTGGCCTATGACTGAAGGACGGGAGGGACGGAGATGACGGAGGGACGGAGGGATGGAGGGACGGAGCGGGGTGCTCGCGCGGGGCGTCGGATGGGGGGCTGGGCTGCGGTGTCGAGGGGAACTGTCAGCGCGGGCGGAGCTGTCAGCGCGGGCGGAGCTGTCAGCGCGGGCGGAACTGTCAGCGCGGGCAGAACTGTCATCCCGAGCGTAGCGAGGGATCTTGCCCGGCCGAGTTCGAACCGTACTCGAGCAAGATCCCTCGGTCGCTCGCGCTCACTCGGGATGACAATGTCGGCGCTAAGCGGCCTCTCCGCCCTCTCCGCCCTCTCCGTCCTTTTCCTCCTATCCGCCCCCTTCATCCCTTCGCCCCTCCGTCCCTCCGTCCTGTCCGCCCAATCCCTCCCCACCCGCCTCGACGCCCGGCTCGACACTCGGCCCTTCGACCGCCAGTTCTGGGGCGTGGCGCTGGTGGACGACCACGGCAAGCTGCTCTACGGCCGGAACCCGCGGCAGCTCTTCATCCCCGCGAGCAACACCAAGATCGTCGTGGCCGCGGTCGCGTCGGCGCTGCTGCCGCCCACCTGGACGGTGAAAACCAGCCTCTACCCCAACGGTCCCGTGGCCGGCGGCGTGGTGCAGGGCGACCTGGTGCTCTACGGCCGAGGCGACCCCACGTTCGGCAAGCGCTGCTTTGCCACCGACACCCTGCGCGAAGGCGCCTGCATCACCGACTCGTTCGACCCCCTCCGCCAGTTGGCCGACCGGCTCCGCGCCGCCGGCATCCACGAGATCCGGGGCGACATCGTGGGCGACGGGAGCTACTTCGAGCCGCTGACCGTCAACCCGAACTGGGAGACGTTCGACCTCAACTGGTGGTACGCGGCGCCGGTCACCGGGCTGGGCTTCAACGACAACAGCGTGGACTTCGATTGGGGACCGGGGATCGCACCGGGAAACCCGGCGGTGATCACCATGTCGCCCGACGTGGGCGATGTGGTCTTCGAGAACCGGACGGTCACGATCCCGCGCGGCGGACCGTCCGACATCGGCGACCGGTTCTTCCGCGAACCGGGGACGCTTCACGTGTGGGCCGAGGGGACGGTGGCCCTGGACCAGCCGACGCGGACCGAGTCGTTCGCGATGCCGGACCCGAACCTCTATACCGCGCGGGCGTTCCGGCAGGTGCTGCAGACGGCCGGCATCGCCGTTACCGGCACGACGCGCTCGACGACCGACTCGCTGCTCTACCGCCAGGCGCGGAGCGCGCGGCCCCTGGCGGAGCTCACCTCCCGGCCGCTCCGCGACTGGGTATTCCCCGTCCTCAACCGCAGCCAGAACTGGTTCGCCGAGATGCTGCTCAAGCAGCTCGGCCGGCAGTTCGGCCGCAGCGGCTCGTGGGACGAGGGGCTGGCGGTCGAGCGGCGGTTTCTGATCGATTCGGTCGGGGTGGACTCGACGGAGTTCTCGCTGGTGGACGGCTCCGGGCTCGCGAGCGGAAATCTGGTGAGCCCGCTCGCGTTCACCCGGATCCTGCGCTACATCCGCGCCCATCCGCACGCCCAGACGTTTCTGGCCGCGCTGCCCCGGTCGGGCCAAGTCGGCTCGCTCAAGAACCGGTTCCTCCGCACCCCGATGGCCGGCCGGGTGCAGGCCAAGGACGGGAGCATCGGCGAGGTCAACACGTTGTCGGGCTTCATCGAGCGGCAGGACGGTCGGGTGCTGACGTTCTCGGTCGAGGCCAACCACCACGCGCAGCCGGGGCGCGCGGTGATCGCGTGGATCGACAGCGTGGTCGTGGAGATGGGACGGTAGTAGACTAGGGGCGGTCGGGCGGTCGGGCGGTCGGGCGGTCCGAACAGTACCTAAAATTGTTGTGGGGGTGGAAATGCTGCTGCTCCTGATCCGCCATGCGCACGCTGGCGAGCGTGATCCGGATCGCTGGCCCGACGACCGCGACCGGCCGCTGACCGACAAGGGCCGCAAGATCCAGCGGAAGGTGAGTCGGGCATTGGGCAAGCTCGAGCTGGTGCCTACGATGGTCCTGGCGAGCCCATGGGCCCGGGCCGCGGAGACGGCGGACATCCTGGTGCGCGAGCTCGGGCTATCGCCCGCCATTCC
This sequence comes from Gemmatimonadales bacterium, assembly GCA_036262935.1. Taxonomy (GTDB): domain Bacteria; phylum Gemmatimonadota; class Gemmatimonadetes; order Gemmatimonadales; family GWC2-71-9; genus CAVVWJ01. The sequence continues at coordinate 437 of DATAHW010000030.1, read as the reverse complement.
GTGCGAGCCGCTCGCCGCCAGCCCCGACTTCAGCCGACTGGCCGATGACATCGGCGAGCCCGGCTCCGGCGCCATCGTGGCGCTCGTGGGCCACTCGCCCTGGATGGAGGAGCTGGCCTCCCTGCTGCTGGCCGACTCGCCCGCCGGGCTGCGGATCGACTTTCCCAAGAGCGGCGTGATGGGCATCGACCTCGCCCAGCCCGCGCCCGGGGCGGGAGAGCTGCGGTTCTTCCTGCGGCCGAAGATGGTGTGAGGGGAAGGGCGGAAGGACGGAAGGAGGGAAGGACGGAAGGACGGAACGTCGCGTGAACGGGCACTGTCATCCCGAGCGAAGCGAGGGATCTGCTCACCCGCGGTTCGGACTCGGCCGGACAAGATCCCTCGCTCCGCTCGGGATGACAGTGCCGGTGCCGCACCACCTTCCGCGCTTCTCTCCT